>NZ_BPQM01000085.1 GCF_022179245.1 Methylobacterium gregans
CGAGACCTCGCCTCCTGCCGCCAGGAAGGGGGTGAGCCGGCGGGGGGAGGCGGCGCGGAAGCTCGCGGACGACCCGTGCCTGTCGTTCGGGACCGAGCCGAACGCGACCCAGTCGCCCTCCCTGAGCGAGTTGGCGACGATGCCGCGCACCTCGATCTGGCCGTGCTTCGGGAACAGCGCCCTGACGTCGGCCAGGGCCGACCAGACCCCGTCCTCGGACCGCTCCGCCACGGGGGTGACCAATGCGCTCGCGTCGCGGCCCCGCCCGCTGCGACCGACGTACTCCCGGTCACGAACCTTCATCGAGACACCTTCCCCCACCCCGGCCCGCCGGTCGACAAGGTCGTCAGCGCGCCGCCCGTCCAGGCAGCGCGAATCCGGCCGGACGAATGCCTCACCGAGGCTACCCGATCGGCGTCATGCCCAACAGCTGCGCAGGCCGCGCCCGCCACTGCCCCGGGCAGCAGGCGGGCGGCGCGCGCCGCTTCCTCAGGCGTCACGCGGTACCTGGACCGCCCGTCGGTCAAGCCCGCGTTCGCCAGCGTCGACAGCCGCAGCCTGGCCGCGATGGCGTCGGGAAGGAACGCGCCGCGGACGCGGGCCTCCAGGTACCCGCCCGAGACCGTGAACAGCGGGCGCCGCGCCAGGCAGTGGGCGAGGACAAGGGCGGCATCACGGGAGTGGAGGCGGTGCTCCCGTCCGTCGGCGAGAACCTGGTAGACGTCGTGGTCGCGGTTCGCGGCCTGCGTCCAACGGGTCAGGCTGACGGCCCCGTCGCCGCGGCGCCCGTCGGCCACGAATTTCCCCGCGTCCCAGTCCCAGCGCGAGGCCGGTTCCTTCCCGAGCAGCGTGTGGTCGGTTTCCCAAAAGGCGAGCGGTCGCTCGGCCGGGCATCGGGGCGCGGGCTCGATCCGCCAATCCATGCGGGCCACGAGCGACTGCAGGTCGCCACCCACGCATCCGGCCAGGGGAGGCGCGAGACCGGACGGTTCCTGCAGCCGGAAGGGGACGGCCCCGACCGAGGCAGCGGCCTTGCGGAAGACGTCGGCCTCGGCCTCGCAGACGGCGCCCTGCACGACCGCCCCGTTTCCCCACGGCAGGAGGGCCGGGGGCTGAAGCGTCCAGGTCCGTCCGCGCCAACGGTGCCTGAGGCGGGGTTGGACGACCGTCGCATCCCTGAGCACTCGCAGCATCGCCCAGGGATCCGCGGCGTCACCGAAAGCCTCGCCCACGATGGCGACCACGTCCCCTTCGTCCCATCCGCGCCGCCCGCCGGCATAAACCGCCTCAACGAGGTCCGACATGGCGCCTTGCGCGCGGCTCCAGCCCGCTTCGGCCGGGAGTTGCCCGGGGAAGCGTGCTTGCGCCGAGCCCCCGGCCCAGTCCAGGAGGATCTCGCCGGCTTCGTCGCCGGCCAAGGCATCCCGGTGCGGCTGCGCGTTCGGCGCGAAAGCGATTTGGCGGCAGGACCGCTGCCGGCCGCCCGGCGGCTCCAGGAACCAGGTGCCGCTGACCGGACCGCCGGCCTGCAGGCGTTCGGGACCGCGGCCCTGGCAATCCAGGCTCACGATGCCGGCGGCGCCCGGACCCGCCCGCACCTGCAGTTCCGACCCACCCGCATCGACGTACGGCATGAAGGCCGGCCGGCCGAGCCAGAGGCCGCCGGTGCGGACCCCGCCCGTGACGGAAATGGAAGCCAGCCTCTCCGAGGACGGGGCTGCCGCGGAGGAAGCCACCATCTCCTCGGCCAAGGCTACCGGGACCGGCTCGGCGGTGAACAGCCAGCCGCCGCTCTCAACGAACCGCGGACCACCCCTCTGAAGCCGCCGGTGCGCCGCGCGCGGCAGTCCCAACCGGACGCGCGGCCCGGCGCGCTCGAAACCGTCCGTCGACCTCCACCGCCCGAAGCCGGTCTGCCGGAAGACGAGGTATGCCGGCGTGGACGCCGCCGGGCCGCCGGCCGCCGTTAGGTCGGAGACGGCCTCGGAAAGCGTCCGGGGCCCGGGCGAGAGCTTCGTTCCGTCCTCCCGGGCGGCCGAGAAGACGGGCTGGCCCTCCTCGTCGAACCCGAAGGAGAGATAGGCGGGCGAGGATGCCTCGGGCCGATCCCCGAAGGAACATGCTTGGACCAGGCGCCAGAAGCGGTGGTCCTCCAGGAGCCGTTCGCCCGCGGCGAAGGCATCCCTGAAATCCTCGAACGCATCCACCATGCCGGCCGAGCGTCGCCCGCGGTCGATCACGGGCGCGAACTCCGCGAGGAGCCTGAGGGGGTTGCCGGCGGCGGCTGGCTTGTCCTGGAGGAACGACGCCATGAGCGTCGCGTCCGTCTTCGTGGGAAAGGCGAATTTCAGGCTGATGCCGATGTGCGACCACTTCACGGGCACCTCGGGGAACACGAGTTCCCGGAAGCGGGCGTCGGTTTTCCGACGCCGCGCCAGCCACCGCTGGAGGCCCGCCCACATCCCGGCCACGCCCGGCATGTCCATGAACGAGCGTTCGCTGCCCAGGAACCGGCGCAGCTTGTGCCGGAAGTCGCCGTTCCGCTCCTCGCCGTTGCCGCGCAGGCTTGCCACGTAGAGGGTCAGGACGAGGTAGGCGAAGCACCCCGGCAACCCTTGAGCGTCCATGTTCGGGTGTAGGCCCTGCCGCAGGGCGTTCGGCAGCCCGCCGGCCTGGACCACGTGGCGCGTGAACGATGCCATCGCCCCCTCGCGGGCGTCGGGTCCGCTGAGGCCACCCGCTTGGGCGATGGTCTCGTCGGAGACCTCGAAGGAGCGGATCGGCGAGGCGTCGCCGTCGGGCCCAACCATGAGGAAATGATGGGTGAGAGCGCGCTCCCACTCCATGAATCCTGTGGGTGGGCCGCTTTCTGGCCTCACGCTTGTTCCCCCGCTCACACGGCCAGGATAGCACCTTCGGGTTGCGCCGCTAGACCTCAGCGATGCGTTTTCGACGTTAAGCAACTAGGCGGTGCCATGCTTGGCCGTTCGCTAAAATCCATGCACTTCTGGACGGGTTTCCCGGATTCGGCGGGCGAGGCAGGGTGGGATGCCTAAGGCGGTTTCTTTGTTCACCGGCTGCGGGGGCAGCGACAGGGGTCTGATCGACGCGGGCTTCGACGTGGTCATGGCCAACGACACGATGGGCTATGCCCGTGACGTCTACCTCGCGAACTTGCCCGAGACGGATTACGTGCTCGGCAATGTCGCGGACGTCCGCAGCTTCCCCGAGGTGGACCTGCTCGCGGGCTGCTATCCGTGCCAAGGCTTCAGCGTCGGCGGGGTTAGGGAGGCGGGCCGCAAGATCAACTACCTCTACCGCGAGTTCGACCGCGCGCTCCGGCAGATCAAGCCTAAGGCGTTCATCGTCGAGAACGTCTCTGGTATGCGGAACGCCAATAACCAGCACTTGGCCGTGAACCAGCTCACGCGCTTCCGGATGGCGGGCTACAAGGTCGACTGGTCCATCCTTGATGCGCGCGCCTATGGCGTCGCGCAGGAGCGGACGCGTATGTTCTTCGTCGGCATCCGTTCGGACCTGGGCGTGCGGTACGAATTCCCCCAACCCACGCACAGCCTTCCGGGGGAGGACGTTCACGGGCTGCCGTCCTGCCCAACGATACGCGACCGGATCGAGGACCTGCCCTTGTGGCCAGAGGGCGAGTACGACAACCAACCATTCCACTGGTACTACCTGTCCAGGGACCGCTGGCGAGACTGGGGACAGGTGAGCCGGACCATCGTGGCCAACAGCAGGCACACGCCCCTCCATCCCGTGAGCCCCCGCCTCAAGCGCATCGGCACCGACGAGTGGCGCTTCGTCGAGGATGCCCCGGCGCGGCGCCTCTCCTACCGCGAGGCCGCGCGCCTGCAGGGATTCGGGGACATGACGTTCCCGGAAACCGGCGGCACGCGCCTCCGCTACCGCGTCATCGGCAACGCGGTGCCGCCGCCGCTCTTCAAGGCCGTGGCATCGGCAATCCCGGACATCTGGTGACCCCATCGAGCAGGCGTTGGGAAGGGGTCTCTGATGCCGTCCGCGCCTCGATGCGGGGCAACAAGTCCACGGACACCAAGCCCGAGATATTCGTCCGACAACTCCTGCGCCTCGCGGGATACGGGTACCGGCTGCACAGGAAAGACCTACCCGGGAAGCCCGACATCGCGTTCATCGGCCGTCGGAAGGCGGTGTTCGTGCACGGCTGCTTCTGGCATCAGCACAAGGGCTGCAAGAGGGCGAGCAAGCCAAAGAGCCGGATGGATTATTGGCGTCCGAAGCTTGAGCGCAATCAAGCTCGGGATGCTGCTAACAAGAAAGCACTGGAGGCTCGGGGTTGGTCCGTGCTGACAGTCTGGGAATGTGAGATCAAGCAGCCCGCTACACTTGCCGCGAAGCTGCAGGCATTTATGGATGGGAAGCATGGCGGCGGGTGCCACTCCGCAGTTGACCCTAATGGAGGTGATCCACCCCAACCGTAGGGTGCGGTCCTGGACTAGTGCCGCGCCGCCTGACCGCCTCCCAGGCTCACTCAACTAGGGAGTTTGCCCGATTGCATGCTTCGCTTCAGCCGGTCCCGCGGGTCTTCGGAAGCAGCATCGAAAGCTTTGAGTGTATCCAGCATCGCTTGGGTAGTCGGCCTGTCAGCCCGAGCAACGATCTCGCGACAGGCCGCAACTAAGTCCGCTTCAGAGATGTCGGCAGCTTTGGCCAATTCACGAATGACCTTAATATTCTCTTCCGTTCGTGCCATCGAATCCTCCCGCAGTTGATATCAAATTAGGCCTTCTTGAGCTTTTTCAGGTCGAGCGAGACGGTCGCCTGCGACACTCCAATGAGATCTGCGACCTCAGACTGAGTGAGGCCGGACTTGACCATCTCGGCTTCGAGCTTGCGCCGCTCAGCTATCGTGATTTGAGCAGGTTCGAACTTCGTGAGCTGCTGGAAGCTACCCTTCGCGCGAACACGCATTTGCTCGACTTCACCGGTAGACTTGCGGCGGTTGATCGTAAGGACCCCCTTCGAGGACACGATCTTGAACGTGTCGGTTGGCTTGAGCCGGAAGGTAGAGAGGACATCCAGCATCGGGTCTGGACGGGAGGGAACGAGCTTAGGCATGAGCGATCCTTTCATGATTTTTCACGAAATCGATTAAAGCGCCCAGCGGTTCCTCATGGAATTATGTGCCGCGAGTAAAGAGCCTATGCCGCACCGGGCTTGGTCGGGCAGCCGAGCGGCCATCCTGAAAGAAGCCGGCCCGTCGCTTCGGCGGTGTCATGCCCCGCAGGACCCGCAGGGCAGTCTCGGCGTCGTAGCTCGTCTCGTCCGCGAGCGCATCGGCCGGGGGGCGCTCCCATACCTCGGGATCACTGAGGGCATGCCAGCGCTCCCGCATGGCGCGGACTCGGGGTGGTCCGGATCGTTGGGCGTTCCCGCATCCTCGCGCCGGCCAGGGCCCGGGGCAAGCCCGCGTGCGGAAGGCCTAAAACGAGAAAAGCCCCGGCATCGCCCCGGGGCCCTCTGAACATCCTCGCGCACTAGGGCGGGTAAGTCTTGATCACTTTAAGGCTGTAAAAGACACGGTGTCATCCCTGCGCACGAGGGCAGGGGGTAGGTCATCTCACCGGCGGTATCGCTCACGATGTGTCATCCCTGAGCACTAGGTCAGGGGTCGTTTTGTGCACACCCTTAAGATAGGCCCAGGCACCGGCCGAGGGAAGGCCCGCTTGGAGGCATGGTAAACGGTCGGGGTTTGCCGCTGGCAGCGTCGGTTGAGACGCTGGTGATGATAGCCCCAGCGAGTGTATTGCTCCCACGCATCGAAGTTCCGCACTGGAGCAACCTAGAGCGATGAGGGGCTGCCATATCGGTTAGGGCTACCAGATACCTCATGTGCGAGGGGCTACTCGTCGCTCGCTTGGCTGGCCTCTGATGGTGTCAGGGCGGCTTCCGGGACGTCCGACGGGGTATGCCGCTTCCCTTGAACCCGGAAAAGGACGACTGCGGTCTCCAGCGAGCTGTCCGCCACGGTTCGATGATGGACGCCAATCTGGTCGCGTATGTCGGGCTGGGCTCCGGCCCGGTCATGCAGGTCGAGGACCATCAGCATGGAAAGCGCGATGTTCGTGCCCTGATACGAGATGGCTTGCGGGCCGTATCGGTCGACCAAGTCACTGAGCCTCAGCTTCGGGAAGGAGCGCTTCAGTTCGGACGTCGTCTTCATCCATCTGTAGGTGAACAGGACATCAACGCGTCCGCCGCCGAGGTCCCGGGCCTCGGGTCGGCAGATCTCCGCGAGCCGCGAACCCATGAGAAAGTTGACAAAGTCATGCTGTAGATCGGCTTCCAGCGGCGGGTTGTCCGCGTCACGATTGAAGAGATAGGCGACGCCGGGGTACGTGGCCTTGCTGAGGTTGTACCGCGAGACGACGAAGCGTGTGACCTCCAGGAGCAGCACGTCGAAGAAGCTCCGGACATCCTCCCGTCCCCCGTAGTCGACATTCCCGGCGAGGGCGGCAAGGGCTGTTCCCAGCACCTCGTCGACGGTCCTGGATACGGTCTCGTCGTACAGGGTGACGGCATCGGCCTCGATGCGGGCCGAGACGGTCTCCCGAACCTGCGCCGGGAGGTGCTCAATGATGGCGGCGGTCGGTGAGCTCCCGTCCGCCGCCCCGGAAGGGCGGTGGGTGACGAGGTCCTCCCGGGCTTGGCCCACGAGGTCCCCGAGGGACCTCGCCTCCGGCAGGTAAGCGGACCCGGCGTTCTCTTCTATCCAGTGCTCCAGGATGTCCAGGGAGCGAAGCTCGCGCTGCATCGCGCCCACGATCCTCGGGCGCACGACCTGCTCCAGCCCGCCTTCAGAGCCGCGCCGGAACATGGTCCGGCTCGCCGCATAGACGGACAGGAGCTCCTCCTCCATGACCGCGGCGACCTTGAGCCACGCCGAGCGGGAGACCTTGTCCGCGACTGCCCCGAGGCGGAGCGCGAGCGAAGTCCAGTGGACGCGTTCGAGGTCCTTCGCCGCGAGCCAGGACAACGTCTCGGGCTCGCGGTCATTCACCGTGAGGAAGGCGGTGTACTCGAAGGCCGACCGCGTGACGGTGTCGATCCGGTCCGGGAGATCCCCGCCGGTACGGCCTTCCTGGAAGGCCACCAGCATGTCGAGGCAGTTCCGGTAAAGCCGGGCATCGAGGCGCGTCTCGGTCGCGTCCTCGGCACGCGCGAACCAGACCCGGGCGCGCCCGAAGGCGTCGAGCGCCGTTTCCGGCGTGGTGGCGCCGAGCCCCGTCCTCAGCGCATCCAGGCCGAGCTCGACCGCGGCCTCGTCCTCCGCGTCCTCGACATCCGCGAGTTCCGTCAGCTTGTGGCGCAGGTCGTCGGCGGGCTCATGGGCCAGCACGGCCCCGGCAACCCTGGCCGCATGGCGGAGGTAGATGCCGTCGTCCGACGGGTCGAGATCGAGGAGGTCGGCTTGGAGGCGCCGGAGCAGCGACCGCTCCGACTGGGCCATGATCATCGCCGCCTTCAGCGCCTGGGAGCGGGTTCCATAGTCGGTTGACTTGTCGGCGGCCCGTTCCAGGAAAACCCGGCCGAGCCCTTGGCGGTGCGATATCGGAACCTGCCCGCCGCGCCCAAGCCAGGACGCGATCTCCATCATGGCGAGCACGTCGGCGTTCTGCGCCACCGCGACCAGGGCCTTCTTCATCGCCTCGGCTCGCGGGTGTTCGGCGAGGATGACGAAGAGGCGCGCGCCCTCGACTTCCGCCGCATGGTCGGCGACCGCCGCGGCGAGCTCGTCGACCGGGATGTCGCCGAGGTCTTGCGCGTCGCCGTCGTCGAGAAGGCGTCTGATCAGGTCGGACGTCGCCACGGAGCCAGGCTCAGAAAAGGAATCGCTCGCCCTGAGCGTGGGTCACGTGATCGCATGGGACAACGTCGAGGAGCGTCGAGTCCGCACGGGCGCCGACGATGATCTGGATGTCCCCCGCGCTCTGGATAGCCTCGTGCACGCGCGACAGCAACGCGGCGAAGTCGGCAGGCGCCATCTCCTGCGCGCCCGGGCTATCCAAGACCAGCAGGCCCGGGTGCCGGCCGTACATGCGTTGCCGGGCCACCTCGATCACGGCGAGCGCCGCCGCGATGCGCACGCGCAGGTTCTCGCCCGCGGACAGCCTCCCGAAGCTGGTCGGGGCCTTGCCCTGCACGATCCGCATCGCCCCTCCGGTGCCCCAGTCCATGCTCTCGATGTTCTGGACGCCGAACGAACGGGACAGCGTTGTGATCTCCCTCGACACGTCGGCGAGGATCTCGCGCGCGAGCCCGTCGTAGAGATCCTTGGTCACCTCCTCGGCCGTCTGGAGCACTGCCTCGTCATGGGCGCCGGCGGCGGCGGCCTCTTCCTTCTCCTCCTCTTCCTCCTCGGCCGCGATCAGCGCGAGGAGTTGCTCGCGCTGGGCCTCAAGGCCCCGGATCTCCATCTCTAGGTCGGCGGAGCCCTTAGCCCGCAAAGCGGCTTCGGTGGCGCGCGACGCCTCGATGGCCTTGGAAAGCTCCGCCTCGGTCCCCCGCTGCGATGCCTGCGCCTCGGTCGCCTGGGCGCTCAGTTCCGCGACATTGGCCTCAACGTCATCGACGTCCCGCTGCAACTCCTCCAGCCGCAACGCGTCCTCGTCCTCGTCCGGTGCCTGGCGCGTGCCGCACAAGGCGCAGGTCGAGCCCTCGTCCGCCCGCGAGTGCCGGTCGTGGTCGATGCCGGCATCGCACGAGGGGCAGCAGACGGGGCGCAAGGTCCGGAGCACCAGGCCGGCCGCTCGCTCGTCCCTGAGTTGCTGCAAGGCCCTCCGCGTTTCGAGGAGCAGGGTCGTCGCGCCCTGCAACTGGCGGTCCACCCTGACCGCTTCCTGCCGCGTCTCCTCGACCCGCTCGCGCAGGGCCAGCAGCCGACGGTCCTGCTCCAGCATCGTGGCCCGCAGGACGGCACGGTCGGGCCCGGGGCGGACCCGGCCGCGCGCGGACGAAAGAGAGGCGTCGACCGCGTCGAGGCTAGTCCGGAGCCTGTTCCCGAGGCCGCGAGAGGCGGTGGGACGCTCGGCCTTCGTCGCCCTCAACCGCCTCAGCGCCGTCGCGGCAGCCGTGTAGGTGCTGACCCACGGCAGGCCCATGAACATCTGCAGCAGCCTCAGCGGGATGGCATCGACCAGCAGCTCGCCGAACACGGCCTTGCCTGGACCGTCGACGAATAGCGCCGACGCGATGACCGGCCAGCCATGGGTGTGGCTGCCGTCCTTCTCGTTGTGGGCGTGGAACCTGGCGAACCCGAACTCCGCCAGCATGGCGTCCTCGACGGCGCGTTCTAAGGGCTTCCCGACCGTGCCCTCGTACAGGGTGAACCACCCGCCGTCCTGTTCGCGGCTGAAGCTGCCGGCCGCGCCCTTGTCGGGGTCGCCCGCATCCTTCGTGACGAGGAGCCGATGGCCGATGCCGTTGGCCTCGAAGACGACCTCCGCCTTGCTCAGCCATCGCCACACGTCCGGCTTCACGCGTTCGTGGATGTCGCCGCGGATGCCCCCTTGGATCACGCCCAGCAGGGTCGACTTGCCCCTGAAGTTCTGGTCCGAAACGATGGCCCAGAGCCCGGGACCGAAGGTGAAGGTCCGGCCGAACGGGCCGTCGGCGACGGTGCCCTCCTTGACACCCTCCAGCGTGACGGAGCGGATGCGGAGGCTCTTTCTTCGGGGCAAGGTGGATTGCGGCTCGACGGCGTGCCGGTCGAGCACCTCCTGCACGACCGGCACCGGCAGAAATGCCTTTCCGGCGATGGCTTCGATCCACTCCGCTGCCGTGGCTTGCGTGCTCATTATCGTCCTCTGAGGCTCCGGAGCCGGGCCAGGACGCGCTCCTTGATGGACGGGATCTCGGTCCCATGGCGGGCGTCGCGGTACTCGGGATGGAGGTACTGGTCGCCCTTCAGGTCGGAGCCGCTCCGGAAGCCGGTCAGCGTCATTACAAGCTCGACCCGCGACCTGTACCAGCCAAGGCTCGGCTGCTCGCGCTCGATCCGCTCGATGAACGCGAACGCGGCCGGAAGGACGATGAAGTCGTGCCGGCGCTGCCCGGCGGTCTGCTTCAGCGGACGCACCAAGCCATGCGCCGCGAGGATCGAGAGCGGCATCTCGATGTTCTGGAAGGCCCCGCGGCGCCAGCGAACCATCGCAACCGTGCGAAGGTCCGGCTCGTCGGCGTCGAAGATGTCGGACGCGGCATCCAGGCCGGCAGGATCGCCCTCGGTCTCGAAGCGGGTCAGGAGCTCGTCGGCCAGGTAATCCGGGTAGCGGACGAGGAAGTCGATGGCCATCGCCCGCTTCTCGCAGCGGAAGATGCGACTATCATGTGCGGCCTCCTCGCTCCCGAGTGCCAGGATGTACAGGAGGCGCACCGCGTCGCGATGGTGGAACCCGATCTGCGGCTTGGCCGGTCCGCCCCGCGCAGGACGGGTCGCGTCAGGGCTCGTGGTCGTCTCGGGCTGCCCGTCCATCGTGGTCGCTCAAGGTCGTGGAGGCCAAGTCACGTCGGTGATGAGGCGTGCGCCGGCCGGCGCCGAGTTCGTATCGTCGGAAGGCTAGCCCGCCGAAGCACCGGCTTCCAAGCCGCCTCGCGGCCATCGACGCCCGACGGGGCCAGACCGGACCGGTGACATAACAGCCTGGCAGTGGCCCGGTTCGTTCGCGCGCGAGGTATCGGGTTAGCGCTACCCGATACCCTGCCGACGGGTCGTGTTTTCCGGCCATCAGGGGTCACCCGGTCGGGACGGCGGCAAGCCCGGGCGGTTGCGCATACGGCTGGCCCGCCGAGCGTCGGGGGACGTCATATCCTGCACATAAGCGGGCGTAACGCGAGATATCTTGAACGTAAGGGCGGGGCCTCAGTCCGGGCGTCCGCCGGCGTCAGAGCGGCAGGGCCGGCTCATCGAGATCGACGACGCTGTCCTTGAACTCCTTCAAACCGAGAGCCGGTCCGAATGCCGGATTGATAAGGTAAAGCGTGTTGGCCCCCCCGCGCTTGGCCCGGATCTTCAGCGCCTTGAGGTCGTAGGCGACGTTGAATATGAAGAAGTCAGTGTCCCCGGTCCGGACGCCGAGAACCCCATAGTAGAGCAGGAAGTCGGTCACGCCCTCTGCGCCCGCCGCCTCGATGCCCGCCTCCTCTACAATGCGCCCCAGCGCGGCGGCGTCGAGCACGCTCGGAGCGTCGATGAAGTGGTAGAGCAGGTCCTTTGCCGCGGGCTGCACGTCGCTAAGTTCTCTGTCAAGCTCGATTAGCAGATCCTGCGAGTAGGCCCGCATCCCCTTCTGGATGTCCTCCTCGCTGATCCGGAGGCGGCTGAAGTTTGTGGCAAAGCCTCGGGCGTGGTTGAAAATTTTCAGGACGTTGCGTGGCCGCATGAGCGAGCGCTCGATAATGAAGGCCGAACTCTCCTCCCCCCGGAAGTGGGAGGCGCAGATAGTCGGCCAGATCTGCTCGAACGATACCTCTGCCGCTTTCCCGTCGAGGCCGGAGACCAGGCGCAAGCGCAGCATCTCGCGCAGCAGGTCCGGATCGGTCCAGTCGAGGGTTGCCCGCATCTCCTTGCCGTAATCGGCCGAGTTGGCCATGAGGTGCTCGTAGACGTCGTTACGCACGAACACGATGCAGCGGAACTGGTGGCCGGCGCGCTGCATCTCCCGTTCGACCTTACGGCCCGCGTCGATCAAACAGCGCAGCGCAATGGCATCGATCACGTCGACGCCCTGGGTGGACCAGCCCTTGTCCAAATTGTCAAATAGGACCCAGACAGTCCCCTTCTTTTCCAAGTAACGCGATACCCGGTCCCGCAGGGCACGAAGGTCGTGGGTGTAAAGCAGCTCGGTGACCTGCTGCGAGGTTAGCTTCCGCCCGTCTTCGTGGCCGTACCGGGCGGCGTACTGGTCGCCAATCCGTTGTGACAGCGTCAGCAGCCGCTCGGAGAAATCGCCCTCGGCCGAAAAGTTGTCCACGCGGTAGGCCGCATCGAGCTCAAGGTATAATGCGTTGATTTCGTGATTAAATTTGTAGGTCCCTCGGTCCTTTTCTAGGAGCTTATAGGTGACCTCCAACAGGATGAGGTACTCCCAGAACGCGGTAATCAAGTGTTGGCGCGCGCCCTCGGTCAGGTAGGAGAGGATGTCGTCCTTGAGCTTGAGCAGCTGGTAGCCCTCGGGCTTGAGGTCGACCACGATGTTGCGCTTGTCCGCCCGGATCTTGTCACGGACGCGGATGAAGAGTGCGGTCTTGCCCGATCCCTTGCGGCCAACCACGAGGTTCACGTCGCCCCGCAGGGCCCGGTCGTACTGACTGGTCTTGAGGAAGTACTGCGACAGTGTCGTCATCTCGTTCTCAGCGGTCGGGTCCCCGATTGACATGCTCTGCAACAGCCCGCCGGTCTCGATTGGGGACGTGTCCGCCTGTTGCAAGTGGTCGTTGATGCTCGGACAGAAATCCGCGACCCGGTCAGTGATGTCGTCCGGAAAGCGGTACGTGCGTACGGCGTCCCGGATGTCGAGGGGAGCGTCATAGCCCGCCGGGCACAGGATCAGGGTCGGCTTGCCCATCCCGTGAGCGAGGCCCGCGACGAACAATGCTCGCACATTGTGAACTTCAGCGCCCTCCAGCTCAGGCTGCTGCAGCAGGAGGACGATGCCGGCCGAGGCCGAGACCTGCCGGACCGCGTCCGCCGCGGCCAACCGGGTGTCCTCGGTCGGCATGAAGCTGCGGTAGCGGTAGCCAGCCTTCTTCACCCGAGAGACTACCATGATCGCCGCGGCCGTCCGGGTCGGTGGCTCGATGAGGTAGACCGGGGCCTTGCGGTCGAGCGTGAGGTTGAAGGGCAGCGCGGCCTCGTCGACGTGGCTCGTGAGCCGGTTCCTTAGGTCATCCGCCGAGCCGTACTCGTGATAGCCCAGGGTATCGAAGATGCCCGCCTCCTTCGCGACGCCGCGGTCTCCGACCGTCCCAGAATGCCGGATCAGGAACGCGCGCTTGCCGCGTCCGACCGTGAACCCCACTTCGTAGACCACGTTCAGGTTGAGATAGCTGATGTCAGCGACGACGAAGGGCGCCTCGTCGATCTTCGCGAGGATCGGGGAGATCAGTGGATTGCCCGCGATGTCGTTGAAAACCCATGGCTCGTAGCGGACAGGCTGAGCGGAGACCGCATTCGCATGCCTGACGCCTTCTAAGATTAGCCCTGCCACGGCCGGGTCACGGGACGAGTACGCGACAAAGGCAACCTTCTGGCCGGCCATAATCCCCCTCCCCTGGCGAAGGGGACGCCCCCTTTCGATCAAGGATGAAGCAACCTCGCCGATGAGACAACGGCGCGAAGCCCGCGGGACCCGATCGCACGAGCGCGGGGATCGATGCCGGTCCGGTTGAGGTCGCGAGATGCAGGGGCGGACTGTGCGGTCGCCACGGACCGCCGGTGCGCCACGAGCTATCTTACACCGCCATCCGATAGCGGCCGGATGTCGAAGGTGCCGGAACTTTTGTCATAGACCTGCAGCGGGACCCGCCGCTTGGCTGTGCAAAGCCCTACGGCGACAAGCCAGGTCAATGTGATCTTGTCGGCGAGGCTTGAGAGGATCTCGTCGCAAGGGTCGCGTGTCACCAACAACCCTGTCGCACCTGTGCGTCTCGCCTTACGCACTCGGGTTTCCGACCCGGTTTCCAACCCAACGAAAAAGGCCCCGTTCCCGGGGCCCCAAATTCGTCAATCATCCTAGATGTTTAGGATGGTGGGCGCGACAGGGATCGAACCTGTGACCCCTACCATGTCAAGGTAGTGCTCTCCCGCTGAGCTACGCGCCCGGTCCGGAGCAGCTCGGCTCCGGTGAGACGGGGCTATAGCGACTGCTCTCCGACCGCGCAAGCGGGTTTTTCGTCGGTGCGCTTGAACCGGCATCGATCGCACGGAACGCTGCACCGGTCCTGAAAATGCGCTATGCGCCCTCCGGCCGGCCTCACGACCGGCGGCGGGTCAGCCCCGCCGGGGCCGCAGCGACAGGACATGCGTTTCTTCATCGATTACGATAACGGCGACAGGATCCGGGGGTGGATCGTCCCGGACAATCCCCTCGCGATCAGCCGGGTCGCGGTGGCGGTCGACGGTCGTCGCCTCGCCGAGGTCGAGGCCGCCCACACCGACATCGTGTTCAAGCAGAACGGCTGGCACTCCACCGGACAATGTACCTTCGAGCTGACGGACGCGGAGGTGCCCGGCATCGCCGTCCTGCCGCGGATCGAGCTCTACGACGCAGATACCAACGTCCTGATCTACCGCCGGGCGCCGCAGGCCGGGCTCGTTCCCGAGCGCGTCATGCTGATCAACACCAGCATCCAGCCCGACAGCGTGCTCCAGGCGGCGCTGTTCCCGTATTTCCAGCAGGCCCATTTCGGCCTGGAGCGGCTCTCCGACGAGATTCTCACCAGCATCTTCGGCTGCCGCTACGTCGCCTCGGCGCTGCTCGCCGGCGCCGTCACGGTGCCGCGCTACGAGGGCCATTTCACCCCCGATGTCGCGGTCGCGGCGATCCTGCTGCACGACCCCTACGTCGAGATGGCGACCCGGATGCTCTGGCTGAAAGCGCAGGCGCCCGTGGCGAACGACCCTGCCCGCGCTTGGCGCCTTGGACGCTTCGCGGAAGCCGCGCAGTTCAGCGCCGAGTACGACTACACCGATGCGCGCAGCCTCAAGCGCTTCTTCCGCATGCTGCCGGAACCGGCCTACTACCTGCTCTACAACCCGCTGACGCGCCAACTCGGCACACGCCTGCCCGACGATCCGCTCAACCCCGGCAACTCGATCGTCGCCATCGAGATCCTGGCGCGCGTCGCCATCGTGGGCCACCGCGACTATTTCGACGCGTTCGCCTCGACCTTATTCGACCGGCTCGGGATCGAGGGTCCGATCCCGACGCCCGCGCCCATCCCGGCCGAGACGCTGGCGCTGGCCGAGCGCCTGCGGGCCGTACGGGCCGTGGATTCCATGCTGGTCTTCGACATCGCCATGGCGGACGCGGTGACCGCCTCCCTGGCCAAGGGCTGGGCGCGCTGAGCGTGGGGCCGGACGCTCTCCTCACCGGTCTCGGGCGACCGCGGCCCATGCCCCTGCGCCGCGAAGCGGACGGCCTGTGCCTCGACCTCGCGGGTCTCGGCGGCGCCTGGGTCACCATCATCCTCACCGACGATCCGGGTGCGGCGCGCAATGCCCGCCTGCTCATGAGCTTCGTAGCGGGCGAGTCCGGGCGGCCAGGCGCGCCGCTCGCCGAGGAGGCGCTCGGCGGCGGTGTCTTCGCTTGGACCGGTCGGCTGCCGGAGGACGTGCGCGCGCTCCGCATCACCGGGCTCGTGCCGGGCCGCCCGCTCTCGCTCCAGCGGATCGAGCTGCGCCGGCGGTCCCGCCCCGCCCTCCTCGGTCGCGGATTGCTGCGCGATCCAGCCCTGACCCTGCGGGCCGCCTTCTGGCGCAGCCTCGGCAAACGGGTACGCGGGCGCGCCTTTCTCGACCGCGCGCTCCGGCACCGGCGCGAGACCGGCTACGGTGCCTGGATTCGTCGCAGTGCCACGCTCGGTCCCGCTGACCGCGCTCGCATCCGGACGGAGGTCGCGGGGTGGGAGGCGGCACCGCTGATCTCGGTGCTGATGCCCGTACACGATCCGGCGCCGCGGGTGCTGGCCGCGGCGATCCGCTCGCTCCAGGCCCAAATCTACCCGCGCTGGGAGCTGTGCCTCTGCGACGACGCCTCGCGCAAACCCGCGGTCGTGCGCTTGATCGACCGGCTCGCTGCCCGCGATCCCCGCATCCGGGTGGTCCGGCGCGCCGAGAACGGCCATATCGCTCGTGCCACCAACGACGCCCTGGCGCTGGCGCAGGGCACGCTCTTGGCCTTCATGGACCACGACGACGCGCTTCCGGAGCAGGCGCTCTACGAGGTCGCCCGCGCGCTCCGCGACGATCCAGATCTGGTACTGATCTACAGCGACGAGGACAAGATCGAGGGGCGCGGGCGCCGCTTCGAGCCGCATTTCAAGTCGGATTTCGACCGTGAACTGCTCTACGGACAGAACTACATCAACCATCTGACGGTCATCCGCACGGAGGCGGTCCGGGCGCACGGCGGCCTGCGCCCCGGTTTCGAGGGCAGCCAGGACCATGACCTGTTGCTGCGCCTGACCGAGCACCTGGATCCCGCACGGATTCGGCACATCCCGATGGTGCTCTATCACTGGCGAGCGGCAGGCGGCTCCGGCACCTTTTCGGACCGGGCGCTCGCCCGTACCGAGGCGGCGCGGCTGCGGGCGGTCGCCGAGGTAGCGGAGCGCCAGGGCGCGCGCGCCGAGCGTGGACCGCACGGCTTCATCCGCGTGATCCGGCCACTGCCGGATCCCGCGCCCCGCGTCTCGGTGATCATCCCGACCCGGGACCGGGCCGAACTCCTGCGCGTCACCCTCGACGGATTGTTCGGCGCGACGGACTATCGCGACATCGAGGTGATTGTCGTCGACAACGATAGCCGCGAGCCGGAAACGCGAGCCCTCTTCGAGGCCTACAGAGGCGACCGGCGCCTGTGCGTCGTAGCGGCACCTGGGCCTTTCAACTTCTCGGACCTGTCGAACCGCGGCGCCGCGGCGGCGAGCGGAGCGGTACTGCTCTTCCTGAACAACGACGTCGAGGTGATCGAGCCGGGCTGGCTCACCGAACTCGTGTCGCAGGCCGCGCGGCCGGAGATCGGGGCGGTCGGCGCCAAGCTCCTCTATCCGGATCGCACGGTGCAGCACGGGGGCGTGGTGCTCGGCATCGGGGGTGTTGCGGGCCACGGCCATCTCGGCCTGCCGGAGGAGGATCCCGGCTACTTCGCGCGGATGGTGCTGGTGCAGGAGGTCTCGGCGGTGACGGGGGCCTGCCTCGCCATGCGGGCGGAAGTCTTTCGCGAAGTCGGCGGTTTCGACGCGGAAAGGCTGAAGGTCGCCTTCAACGACATTGACCTGTGCCTGAGGATAAGGGCGTCCGGCTACCGCATCCTGTGGACGCCTTTCGCCAGGCTGGTCCACCACGAATCGAAGAGCCGCGGGCCTGAGGACACGCCCGAGAAGCGTGCCCGCTTCCAGGCCGAGACCGCGGTGATGCAGGAGCGCTGGGGCGCGGAGCTCAGGGCCGATCCGTACTACAACATCAACCTTTCGCGGATCTCGGCGCATTACCGCCTGTAGGCGAAAGGTCCCGTGGC
>NZ_BPQM01000086.1 GCF_022179245.1 Methylobacterium gregans
ACGCCGCCGAGCGCATCGCCCGCCGTCGCGGCGCGGCGCGGGTCGCGGCAGCCCATGTCGAGGGCGCGCGCGCGGAGGCCCCCGCATGAGCGCCGCGCTCCCGCTTCCCGCGCTTCCCCTTCCCGCGCGCCCGGCCCCCGCGGCCCGGCGCATCCCCCCGCCGGAGACCCGCGCCATGCTGAGACCGATGCCCGACACGGCCCGCCTGCACCGGGAGGCCGTGCAGTTCCGCATCCTGCTCGGGCTGACCTACCCGCTCTTCCTGGCAGCGGCCCTGGTCCAGCGGCTGCGCGGTCCGACGCGGCCTGCGCTCGCGCCCCGCCGCACGGTGTTCGGCGAGGCCCGGGCGATGGCCGCCCAGGCCGTACCCTTCGCCTTCATGGGGTGACGCTCACCCCGAGAGTTCCGGGCCGCCCTAGCGGCCCCGCGACGCTTCCGTCCGGTGGATCCGGGGAAGGCCCGCCGGGATCGCCTCGGGTTCCGGCGGGGTCCGCCGCCCTCCAACGGGGCGGCCAACAACGGAGGTTCGACCGATGGCAAGCGGAACGCAGTCCGCAACGCAGAGCGGAACACATCTGGAAAGACCGAGCAGCCTGTCCGGGCTGACGGAAGCGGAGGCCAAGGAGTTCCACGCGATCTTCCTGACGAGCTTCATCGTCTTCACGGCGATCGCCGTGGTGGCCCATATCCTGGTCTGGCTGTGGCGGCCCTGGCTGCCCGGCCCGCAGGGCTACGCGTCCCTTGAGGGGGCGGGCGAGACCGTCCGCGCCCTCATCACACTCGTCGGCTGAGGGGGGAGACGATGCACAAGGTCTGGCTCCTGTTCGACCCGCGCCGCACCCTGGTGGCCCTGTTCACCTTCCTGTTCGTGCTGGCGCTCCTGATCCACTTCATCCTGCTCTCGACGGACCGGTTCAACTGGCTGGAGGGGCCCAAGCGCGCCGCCCAGGCGCAGAGCCTCGTCCTGCCGCAGATGCCGGCCTGACCGACCGGCCGCGGCGCCCCGGCGCCGCGGCCCACACGACCACCCCACGCGCACGGTCTGAAAAGCCCGTCCCGGGAGGAGACGCGCCATGGCGATGCTGAGCTTCGAGCGCAAATACAGGGTCCGGGGCGGCACGCTCTTGGGCGGCGACCTGTTCGACTTCTGGGTCGGCCCCTTCTACGTCGGCTTCTTCGGGGTCACGACGCTCTTCTTCTCGGTGCTCGGCACCGCGCTGATCCTCTACGGGGCGGCGATCGGGCCGACCTGGAACATCTGGCAGATCAACATCGCGCCGCCCGACCTGAAATACGGGCTGGCGCTGGCGCCCCTGAAGGAGGGCGGCCTCTGGCAGATCATCACGATCTGCGCGATCGGGGCCTTCGCGTCCTGGGCGCTGCGCGAGGTCGAGATCTGCCGCAAGCTCGGCATCGGCTACCACGTGCCCTTCGCCTTCTCGGTGGCGATCTTCGCCTACGTGGTGCTGGTGGTGGTGCGGCCCCTGCTGATGGGCGCCTGGGGCTACGGCTTCCCGTACGGCATCCTGAGCCATTTGGACTGGGTATCCAACACCGGATACCAGTATCTCCACTTCCACTACAATCCGGCGCACATGCTCGCGGTGACGTTCTTCTTCACCACGACCTTCGCGCTGGCGCTGCACGGCTCGCTGATCCTGTCGTCCACCAATCCGCCGAAGGACGACGACGTCGTCAAGACGCCCGAGCACGAGGACACCTTCTTCCGCGACACGATCGGCTACTCGATCGGCACGCTCGGCATCCACCGGCTCGGCCTGTTCCTGGCGCTCTCGGCCGGGTTCTGGAGCGCGGTCTGCATCGTGATCAGCGGCCCGTTCTGGACCCGCGGCTGGCCCGAATGGTGGGGCTGGTGGCTCAATCTTCCGGTCTGGCGCTGAAGGGGAGGGGGCCGTGGCCTACTACCAGAACATCTTCACCCAGGTTCAGGTGCGCCCGCGCGTGCCGGAGCACGGCATCCCGATCTCCGCCGACGCACGCGTGGGCAAGCCCTTCAACAGCTACCTGTTCGGGCTGATCGGCAACGGCCAGGTCGGGCCGATCTACGGCGGCTATCTCGGCGCGCTCTCGCTCGCCTGCGGGCTGATCGCCTTCGAGATCATCGGGCTCAACATGTGGGCTAGCGTGAACTGGGATCCGGTTCAGTTCGTGCGCCAGCTGCCCTGGCTGGCGCTTGAGCCGCCGCTCCCGAAGCACGGGCTCAAGGTGCTGCCGCCCTTGAACGAGGGCGGCTGGTGGCTGATCGCCGGCTTCTTCCTCACGGTCTCGATCCTGCTCTGGTGGCTCAGGCTCTACCGGCGGGCCCGGGCGCTCGGCCTCGGCACCCACGTGCCCTGGGCCTTCGCCAGCGCCATCTGGCTCTACCTCGTGCTCGGTTTCATCCGGCCGCTGATGATGGGCTCATGGTCGGAAGCGGTGCCCTTCGGCATCTTCCCCCACCTCGACTGGACCGCGGCCTTCTCGCTGCGCTACGGCAACCTCTTCTACAACCCCTTCCACATGCTCTCGATCGTCTTCCTGTACGGGTCGACGCTGCTCTTCGCGATGCACGGGGGCACGATCCTGGCCTGCTCGCGCTACGGCGCCGAGCGCGAGATCGACCAGATCGTCGATCGGGGCACCGCGACCGAGCGCGCCGCCCTGTTCTGGCGCTGGACCATGGGCTTCAACGCCACGATGGAATCGGTCCACCGCTGGGCCTGGTGGTTCGCGGTGCTCACCACGCTCACCGGCGGCATCGGCATCCTGCTCACCGGCACCGTGGTCGACAACTGGTATCTCTGGGCGGTCAAGCACGGGGTCGCGCCGGCCTACCCGGAGGTGTTCGGACCGATCCAAGACCCCCTCAAGCTTCCCCTCAAAGCCACGGGAGCCACGCCATGAAGACGATCGGCGTCATCGTCTCGGGCGTCGTGGCCCTCTTCCTCACGATCGCGCAGTTCGGCACGGCGGGCTGGACGCGCCCCCCCATGGTCAACCAGCAGCACGGCTTCCGCGGCACCGGCATGGACATCATCCAGACCCGGGCCGGGGCCGCGGAGATCAAGGCGGCCAACCTCGCCCCGACGCCGGCCGACCCGGTCGAGGCGGGCACCGACAAGGCCGGCGCGGTCTACGAGAACGTGAAGGTGCTCCAGGACCTGCCGGTCGAAGAGTTCAACCGCCTGATGGTCTCGATGACCGAGTGGGTCTCACCCCAACAGGGCTGCACCTACTGCCACAACACCGAGAACATGGCGGACGACAGCCTGTACCAGAAGCGGGTCGCCCGCCGGATGCTGCAGATGACCCAGCACATCAACACGGCCTGGAAGGAGAAGCATGTCGGCGAGGCGGGCGTGACCTGCTACACCTGCCACCGCGGCAACCGGGTGCCGGCCCAGATCTGGTTCGATGCCCCGAGCCCGACACGGGGCTTCATCGCCCGCAACAACGGCCAGAACCTCGCCACGCCTTCCACGGGGCTGGCCTCGCTGCCCTACACTTACCTGCAGGACTTCCTGGCCAAGCCCGAGGCGGACCAGGGCGCGATCCGGGTGAACGCCACGACGGCCCTGCCCGGGAGCCCCGGCAAGCCGATCCAGTCGGCCGAGCGCACCTTCGCGCTGATGATCCACATGTCGGAATCGCTCGGGGTGAACTGCACCTACTGCCACAACACCCGGGCGGTGGCCGAGTGGTCGCAGAGCACGCCGCAGCGGACGCTCGCCTGGCACGGCATCCGGATGGTGCGCGACCTCAACGCGGACTACCTGACGCCGCTGACGGGGGTATTCCCAGCCAACCGCCTCGGCCCCAAGGGCGACGCGCCGAAGCTCAACTGCGCCACCTGCCACAACGGCCAGAGCAAGCCGATGGGCGGCGCGCACGTGGTGGAGCCCTACCCCGAACTCGCCGTGGCGCCCGCGACGACGAGCGGCCCGCAGGGCGTGCCGGTGCCGGCTGCGCAGTAGCGCGGCCACCGACCGCCGCGCACCGTCCCTCCTCCGCAGAGGGGAGGGAGCGCGGCCGACCGTCGGGCCCTATTCCCGGCTCCTATCCGCTACTCCGCCGCGATCTTCGCGGCCCGGGTCGCCCCGGTCGTGTCCGGCCTGCCCGGCATCGCCTGCGTGCTGAACTGCGGCTGCGGGCGGAGCTCTCCGTCCGGGCTCTCGCGATCGACCGCGGCAGGGAGGAATTGGGCGAGCGCCACCGGCACCCGCTCGGGCCGCAGCCCCAGATCACGGGCGAAGGCCTCGGCGACCGCGGGCGATAGGAGCCGCGCGAAGGCCTCGGCCGGAACCGCGTCGTTCGCGCCCCGCCCGATCCAGGAATCCACGGCCCTGCCGTGACCACCCGCACGCAGCCCGTCCATCAGGGCCGGCAGGCCGCCGGGGAAGAACTTCGCCGCGGCCAGCGCCAAGCCGTCCGCCCCCTTTGCGTCGAGGGCCTGCTCCAGCCTCGCGCCGAGCCCACCGAAGATCGTCGTCACGCTGCCGAGCACGCCCATCCTCCGCCGTTGCGGCGCCGGGAAGCGGCACCGTGCGGTGACAAGGTCGGGCGCCCGGACCGGCCGGCAAGGGCGCATCACGTGCGCTGTCGTACACAGGGCCATGATCAGAGAGAAACGCGCGCCGCGCCGACCGTGCCCGCTTCCGGATCTGGCCGACCGCCTCTTCGCCTGCCGCCGCTCCCGAAGCCGTGAGCGGCGGCAGGCGGCGCCCGATTCGTATTAATTCTGCCACACTGTTGTGGCCCCGCATCGGGGATGCCGCGCACGCGAGACAGGACCCAGGAGATGCCCCCCGGCGACAGCGCCGAGGCGACGCGGCCGGACCCGCGCGGGCCCGGCTGGATCGGAGCGGTCGTCGTCGTCACGGCGCTCGTCTCGGCCACCGTCACCTTCCTGATCCTGGCGGGCGTCATCCAAGTCACCCCGACGCGCACGATCGGCGTGACGCTGCTCGCCATCAACGTCGCGCTGGTGCTGGGTCTGGCGGTGATCATCGCCTGGGAGGCGCGCGTCTTCCTGAAGGCGCGCCGGGCCAACGCCGCGGTGGCCCGCCTTCATACCCGCATCGTCGGCCTGTTCTCGCTGATCGCGATCCTGCCCACGATCCTGCTGGCGGTCGTGGCCTCGATCACGATCGACCGCGGCCTCTCGCTCGGCTTCACCGACCGGGTACGCGACGTGGTGCTGAAATCCGTGGAGGTGGCCGACGCCTACCAGGAGAACCAGTGCCAGAGCCTCGCCCGCGAGATCCGCATCCTCAACGACGATCTGACGCGGGCCCGGCCGAACTTCGACGTGAACCGCGACTGGTTCGAGAACTTCCTGACGACGCGCGCGACCAATCTCGGCCTGCCGGTCGCCCAGATCATGCGAGGCCCGACCGAGGTGGTGGCCCGCGCCAAGATCGACGTGCTGAAGGCCACGCGCCTGCCCTCGGCGGCGGCCTTCGAGGAGGCGGCAAAGTCGAACGATCCGATCTGCCTGCTGCCCACCGAGGGCCGGGTCTTCGCCGCGCTCCTGCGCATGCCGGCCTACGACGACGCCGTGCTGATGGTGCAGCGGGAGGTGAGCCAGCTCGCCATCGAGTTCCCGGGCGTCTCGCGGGCGGCGGCGGCCGAGTACCTCACCTACGATTCGCTCAGGCGCCAGATCCAGATCACCTTCGCGTCGATCTTCGTGCTGATCGCGCTGATCGCCCTGCTCTCGGCGGTGTGGTTCGGCATGAACTTCGCCAACCGCTTCGTCGCGCCGATCCGCCGGCTCATCAACGCCGCCGACCAAGTCGCGTCGGGCAATTTCTACGCCCAGGTCCCGGCCCGCAAATCCGACGGCGACCTCGCGCATCTGGGCGCCAGCTTCAACAAGATGACGCAGGAGCTGCGCCGCCAGCACGACGGGCTGACCGCGGCCAACGAACTGATCGACAGCCGCCGCCGCTTCACAGAGGCCGTTCTCTCGGGCGTCTCGCCGGGCGTGATCGGCATCGACGCGGGCGGCTTCGCCACCATCGCCAACCCGGCCGCCGAGCGGATGCTCGATCTCGCGGGCGAGGCGCTGGTCGGGCAGCGGCTGGCCCAGGCCGTGCCGGAACTCGCACCCGTCCTCGCCGAGGGCGAGAGCCGGCAGCGCGCCGTGCAGCAGCAGATCCAGCTGACCCGGGCGGGGCGCGAGCGCACCGTGACGGTGCGGGTGACGAGCGAGCAGGCCCACGGCACCGCCCGCGGCTACGTGGTGACGCTCGACGACATCACCGACCTCGTCTCGGCCCAGCGCACCTCCGCCTGGGCGGACGTGGCCCGCCGCATCGCCCACGAGATCAAGAACCCGCTGACGCCGATCCAGCTCTCGGCCGAGCGCATCCGGCGCAAATACGGCAAGGTCATCACCGCCGACCGCGAGGTCTTCGACCAGTGCACGGCCACGATCGTGCGCCAGGTCGACGAGATCAAGCGCATGGTCGACGAGTTCTCCTCCTTCGCCAGGATGCCCAAGCCCGCGATCGCCGAGAACGACCTCACCGAGATCGCCAAGCAGAACCTGTTCATGATGCGCGTGGCGCACCCCGAGATCGACTTCGCCTTCTCGACGCGGGACGGCGCCGAGCGCATCACCGCCGCCTTCGACATCCGGCTCCTGTCCCAGGCCATCACCAACATCCTGAAGAATGCCGTCGAGGCGGTGATCGAGGTGCCCGAGGCGATCCTCGGCAAGGGCCGGATCAGCCTCGACCTCGCGGTGGAGGAGGGCTTCGCCCTCATCAGCATCACGGATAACGGCAAGGGATTTCCCGCCGAGGGGCGCCAGCGCCTGCTCGAGCCCTACATGACGACCCGCGAAGGCGGGACGGGCCTCGGGCTCGCCATCGTCAGCAAGGTGCTGGAGGAGCACGGCGGGGGGATCGAACTCAACGACAACCCGACCGGCCGCGGCGGCCAGGTGCGCATGCGGGTGCCGCGCGCGCAAGCCACCGACGCGGCCGCGGGCCCGACGGCACAAGCGGGCGCCGGACCGGCTGCCACCGAGACAGAAACGTCCACGACAGTGGAGAAGGGCGCCGCGCGGACGGCCCCCCAGATCGCGGAGATCACCAGATGAGCGCCGATATCCTGATCGTGGACGACGAGGCCGACATCCGCGACCTCGTGGCGGGCATCCTCGACGACGAGGGCCATCGCTGCCGCACGGCCGGCGGCTCCGACGAGGCGCTGGCCGCCATCGAGGCGCGCCGCCCCCATCTCGTCTTCCTCGACATCTGGCTGCAGGGCTCCCGCCTCGACGGGCTGCAGGTGCTCGACCTGATCAAGGCCGGCCATCCCGACCTGCCGGTGGTGATGATCTCGGGCCACGGCAACATCGAGACCGCGGTCTCGGCGATCAAGGCGGGCGCCTACGACTTCATCGAGAAGCCGTTCAAGGCCGACCGGCTGATCCTCGTGGCCGAGCGGGCGCTGGAGGCCTCCCGCCTCAAGCGCGAGGTGCGCGACCTCAAGGCGCGCTCGGGCCACGCCAGCCGCATCGTCGGCGCCTCGGTGACGGCCAACCAGCTGCGCCAGACCATCGAGCGCGTGGCCCCCACCAACGCCCGGGTGATGATCACCGGCGCGCTGGGCTCCGGCAAGGAACTCGCCGCACGCTCGCTGCACCGGGCGTCGGCGCGGGCCAACGGCCCCTTCGTGCTCCTGAACGCCGCCGCGATCCTGCCCGAGACGATGGAGGCGGAGCTGTTCGGCGTCGAGGGCGAGGCGGGCCGGCGCGTCGGCGCGCTGGAGGAGGCGCACGGCGGCACGCTCTACCTCGACGAGGTGGCCGACATGCCGCGCGAGACGCAGAACCGCATCCTGCGCGTCCTCGTGGACCAGAATTTTCAAAGGGTCGGCGGGACCACCCGGGTGCACGTGGATGTCCGCATCATCTCGTCCTCCTCGAAGGATCTCGCGGAGGAGATAGCCGCCGGCCGCTTCCGCGAGGATCTGTTCCACCGCCTCTCGGTGGTGCCGATCCGGGTGCCGGCGCTCTCCGAGCGACGCGAGGACGTGCCCGAGCTGATCCAGTTCTTCATGGACAACATCTCGGCCCAGACCGGGCTCCCGAAGCGCCGCATCGCCGAGGACGCGATGGCGGTGCTGCAGTCGCACAACTGGCCGGGCAACATCCGCCAGCTCAAGAACAACGTCGAGCGGCTGATGATCCTGACCCAGGCCGACCCGGAGCAGGAGGTCACCTCCGAGATGCTGCCCTCAGAGATCGGCGCGCTCGTGCCGACCACGCCCGCGGGCTCGGGCGGCGAGAAGCTGATGAGCCTGGCGCTGCGCGAGGCCCGCGAGATCTTCGAGCGCGAGTATCTCGTCGCCCAGATCGCCCGCTTCTCCGGCAACATCTCGCGGACGGCCGAATTCATCGGCATGGAGCGCTCGGCTCTCCACCGGAAGTTGAAGTCGCTCGGCATCGGCCCCTGAGGCGTGTCCCGCCCTGTGGAAGTCCTGATGAGGGCGGCGCTTTCGTCACCGGGGGCCGCGGCCGCGCCCTTGCATCGGCCCGCCCTTTGCCGGTGTAATGTTTCCCGACATCGCCCAGGCGTCCCGGGACCCGCAGCCCCGGTGGGCACCTCGCAGACCGGATCAAGAAGCCAGCATAACAGCCAGGACAACAAAGGATAATAAAATGGCGGCC
This sequence comes from Methylobacterium gregans, assembly GCF_022179245.1. Taxonomy (GTDB): domain Bacteria; phylum Pseudomonadota; class Alphaproteobacteria; order Rhizobiales; family Beijerinckiaceae; genus Methylobacterium; species Methylobacterium gregans. The sequence continues at coordinate 8,684 of NZ_BPQM01000086.1, forward strand.
GAACGCGCACAGAACCTTCAGGACACCTTCCTCAACCACGTCCGCAAGAACAAGATTCCGTTGACCATCTTCCTCGTCAACGGCGTGAAGCTGCAGGGCGTGGTGACGTGGTTCGACAATTTCTGCGTCCTGCTGCGGCGCGACGGGCACTCGCAGCTCGTCTACAAGCACGCGATCTCGACGATCATGCCGGGCCACCCCGTGCAGCTCTTCGAGCCGGACGAGACCGCGGCCGAGAAGGCCTGAGGGGGCCCGCGCATCCTCTCCCCCGGCGGGGGGAGGGAGCGTGCGGCGAGCGGTCCGGTTCCGGAATCTCCGCCCCGCTGCCCCGCACGTCCGGAGCGAGAGCGGCGGGTGATCCGGCCCCAGGGCGCGAAGCGTCCTAATTCCTGCACCGTTGCCCAGGATTGAGCCGCTTCGCGGCAACGCCATCCTCGTCCCCGGATCGTCTCCCGCGCTCGTTCCGGGCGTCCGGGAAATCGGGCGGTGCCCCACGATGCGGGCGATGCCTCCTCGAGCCCCTCCCGAACGCATTTGCCTTCCGAACCGGCCGAGCGCCGACGATTTCCGTCCCCGGCCCGCTGCAAAGCGGGGGCGCCCATCCCAGATAGGGCGAGGGGGGCGACGGAGACCGAATGACGGACCTGATATCGAGCGGCGAGGCCCGGCTGCAGGCGATGGCCGCGCCCGAGGGCGAGATCGCCGCCGCGACCCACACCCTCGTGGTCGGCCCCTATCTGACGCGCCCCGTCGGCGGGGCTCCCGCCCCGACCCGCTCGACTCAGGCCCGGATCGAGGAGGCGACGGGGCTCGCCGCCGCGATCGAGCTCGACGTGGTCGAGGCGATCCCGGTGACGCTGCCGCGCATCCGGCCCTCGACCTATCTGGGCAAAGGTCGTGTCGAGGAGATCGCCGGCATCGTGCGCGCCCGCGAGATCGGCCTCGTGGTGATGGATTGCGCCCTCTCGCCGGTGCAGCAGCGCAACCTGGAAAAGGCCTGGGGCGCCAAGGTCATCGACCGCACTGGCCTGATCCTGGAGATCTTCGGACGCCGCGCCTCGACGCGGGAAGGCACCCTGCAGGTCGAGCACGCGCACTTGGCCTACCAGCGCTCGCGCCTCGTCCGGTCCTGGACCCACTTGGAGCGCCAGCGCGGCGGCTTCGGCTTCCTGGGCGGCCCCGGCGAGACCCAGATCGAGGCCGATCGGCGCATGATCCAGGAGCGCATGACCCGGATCGAGCGCGACCTCGACGCGGTCACCCGCACCCGCGGCCTGCACCGGCAGAGCCGGGCGCGCGTGCCCTACCCGATCGTGGCGCTCGTCGGCTACACGAACGCCGGCAAGTCGACGCTGTTCAACGCCCTCACCAAGGCGCAGGTGGTGGCGCAGGACATGCTGTTCGCCACCCTCGACCCGACCGCGCGCGCCACGAAGCTGCCGCACGGCGAGACCGTGATCCTCTCCGACACGGTGGGCTTCATCTCCGACCTGCCGACCTCGCTGATCGCCGCCTTCCGGGCGACGCTGGAGGACGTGATCGAGGCCGACATCCTGCTGCACGTGCGCGACGTCTCCCACGTCGACACAGAGGCGCAGGCCGAGGATGTCGGCGCGGTGCTCCGCGAGCTCGGCATCGAGGACGCGCAGGACCGGGTCATCGAGGTCTGGAACAAGGCCGACCTGCTCGATGCGGACGAGCGAACCCGCCTGCTGAACCTCAGCCAGAAGGGCAACGGGCCTCAGCGCAGCGACCGCGACAGCGCGGCGCCCGTGCTGGTCTCGGCCGTGACCGGGGAGGGGCTCCCCGCGCTCACCAGCCGGATCGAGGCCCGGATCGCACGCTCCCGATCGACCTTCGCGGTGGTGCTGCCGCCCGAGGACGGGGCCGCCCTCAACTGGCTCTACGAGAACGCCGAGGTGCTCGACCGGCGCATGGAGGAGGGGGGCACGCTCCACCTCGCCGTGCGGGTCGCGCCGGAGAAAGAGCCGCGCTTCCTCAACCGCTTCGGTGCGGCCCGCCGCCTCACCCGGGCCGAGTAGCGCGCCGTGAGCGACGCGCGGCAGCACGCCCGCGCCGCCCGGCGGCTGGTGCAGTCCGCCAACGGCGGCCGCCTCCTGGCCCTGCGGATCGTCATCGTGCTCGTGCTGCTGATGGCGGCGCAGGCCTATGACGGCTCGCTGCACCAGCTCAGCCACTGGGTCGTCCTGGCGCTCTACGCGGGGAGTTCCGTCTGGTTCGCGCTGGCCGAACGGGGCGGGGGCCGGCGCGCCGACACCTACGCCTGGGCCGGCACGCTGCTGAACGCGGGGCTCGCCGTCTACGTCATCGTCGAGCACCTGCTGGCGGGCGCCGATTCCGCGGGCGCGGCCGACGCGGTGAGCCGCCTGCCCGCCTTCCTGCTCCTGCTCCAGACGGCGCTCAGCGTGCGCGTCTGGCACACCGCGCTCTACGCGGGTGTCGTCGCGAGCGCCTGGGGCATCGCGCTCCTGATGGCGGCCACGCACCCGACCGGCATGCTCGGCCCCCATGTCGACCTCTCCGAGCAGGTGCCGGCGCTCCTCACCTTCACGGCGGCGAGCCTCGTGGTGATCGACGGGATCTCGCGCCTGCGCGGGGCGGTGGCCGAGGCCCTGCGGCTGGAGCACGAGCGCACCCTGCTCGCCCGCTTCGTACCCGAGGACGTGGCCGAGGACCTCGCCCGCGAGGGGGGCCTGGGCACCGTGCGGCGGCGCCACGCCTGCCTGATGATCCTCGACATCCGGGGCTTCTCGCGGCTGAGCGCCGAGCACGCGCCCGAGACCATGGTGGAGGCGCTGCTCGCCTTCCGGGCGCTCGCGCAGGGGCTGATCGCCGAGCACGGCGGCTTGGTCGACAAGTATGTGGGCGACGCGGTGCTGGCCCAGTTCGTGGTGGGCCCGCCAGAGGAGCAGGCCCGCGGGGCGCTTGCCTGCGCCCGCGCCGTCCGGGCACGCGTCGCGGCGCTCAACCGGGCGCGGGCGCTGGCCGGCCGCTTCCCCTTGCGCGTCGCGGTCGCGCTGCACGCGGGCGATCTCCTGGTCGGCGTCTTCGACGACGGGGTACGGGCCGAGTACACCGTCCTGGGCCCGGCCATGAACACGCTGGCGCGCCTGGAATCGCGCACCAAGGCCGCCGACCTCGACATCGCGGCCTCGGGCGACTTCCTGCGCCTGACGGGCCCGATCCTGCCCGACGGCGTCACCATCGCCCCCATCCAGGACGGCGGCAATCCGGCCCTGTTCGCGGTGGGCGAGGGGCGCCAGCGCGTGCCCGCCTGACGGCGGCCCGGGCGATCGCGCGCAAGTCCCCTTCCCCACAAAGCTCCCTTCCCCACGGAGGCGGAGGGAGATCGCGCACCGCTACGGCGTCCAGCGATAGAGCCAGGTCTCGCTCACCGGCCGGTCGCCGCGCTTGAGCACGAGGCGCAGCTCGCTCGCCCGCTCGCTGCCGGGATCGAGCTCGAAGGCGACGCGGGCGGTCTTGGCCGCCGGATCGGGCAGGAGCTGCTGCCGAGTGATCGTGCCGGGGGCGGCCGAGAGCGCGAGGTCGAGCCCGCCCGCGCCGAACAGCGCCTCCCCGGCGACATCGACCAGGAACAGGCGGCGCGGGCCCGCGCTGCCGCGCCCGCCGCGGCTCCCCGTGACCCGGGCGAGCGGCGGCGGCTCGGGCCGCTCCCAGCCCCAGTGCTGACGGTAGGCGACGCGCAGCTCACCGTCCTTCGCCAGCGTCTCCTTCGGGCGCCAGTAGGCCAGGACGTTCTCGTTGGCCTCCGAGTCGCTCGGGATCTCGAGGAGCACGACGCTGCCCCGGCCCCAGTCGCCCTGCGGCTCCAGCCAGAGGGAGGGGCGGCTCTCCCAGTGCTGCACGTCGTCCTCGTAGTCGCGGAACGCCCGCGCCCGCTGCATCAGGCCGAACCCCTTGGGGTTGTCGTCCACGAAGGCGGAGATCTGCAGGGCGTCCGGGTTGTGCACGGGGCGCCAGATCGCCTCGCCGGAGCCGTTGGCGATGGCGAGCCCGTCGGTGGCGTGCACGGCCGAGCGGGCGTCGTCCACGTTGCGCCGGTCGAGGGGGCCGAACAGGTAGCTCGCCTGGCAGCCGCCGAGACCGAGATGGTCGAGCGGTTGGCGCGCGAAGATCGCGGCCTCGACGTCGCAGAGCGTCGCGCGCGCCTCCGGGGCGATGCGGAAGCGGAGCGCCGCGACCGCCGATTCGGACTCGACCAGCGCGTGCAGCACCAGCGGCCCACCGGCCTCCGGCCGCTCGGCGTAGAGGGCGCGGAACAACGGGAACTCCTCGCCGCGGGCATCGGCCGGGCGCAGCGTCAGGGAGCGGGCGGTGACGCCGAGCCCCTGGCCCGGGGCGCAGAGCCGGAAGAACGAGGCGCCCTGGAACACGCCGATCTCCGCGAGGTCGCCGCCCGCGACCCGCGCGCGCAGGCGCAGGCCCGAATAACCGGCCTCCGGGGCCAGATCCGGCAGGGCGAGGCCCTCGGCCTGGAAGCGGGAGCGATCGTAGGGCAGGGGGCGGACCTGCCCCCCCTCCACCAGGAAAAGCTGGACCGGGTGGGCGAAGATCGAGCCCCGGGGCAGGGGTTCCAGGGTCCAGCCGGGATCCTCGCCCTCCCAGACCGCGCGGCCGGGCGCGGTCCGGATCGCCGCGTAGGCGTCGCGGCCGAGCTCGCGCAGGGCGGCCGGCAGGTCGTCGGTGCGCGGGGCGATGTAGGGACCGCGCGCCCGCTCCCGGGCATGGGCGACCAGGGCCTCGCGGTCGAAGGGCGCCCCGGGGCCGGGCAGCGGCGGCGGCTCGGCGGCCCGCGCCGGGCCGGCGCCGAGCGTCGCCCAGAGCACGGATTCAGCGGCGAGGCCCGCGGCCAGCACGGCGCGGCGGGTCGGGCGGGCGAGGGGAGGCGGGTCGGTCGGCAGGATCGGGCGCCTTGTTGGAGGGGAACGGGCGGTCTCGGCGTCCCACTAGCACGCGCCCCGCTGAACCGGCCCTTAAGGATGAGGCGGCGCAGCCCTCGCCTCTCCGGCGGCTATCCCCGCGCGCCGCCCTTGCGTGCGGATCGCGAAGCCGCCATCCGTCTCTCGATCCAGACAGAGCCTTGAGGACGAGCGGATGAGCGCGAGCGAGCAGACCCGGCGCAGCCTGACGGCGATCGTGCTGGCGGCCGGCAAGGGCACGCGGATGCGCTCCGACCTGCCGAAGGTCCTGCACCGGATCGCCGGACGATCCATGCTGGGCCACGTGCTGGCCGCCGCGCAGGAGGCCGGTGCCGACCGCATCGCGGTGGTGGCCGAGCCCGGCCGCGCCGACGTCGCCGCCGAGATCGAGCGGCAGGCACCGGGCGCCCGGGTCTTCGGCCAGGCCGAGCGCCTGGGCACCGCCCACGCGGTGCTCGCCGCCCGCGCGGCGCTGGAGGCGGGCGACGACGTGGTGGTGGCCTTCGGCGACACGCCGCTCATCACCGGCGCCACCCTCGCGCGGCTGCGCGCGCCGCTGGCCGAGGGCGCGGCCGTGGCGGTGCTGGCCTTCGAGAGCGACGATCCGACCGGCTACGGCCGGGTGCTCACCGAGAGCGGGCGGCCGGACGGCCGGGTGATCGCGATCCGCGAGCAGAAGGACGCGAGCGAGGCCGAGCGGGCGGTGCGCCTGTGCAATGCCGGTCTGATGGCGCTCGCGGGGGAGCACGCGCTCGGCCTCCTCACGCGCATCCGCAACGACAACGCGGCGGGCGAGTACTACCTGCCGGACGCGGTGGCGCTGGCGGTGGCCGACGGGCTCGACGTCGCGATGGTGCCGGTGGCGGAGGCAGAGGCGCAGGGCGTCAACGACCGGGTGCAACTCAGCGAGGCCGAGGCGGTGATCCAGGCGCGTCTGCGCCGCGCGGCGATGCTGGGCGGCGCGACCCTGATCGCGCCCGAAACCGTTTTCCTGAGCTACGACACTGTGTTGGGCCGGGACGTTGTGGTGGAGCCTCATGTCGTGTTCGACACGGGCGTCAGCGTTGCGGACGGGTGTGTGGTCCACGCCTTCGCGCACCTGAAGGACGTGCGGCTGGAGGCCTCCGTCAGCATCGGGCCCTTCGTGCGCCTGCGCGGCGGGGCGGTGCTCGAGGAAGGATCCGCGATCGGCAATTTCGTGGAGCTGAAGAACGCCCGCCTCGGCCCCGGCGCCAAGGCCGCCCACCTCACCTATCTGGGCGACGCCGCGATCGGCGCGCGCGCCAACATCGGCGCCGGCACCATCACCTGCAACTACGACGGCGTCTCCAAGCACCGCACCACGATCGGCGCGGGCGCCTTCATCGGCTCGAACTCGGCGCTCGTCGCCCCCGTCACGGTGGGGGCGGGCGCCTACGTGGCGTCCGGCTCCGTGATCACCGATGACGTGCCCGACGGCGCGCTCGCCGTCGCCCGCGGCCGGCAGGCGACGAAGACGGGCTGGGCCGAGGCGAAGCGCGCGGCACTGCTGGCAGCGAAGAATGCGGGGCAGAAACCGTAGATCTGCCAACGCCCTGCCTGAAGTCATTCAAGCTCTTGCTTAAGTCATGAGTACGGCGGTCGCGGGTCACTTTCCCTCCCCCTCAGCGGTGGAGGGAGGGCGTCGCGCGGGCGGGGCTGGCCCCAAGCTATCCCGATCCGGTACAAGCACGGCCGTGCAGCGGATACCGGGCCTTCAGGTCCGGCGGTCCCGATCCGGATCAGGCCGCGCCTCGCGCGCGGCGGCAACGTGTTTTTGAGGGCGCGCATCATGTGCGGCATCGTGGGTATCGTCGGGCGCGACGCGGTCGCCGACCAGATGGTCGAGGCCCTGCGTCGGCTTGAGTACCGCGGCTACGACTCGGCGGGTCTGGCCACGGTCTCGGAGGGGCGGCTGGACCGGCGGCGGGCCGAGGGCAAGCTCGTCAACCTGCAGGCCCGGCTCGTCGAGCGCCCGCTGCCCGGCGCCACCG
>NZ_BPQM01000087.1 GCF_022179245.1 Methylobacterium gregans
GCGCCGAGCCGGCGCGGCTGGTGCCCTGGCCTCGACCGGCCGATGCCGACCGGCGACGGGCTCTTGGCCCGCATCCATCCACCGCTCGGCATCCTCTCGCTGGCGCAGCTGTGCGCCGTGGCCGAGGCCGCACGGCTCCACGGCAACGGGCATGTCGACATCACCGCCCGGGCGAACCTCCAGGTCCGCGGCGTGACGGAGGCGACGCGGGGCCCGCTCGCCGCCGCGCTCACGCAAGCGGGGCTCGGCGACCGGCGCCACGACGGCGGGCCGCAGCGGCTCACCCTGACGAGCCCCCTCTGCGGCCTCGACCCGGAGGCGCTGATCGACGGGCTGGCGCTCGCCGCGCGGATCGAGGCGCTGGGCCACTCGGTCGCGCCGCTGCCGGCCAAGACGCTCGTCGTCGTCGAGGCCGGCGGGCGCTGCACCCTGCCGGACGCGGAGGCCGACATCCATGTGCGGGCGGTGGCGACAGGCCTCACGGAGATCGCCCTCGCCACGGGCGCGGCGCCGTGCCCGCTCGGCGTCTGGCTGGAGGGGGAGGTGCCGGAGGTGGTCGCGGCCCTGCTGGCGGCTTTTGCCATGACGGGCGCGCGGCGGGTGCGGGATCTGTCGGACGCCGAGCGCGCCGCCCTCCCTCCCCCCTCTGCGGGGGAGGGTACCCTGCGAAGCAGGGGGGGCCGGGACGAAGTCCCGCAAGAGGGGAGCGACGGCGCAAGATCGGGCTCAGCCCTGCATGAAGGCCTCGCCTCTTCCGGACGCCGGGCTCCTCTCTCTGCGGGACTTCGTCCCGACCGACCCTCGCCGACGCGAGGGCCACCCTCCCCCGCAGAGGGGGGAGGGAAAGCTGGGGTGATCGCCGTCGACGCCCCCTTCGGCCGCGTCACCGCCGACGCGCTCCTGCGCCTCGCCGCCGTCGCGGAGGAGGCCGGCGCCCCGGACATCCGCCTCAGCCCGAGCCGCGGCGTGGTCCTGGCCGTCGATCCGCTCCGGGCGGCCGGGGCGCTGGCCCGGCTGGCCGCCGACTTCATCACCGCTCCGGACGATCCGCGCCGGGCAGTCGCCGCCTGCCCCGGCGCCCCGGCCTGCGCCTCCGGCTCGACGCCGACCCACGCGGACGCCGCCCGCCTCGCCGAGGCGTTCCGGCCCTTCGCGGCGCGGGGGCTGACCGCCCACGTCTCGGGCTGCGCAAAGGGCTGCGCCGAGCCGCGCCGCCGCGATCTCACCCTGGTCGGGAGCGGCGGCCGCTACGGCGTCGTGCCGAACGGCGCGCCCGGCGACGCGCCCGCCGAATGGCTGACTATCGAGGCGGCTCTGGACCGCGTAAGAGGGGCGCAAACGGCCAACCTCGAAGACCTGTTCAGGACCAAACCATGAGCGCGCGCCTCGACTACCTGCGCGACGGGAGCGCGATCTACGCCCGATCCTTCGCGATGATCCGTGCCGAGTCGGATCTCGCCCGCTGGTCGGGCACGGCCGAGCGGGTCGTCGTGCGGATGATCCACGCCTGCGGCATGACCGACCTGCCCCGCGACGTGGAGATGTCGGATGGTTTCGCAGCCGCCGGCGAGGCCGCGCTCAAGGCCGGCGCGCCGATCCTCTGCGACGTCCGCATGGTGGCCGACGGCGTCACCCGCTCGCGCCTGCCGGCGAACAATGCCGTGATCTGCACCCTCGGCGACCCGCGCGTGCCCGGCCTCGCCGCCCAGATGGGCAACACACGCTCGGCCGCCGCGATGGAGCTGTGGCGCGAGCACCTGCCGGGCAGCGTGGTCGCGGTCGGCAACGCCCCGACCGCCCTGTTCCGCCTGCTCGAACTGCTCGACGAGGGCGTCGGCGCGCCGGCCGCCGTGATCGGCATCCCGGTCGGCTTCGTCGGCGCGGCGGAGTCGAAGGAGGCGCTCGCCCGCGACGGCCGGGTGCCGTTCTGCGTCGTGCACGGGCGCCGGGGCGGCAGCGCCATGACGGCGGCGGCCGTCAACGCGCTGGCCTGCGAGGTCGAGTGATGGAGTCCGGCGGCATCGATCCGGCGATCCTGGAGCGCGCCGACGCGCCCGCTTCCGTCGCCACCGGCACGCTCTACGGCGTCGGCATGGGGCCGGGCGACCCGGAGTACCTCACCCTGCGGGCCCTGCGGGTGCTGGAGCGGGCGCCGGTGCTCGTCCATTTCTGCAAGCGGGGGAAGCGCGGCAACGCCCGGACCATCGCGGACGCGGTGGTGCGCGACCCCGCCCGGGAGATGCCGCTCGCCTACCCCTACACGACCGAATTGCATCCCGAGCACCCGGACTACGTGTCGGCGCTCGCCGGGTTCTACGACGACGCGGCCGCCCAGCTCGCCGACCATCTGGGTGCCGGCCGCGACGTGGCGATCCTGTCGGAGGGCGATCCCTTCTTCTACGGCTCGTTCATGCATCTCTGGCGCCGCCTGAAGGACCGCTTCCCGGTCGAGGTGGTGCCCGGCGTCACCGGCATGTCGGGCTGCTGGACGCGGGCCGGCACGCCGATCACCTGGGGCGACGACGTGCTCACCGTCCTGCCCGCCACCCTCTCGGCGGAGGTGCTGGCCGAGCGCCTGCGCGGCACGGACGCGGCCGTGGTGATGAAGCTCGGCCGCCACCTGCCGAAGGTGCGGGCGGCGCTCGCCGCGGCGGGCCTGCTCGCCCGCGCGGTCTATGTCGAGCGCGGCACCATGGCGGGCGAGCGCGTGGTGCCGCTCGCCGAGAAGGCCGACGACGACGCGCCCTACTTCTCGATGGTGCTGGTGCCCGGCGAGGGCCGGCGCCCGTGAGCGGCAGCCTCGCCGTCATCGGCCTCGGTCCGGGCGACCCGTCGCTGCTGACCGAATCGGCCCGCCGCGCCCTCGACCGGGCCGAGGACCTGATCGGCTACATCCCCTACGTGGCGCGCGTGCCCGAGCGGCCGGGCCTCGTGCGACACGCCAGCGACAACCGCGTCGAGGTGGACCGCGCCCGCCACGCGCTCGAACTCGCCGCCTCGGGGCGCCGCGTCGCCGTGGTCTCGGGCGGCGATCCCGGCGTCTTCGCCATGGCGGCGGCCGTGTTCGAGGCGCTCGAGCAGGGCGACCCGGCCTGGCGCGACCTCGCAATCACGGTCGAGCCCGGCATCACCGCGATGCTGGCGGCCGCCGCCCGCCTCGGCGCCCCGCTCGGCGGCGATTTCTGCGCGCTTTCGCTCTCCGACAACCTGAAGCCCTGGGACGTCATCACCGCGCGGCTGGAGATGGTGCTGCGCGCCGACCTCGTGGTGGCGCTCTACAACCCGATCTCGCGTGCCAGACCCTGGCAGCTCGGCGCGGCGCTGGAGATCGCCGCGGAGATCCGGGCCGCCGACACGCCGGTGGTGTTCGCCCGCGCGGTGACCCGGCCCGACGAGGCCCTGCGGGTGATGACCTTGGCCGAGGCCCGCGAGGCGCCGGCCGACATGGCGACGCTGGTGATCATCGGCGCCTCGGCGACGCGGCTGATCCCGCGGGCGGAGGGGCTGCCCTTCGTCTACACGCCGCGCAGCGTCGCGGCGCGATGAGGATGCGACGCGATCTCCCTCCCCCCTCTGCGGGGGAGGGTAGCCCCTGCGTCAGCAGGGGTCGGGTGAGGGGGACCCAGCGAACGGAAGAGGCTCCCCCCATCATGCAGGCCGAGTCTCTGCCTGAGGCTGGGGTCCCCTCTTGCGGGACTTCGTCCCGCCCCGCCCTGCTTCGCAGGGTACCCTCCCCCGCGGAGGGGGGAGGAAGAGCGGCGCGCTCAACCCGCCAGCCAGCGCAGCGCGCCGGCCGCGTCGTCCACGCAGGCCACCGCAGGCTTCTCGGGCCGGCGCACCATGATCACCGGCAGCCCGAGCGCGCGGGCCGCCTCGATCTTGCCGTAGGTCGCGGGACCGCCCGCGTTCTTGCTCACCAGTACCTCCACCCCCTGCCCCCGCATGAAATCCGCTTCTGCCGCCGCACCGAAGGGCCCGCGAGCGCGGATCTCCGTGAGGCGCGGCACCGGCAGCGCCCCGTCGAGCGGCTCGATCGTGCGGACCAGGTAGGCGTGCTGCGGCGCGCGGGCGAAGGCGCCGGCCTCGTTGCGGCCGACCGTCACGAACACCGTGCGGGGCGCCGCGCCGATGGCGTCGGCAGCCTCCGGCACGCTCGCGACCGCGCGCCAATCGTCTCCGGGCTGCCGCGCCCAGGCCGGACGCCGCACGGCGAGGAGCGGCACACCGGCGGCCTCGGCCGCGAGGGCCGCGTTGCGGCTGATCCGGGCCGCGAACGGGTGCGTGGCATCGATCAGCCGCTCGACCCGCTCGTCCCGCAGATAGGCCGCCAGACCCTCCGGCCCGCCGAAGCCGCCGATTCGCGTCGGCAGCGGCAGGGGCTTCGGGTCGGCGGTGCGGCCGGCGAGCGAGAGCGTGCAGGCGAGGTCGCTGCGGGGGGCAAGCGCCCGGGCGAGCGCGCTCGCCTCGCCCGTGCCGCCCAGGATGAGGATGCGCATGGAAGCCTTCTCGCCCGCGCCTGAGGCGCCGTCGAGCCCCTGGCTCGCCATCGTCGGCATCGGCGAGGACGGCCGCGCGGGGCTCAGCCCCGCCGCCGCCGCCGCGCTCGACGCCGCCGAGGTGGTCTGGGGCGGGCGGCGACACCTCGCGCTCGCCGCCCCGCTCCGGGCGGAGGCCCGCGCCTGGCCGAGCCCGATCGACGCGGCCTATCCGGACATCCTCGCCCGGCGCGGGCGCCCGACCTGCATCCTGGCGACCGGCGACCCGTTTCACTACGGCATCGGCGCCGAGATCGCCCGTCTGGTGCCGCCGGAGGAATTCCGCGCCTACCCGCAGCCCTCGGCCTTCAGCCTCGCCTGCGCCCGGCTCGGCTGGTCGCTGCCGGACTGCGCCTGCCTGACGCTGCACGGCCGGGCGCTGCCGCTGATCCTGCCCCACCTGCAGCCCGGCGCGCGGCTCCTCGTCCTGTCCTGGGACGGCAGTACGCCGGGTCGTGTCGCCGCGCTGCTCACCGAGCGCGGGTTCGGCCGCTCGCGGCTCACCGTGCTGGAGGCGATGGGCGGCCCGCGCGAGCGGGTGCGCAGCGCTCCGGCGGCGGGGTTCGACCTCCCGGAGATCGACCCGCTCAACACCCTGGCGGTGGCGGTCGAGGCCGATCCCGGCGCGCGGGTCCTCGCGCTCAGCCCCGGCCTGCCCGACGCGCTCTTCGCGAACGACGGCCAGCTGACGAAATCCGAGATCCGCGCCGTCACCCTCGCGGCGCTCGCTCCCCACCGGGGCGCCCTGCTCTGGGACGTCGGCGGGGGCGCCGGATCCGTCGCGATCGAGTGGATGCTGCGCCATCCGGCGATGCGGGCGGTGGCCGTCGAGGCGCGGACCGAGCGCGCCGCGCGCATCCGGCGCAACGCCACGAGCCTTGGCGTGCCGGGGCTCGACGTGGTCGAGGGGGCGGCCCCGGACGCGCTGCTGGTCCTGCCCCCGCCGGATGCGGTCTTCATCGGCGGCGGCGTCTCCGATCCGGGCGTGATCGCGGCCGCCTGCGCGGCTTTGCGGCCGGGCGGGCGCTGCGTCGCCAACGCGGTCACGCTGGAGGGCGAGGCGGCCCTGCTGGCGGCGTTCCGCGCGCGCGGTGGGGCGCTGCGCCGCCTCGCGGTCTCGCGGGCTGATCCGGTCGGCGGGATGCACGGCTGGCGCGCCGCCATGCCGGTGACCCAGTGGATCTGGACGTGTCCGTGATCGCGGGCGTGGGGTTCCGGAGCGGCACGGGCGCCGACGAGATCGCCGGGCTGGTTCGCCGGGCGTTGACCAAGGCCGGGCTGGAGCCGGGTGCGCTCGCCGGCATCGCCACGGCCGCCGACCGCGCCGACGCTCCCGCCCTCCGCGGCGCCGCCGCAGGCTTCGGCCTCGTACCGCTCGGGATTGATCCCGAGCTCCTGGCGGCGGCGGATGCGCGCGTGCTCACCCGCTCGGAGCGTGTCGCGGCCCTGCGTGGCGTCGGCTCGCTCGCCGAAGCCGCGGCGCTGGCGGCGGCGGGACCGGATGCCACGCTCGCCCTCCCCCGCATCGCCAGTCCCGGCGCCACCTGCGCGCTCGCCGTGGCGGGATCCACGGCGCGCCTGTAAGAGACCGCATGACCGTCCACTTCATCGGCGCCGGGCCGGGCGCGGCCGACCTGATCACCGTGCGGGGCCGCGACCGCATCGCCGCCTGCCCGGTCTGCCTCTACGCGGGCTCGCTGGTCGCGCCCGAGATCCTGGGCTGGTGCCCGCCGGGCGCCCGCATCGTCGACACCGCCCCCCTCGACCTCGACGCGATCGTGGCCGAGATCGAGGCCGCTGAGGCCCGCGGCCAGGACGTCGCGCGGCTGCACTCGGGCGACCTCGCGATCTGGAGCGCGCTGGCCGAGCAGATGCGCCGGCTCGACCGGCTCGGCATCCCCTACACGGTGACGCCGGGCGTGCCGGCCTTCTCTGCCGCCGCCGCGGCGCTGCGGCGCGAGCTCACCGTGCCGGGCCTCGCCCAGTCGGTGGTGCTGACCCGCTCCTCGGGCCGCGCCAGCGCGATGCCCGAGCGCGAGCGGCTCGCCGCCTTCGCGGCGACCGGCGCGACGCTCGCCCTCCACCTGTCGATCCACGTGGTGGAGAAGCTCGTTGCCGAGGTGACGCCGTTCTACGGGGCCGACTGCCCGGCCGCGATCGTCTACCGCGCCTCCTGGCCGGACGAGCGGGTGCTCACCGGCACACTCGCCACCATCGCGGGCCAGGCGGCCGAGGCCGGGCTGGAGCGGCAGGCGCTGATCCTCATCGGCCCCGCCATCGACCCGCGCGAGTTCCGCGAGAGCGCCCTCTACGCCCCCGATTACGACCGCCGCTTCAGGCCGGGCGGCGCGGTCGCGGCCGAGGGCGCGCGATGAGCGTTCTGACGGGCGTTCCCGGCCTCCTCGTCGCCGCGCCGCGCTCCAGCTCCGGCAAGACCACCGTTGCGCTGGCGCTGATGCGGGCGCTCGCCCGGCGCGGCCTGCAGGTCCGCGGCGCCAAATGCGGGCCGGACTATATCGACCCGGCCTTCCACCGGGCAGCGACCGGGCATCCGAGCTTCAACCTCGACAGTTTCGCCATGAGCCCCGCGCTCCTCGACGCGGTGGCGGGCCACGCGGCCGCGGGCGCCGACCTCGTGGTGGCGGAGGGCTCGATGGGCCTGTTCGACGGGGTGCGGGCCGCACCGACCCGGACGGGGGCGAACGCCGACATCGCGGCGCGGTACGGCTGGCCGGTCCTGCTCGTGCTCGACGTCTCGGGCGCGGCGCAATCCGCCGCGGCGGTGGCGCTCGGCTGCTCGGCCTACGACCCAAACATCCGCATCAGCGGTGTGGTGCTGAACAAGGTGGCGAGCCCGCGCCACCGCCGCCTCGTGGAGGCCGGGCTGGAGCGGGTCGGGATCCCGGTGCTCGGCGCGCTCGCTCGCGACGCGGGCCTCGTCCTGCCCGAGCGCCATCTCGGCCTCGTCCA
>NZ_BPQM01000088.1 GCF_022179245.1 Methylobacterium gregans
CGCCTGCTCGTCCTCGCTCGGCACGGCCAGAGCGAGTGGAACCTCAAGAACCTGTTCACGGGCTGGCGCAACCCGGACCTCACCGCGCTCGGCGTCGAGGAGGCCCGCAAGGCCGGGCGCTGGCTGAAGAGCGAGGGCTACGGCTTCGACGTCGCCTTCACCTCCGACCTCGGCCGGGCGCAGCGCACCTGCGCGCTGATGCTGGAGGAGATGGGCAGCACCGACATCGAGGTGATCCGCTCGCAGGCGCTCAACGAGCGCGATTACGGCGAGTTGTCGGGCCTCAACAAGGACGATGCCCGCGAGCGCTGGGGCGCCGAGCAGGTCCATCTCTGGCGCCGCTCCTACGATGTGCCGCCCCCCGGCGGCGAGAGCCTAAAGGACACGGCCGCCCGCGTGCTGCCCTTCTACATCGAGCGCATCCTGCCCCGCGTGATGGCGGGCGACCGGGTGCTGGTGGCCGCGCACGGCAACTCGCTGCGCGCCCTCGTGATGGTGCTCGACCATATGACGACGCAGACCATCGCCGGGCTCGAGATCGCGACCGGCGTGCCGCTGGTCTACCGGCTGGCCAGCGACACCACGGTGGCCGCGAAGTCGGTGCTGGAACGGGACATCGACGTCTGAGCACGCATCGGGGCAGCGGGATCGAACTGGCGCCGGGGCTGATCCACCACCCCGGCTGGCTCGATGCCGCGGCGCGCGCGGCGCTCGGGGCGGAAGTCGCCGCGGTGCTCGCCGCCGCGCCGGCCTACACGCCCCGGATGCCGCGCACCGACAAGCCCTTCTCGGTGCGGATGACCAATGCCGGGCCGCTCGGATGGGTCTCGGACCGCGCCGGCTACCGCTACCAGCCGCAGCACCCCGTGACGGGGGAGCCCTGGCCGTCGCTGCCGCCGACGGTGCTCCGGGCCTGGATGGAGTTAGCCGGCTACGCGGCTCCGCCCGAAGCCTGTCTGATCAACCTCTACGGTCCCGAGGCCCGGATGGGTTTGCACCAGGATCGGGACGAGCAGGATCTCGCCGCGCCCGTGCTCTCCCTGTCGCTCGGCGCGCCCGCCCTGTTCCGCTACGGTGGCCTGAGGCGGACCGACCCGACCCGCTCGGTGCGGCTGCAGCCGGGCGATGCCCTGGTGATCGGGGGGGCCTCGCGGCTGATCTTCCATGGGATCGACCGCATCCTCGCGGCGGGCGACCTGCTCGATCCGGGCGAGATCCCCCTGCCGGGTATCCCGCCCGGCTGGCGCCTCAATCTCACCGCCCGGCGGGTGAGTCCCTCGGCCTCGACCCGCTGATTTACCGACGGGATACCCGAGGCATACTCGTGCGGTACCGCGCGCGTTCAGGCGGCCGCGCCGCGAGGCCGCGGCTTTATCGGCGGTGCATTGGTCGCAGGCCGGGGACCGCGGCTTGACAGCGGCCGGGCGTGGACCGACCCACTGTCCCGAGAAGGGGCCCGTTCGGCGAGGCCCGATCCGAAGAGTCAGGTTCCGATGCGGTTGCGGCACATCACGCAGGGTCTGGGCGTCGTCGGGCTCGTTCTGGCGCTGTCGGTCCCGTTGGGAACCCCGCTCCCGGCCCACGCGGCCGAGGCCGTCTTCCCGGCGGGCTCCCGCTTCGGCTTCCAGCCGCCCGCCGACATGGTGCCCTCGCGCCGCTTCGCCGGATTCGAGCGGCGCGAGGGCGGCGCCACGCTCTCGGTGGTGGAGCTGCCCCCGAACGCCTTCGCGGAGCTCGTCACCAACTTCACCGACGCGAACCTGCTCGCGCAGGGCTTTGCCGTGGAGAAGCGCGAGCCGATGAAGATCGGCGAGGCGGAGGCCATGCTGTTCACGGGCGAGCAGCCGAGCGCCCCGGGCACGGAGGGCCCCACGGTCCGCAAGCTCCTGCTCCTCGTGGGCGATCCGAGCGTGACGGGCATGATCGTCGCCCAGGCGCTGCCCGACACCGAGACCGAGGCGAGCCTCAGGGCGCTGATCACGAACGTGACGATCCGCCCGCCCCTGAGCCTCGCCCAGCAGGTGGACGCGCTGCCCTTCCGCATCGCCGATCCGGCGGGCTTCCGTCCGGTGCGGGTGCTGGCCGGAAACTCCGTGCTGATGACCGAGGGGCCGAAGGACCAGACGCTCAGCGTGGAGCAGCCGATCCTGGTGCTCGCCCAGGCGGTGCAGCAGCCACCGGCCGCCGAGCAGCGCGACGGCTTCGCCCGCAGCGCGCTCTACGCGAACCAGACCATGAAGGACTTCGTGATCGAGCGCGCGCAGAGCTACCGCCGCAATGGTGTCGACTGGCACGAGATCGTGGCCCGCGCCGTGGACGTGCCGTCGAGCAAGCCCATCGTGGTGGCGCAGACCATCCGTTTCGCTCCGGACGGCTACCTGCGCGCCGTCGGCATCGTGCGCGAGGACCAGCGCGACGGCACGCTGGCGAAGTTCCGCCAGATCGTCGACAGCGTGCAGATCAGGTAGCGGCCGCCGTCGGCCGCCGCAGCAGCCGCCGCGGCGTCCGACGGCTCGTCCGCTGCGTCCCGAGCGTCCAGGCCGCGAGCGCCACGAGGGCGAGCGCGGCCAGGGCGAGTCCGAGGCCCAGGCCCCGCGGCCGATAGCGCAGCACCAGCTCGCCGGTCCCGGCCGGGACCACGACGCACGGCAGGATATCGTTGACGATCTCGACGGTGAGCGGCTGCCCGTTCCACGTGGCCTGGTAGCCCGGATACCAGGCCCGCGCCCATACGAGACGGCCGCCCGCGCCGGCCAGCCCGTAGCGAGCCTCCCGGGCACCCTCCGCGGCCGAGATGATCTCCGCGCCGTCCGGCAGGCGCGACAGGGTACCGGGCAGGCCCGGTGACGGCCGCTCGAACAGGGTCCCACCCGCGACGGATCGATGGGTCCAGCCGGCGCCGGCCGCGACCGCGAACGCCTCGGCCCGCGGCCCCGCCTGCGCGGTCACGCGGGTCACGCGGGCGAGATCGAGGCTGTTCGCGCCGGTCACGGGATCCGGGCGCGTCCAGCGCTCGGCCGCGTCGGGGCAGGACCCCCCGATATAGTCCAGGCAGAGGGCCCCGAAGCCCTTGCCGCGCATCGGCGAATAGCCGGCGATCGCGGCGTCGCCGGTGTGGAGCACGGCATTGCCCTGGGGGAAGGCGAGGTACAGCGCGGGCGTGGCATCGCCGATCCTCGCCCCCCTGAACAGGGCGCGCTCGAACAGGAGCAGCGCCGCGTCGCCCTGTTGCAGACGGGGCTCGGCGCGATAGGCCGTCCGCTCCATCGGCGGCCGCCAGTCCGGCAGCGCGCTGTTCTCCGGAAAGAGACTGGTCAGCGCCGCGAACAGGGCGATGTGGCTCGCCCCGAGGGCGATCAGCCCCATCCGGGTCCGCGGTCCCCCGCCGCGGAGGATGATCAGCACGATCAGGGCGACCGGCAGGAGGAGGGCGAGATTCAGGCCGATCGCGGGACTGAGCGGGAGGCCCGCCAGGACGCCCGCGCCGAGGATCAGCGCCAGCGCAGAGCGGGCGGACCAGCCGTGCCCCGGCTGGCTGAGGAACCACGCGCCCAGGACCGCGCTGCCGATCTGGAAGTAGGGCAGGAAGCGGAAGGGCCAGCGCAGCTGGGACACGCCCGGCGCGGCGGCCAGGAGGCCGAGGACGAGGGTCGCGGCGAGGAGGAGGGCGGCGCCGGCGCCCCCGGGCGTCCGCAATCGCGACCACGCGCCGTGCAGCAGGGCGACCGGGATCCACCAGCCCACGTAGTGCATCGGCGGCGAGGCGATGAGCGAGAGGCCGTCGAAGGTCGTCCAGGCCTGCGGGAAGAGGGGCACCCCGATCGCCACGAGCGTCGGGAGCGGCGTCTGCCACTGGTGGGGGTCGAACGAGGCCGCCAGCCGCGCGGTGCTGCCGATGGCGGCCGCGAGCGGCATCCAGGCGGGCGCTGCGAGCGCGAATCCGAGCCCCGTCGCCAGCAAGACCCGGATGCCGGCACGCCGATCCGCCCCGGTGGTCCCCCCGGGATACGCCCCTGCGACCAAGCACGCCCCCACCCCCGCCAGCAGGGCGGCGTCCGCGAAGGGCCAGCCGCTCGCCACCACGAGGAAGACCGCCAGGGCCGCGGGCGGGACGAAGCGGCCGTCCCGCCCGGCCCACATCAGGAAGGCGGCCGCCCAGGTGAGCCAGGCCGCGCTGACGAGGCCCGGCACCCAGCTCACCGCACCCCAGTCGACGATGCCGAAACAGGTCGCTCCCGCGAGGCCGCCGAGCACGGCGAAGGGCCGGCCGGTGCCGATGCTGCGCCCGAGCGCGTAGGTGCCCGCGCCGAGGAGCCCGATATGGAAGACGGCGTAGAAGGCCGCCGCCCGGTCGAGGCGCTCGAAGCCGTCGAGCACGAGGTAGAGCGCGAGGCAGACCGGGTTGAACACGCCGTACTGGTACTCGGCAAGGAACGCGCCGCCCTGGAACAGGCGCGGCGTGAGGAACGGCCACTCCCCCGATCGGATCAGCCGGGCGATCTCCAGAAAGCCGGGCAGGAAGTAGGCTTGGGCATCGTCCCTGAAATAGAAGCCCGGCTCGTGCAGGAGGGGGATCGCCGCGGTCGCGGCGGCAAGGCAGGCGGCCAGGACCGCATGGCCGATCTCGGCGCCGGCACGGGACCGGCGGCTCCCGGAGACCGCCCGGCCCGAGATTGCCCGGCCCGAGATTGCCCGGCCCGAGAGCGCCGTCCGTCCGGCGAGCGGCCCGCTCCCGGCCGTCATCGTGACCACACCCCCAGGACCGACTTGCCCGCCCGGTAGCCGAGGAGCGGATCGAGGCGGCGCGAGAGCGGCACCATCAGCCGGTCCCAGACGGCGATCTGCCCGGACGTCGGCATCGCCTGACGCAGGAGCGCGGCGTTGGCGAGCGAGGCGGCCAGGCCGACGCTGTCGAGGTAGCGCAGCCGCACGAGCCTGAGGCCTTCGGGCGCGACCGCCCGAAGGCTGGCGCGCGTGTAGCGCCGCTCGTGCCCGATCGCCGCGTCGAAGGGGGAGTAGAGGCGGGGGTGGGCGGGTGCGAGCACCACGAGGGCGCCGCCGGGCGCGAGGGCCGCCGTCGCGCGGGCGAGCTCCTCCCGGTCCTCTCGGATGTGTTCGAGGACGTCGATGTACAGGATCGCGTCGTAAGCCTCCGCCGCGCCGCAGGATGCGAGCGTGCCGTGGCACGCGCGGACATGCGCCGGCAGCGTCCCGTCCGCCACCTTCGCGCCGATGGCGGCGGCGAAGCGGCGGTCCGGCTCGAGGCAGGTCCAGTGCGTGACGCCTGGCCGACAGGCCAGGACCTCCGCGGTCGCGCCGAGCCCGGCCCCGACATCGAGCACCCGGCCGCGCAGGAACGGTGCGATCGCGCCCGACCAGTAAGCCTTCCAGGATCGGGCCGCCGCGAAGAGGTCGAGCTCGGTGCCGACGTAGCCGTCCGCGGTCAGGAGGCCGCTTTCCATCTGGCTTCTTCCCTTGTGGCCGCTTGCGACGGCGCCTCGTCCGGTGCCGCCTCTTCCGGAGCCGCCTGGCGGACGGGGTGGGACATCCTCTGCGCGGGATCCGCGCGGGGAACCAGGAAGCGCTCCGCCTCCCGGGCCGGCACCACCTCGGACAGGGAGCGGCGGTTGAGGTGCGCGGCCGCGGAGGCGAGCGCGAGGAGAGCCGCCTGGAGCAGCGCGACGAGGAGCAGCCCGGCCGCGCTCGTGGCCCAGCCCGGCACGGCCATGTCCGTGCAGAAACGGATCGCGACCACGGCGATCAGCGCGGCGACGAGGCCGCCGGAGAAGAGGCCGAGGGCGATCAGGAGCCGAACGAGGCAGACGTCTTCGAAGACCGCGATCGCGTTGAGCCCGTGCCGGATCAGGCCGGTCAGGTTCATGCTGGAGCGGCCTGCATAGCGCCTGCCCCGGTCCAGGCGCACCCGGTGCAGAGGTAGGCCGGATCGCAGCAGCGTCGCGGCGAAATGGCTCCACAGCGCCGGGCTGTGAACGAGGCGGGCGAGCGCCCGCGGCGGGATCACGCAGTAATGCCCGAAATCGATCGTCTTGCCGGTGCCGAGCAGGAAGAAGGCCTTGAACAAGCCGTAGCCGAGGGCGAAGCGCGCGCCCTCGAAGCGGCGGCCGCGGCGCACGCAGACGATCGCGTCCGGATGCGCCGCGCTGGTCTCCAGAAGGTAGGGGATGTGTTCCGGACGATCCTCGCCGTCCCCGTCCATCACGATCACGGCGCGGTAGGAGGCCGCGTGCGCGTGCGCGACGGTGAGGCCGACCGCGATGGCGCGCTGGTGCCCCAGATTGGTGACCAGGGTCGCGCAGCGGAGGTGGATGCGCGGCGCCGTATCGCCGATGGTGCGCAGCGTCTCGTCCCCGCTCTGCCAGGAGCCGTCATCCACCACGATGACCTCGGCCGTCAGGTTCTGCGCCTCGCAGACGGCCTCGATCGCCTGGACGAGGTGCCGGAAGGCCTCCCAGTCGTTGTAGACCGGAACGACGATGCCGATGGGCAGCGCCTCCCGCCCCGGGGCCGCGCGCAGGCCGGCCAGTTCCCGGGCGGCTCTGGCGAGGCGGTCCCGAGGCAGCTCCGTCGATGCGTCGACACCGTCCCTCATCATCCCCCCAGGGCGCCGTCGATCCGCCTGCGCCGATCCGGGCGGCGAGCGGCCGATGCGTGCCGTCCGACGCCCGATCCGGCTCGAAGCGGCAGGATGGCGAAACGCAGTTAAGGACGGATGTAGGCCGGGGGCGGACCGACCCGCCTGCCGCGAAGGCGGTCGTGCGAA
>NZ_BPQM01000089.1 GCF_022179245.1 Methylobacterium gregans
GCGGGCCTCGCGCGCGGTCTCGACCTGCCGGACGCGGTCGAGGCAGCGAAGACATACGTGAGCGGCGCGATCGCGGCCGCCAATCGGCTGGCCATCGGCCGCGGGCACGGACCGGTCCACCACTTCTTCGCGCAGTGGCAGTGATCGGGACGATCGCGACGACCCCTTGCCTGGACGCCGAGGGCACGTTTGGACTATCGTACGTTCGTTCGAAGAACGGAACGAATTCAGGCAGTCGACGGTGATGCAGGATCAGGCGGAACGGATCGAACGCGGTCGCGCCCGGGACCTGCTCACCGGCGCGCAGGTCCTGTCGGGGCAGCTCGGCAAGACGATCCAGCGGCTGCGAAAGGCCTACAATCTCTCACTCTCGGAACTTGCCGAGCAGTCGGGCGTGGCCAAGTCGATCATCAGCCAGATCGAGCGCAACGAGACCAACCCGACGCTCGCGACGATCTGGCGCCTGAGCCAAGCCCTCGACGTCTCGATCGAGCGGGTTCTCGCCACCAACGACGAGGAGCCCTTCATCGAGAAGGCCTCGCGCGCGGACACCCCGATCCTCGTCTCGGAGGACGGGCGGGTGCGGCTCGCCATCATCGGCTGGGTCAAGACGATCGAGTGGCTGCAATGGTACGACGTCTCGGCGGATCCCGGCGGCGTGCTCGATTCCGATCCGCACCAGCGCGGCTCCGTCGAGTCGCTCTCGGTCCGCGAGGGCGTGTTCGAGGTCGAGGTCGCGGGCGTCGTCCAGACCGCGCGGGCCGGTGAGACCCTGCGCTACCGCTGCGACCGGCCGCACATCGTGCGCTGCGTCGGCGAGTTGCCGGGCCGCGCCACGATGGTGGTGATCATGAAGGCCGCGGTGATGGAGTAGGGGGCTGAGGCCCTCGGGGCTCAGCGTCCGGTATTCACCCAGCGCACCAGGTCGGCCAACACGGTCCCCAGGGCCGCGTCGAGCGCCGCCGCCCCGTTGCCGGCACTCACCGCCTTGATCGGCACGCGCGCCGTGAAGACCCGGGCCGCGGTGACCCGGCCGGTGCCCTCCGCGATCAGCTTGGCCGAGAGATCGACGACCGCCTCCCCGTTGCCCGCCGCGACGTCGAAGGCGCGGATCTCGCTGATCAGCTGGTAATCCGACGACACCTTGTCGCTCGGCCGGCTCACCGAGCGCAGACGGCCGGAATTTTCCAGGCTCTGGATCAACCGGGTCTGGATCAGGCGCGGCAGCCGGTCGGCCCACTGGCCGCCGCCCAGGAAGGAGAGCGATCCGCCGGGCTCGCGCACGATGATGCGGTCCGACTCGAACGGCTGGATGCCGACGGGCTCCGCCACCACGATCGCGCGCCCCGCCATGGCCGGCCGGCCCGACGGGGGCAGGGCGGCGAGGTCGAAGGTCAGCGGCGCACCGCCACCGCCGCAGCCGCCGAGAAGCGGCGCGACGAGGGCAGCGGCGAGCGCGAGGGCCGGGAAGTTCTGCGACATCCGGAATACCTGACGGGGAGACCGACGATCACCCGCAAGCGGGTTTCGTGGCAATTACAAGCTGTGCCGTATAACGGACCGGCCCTGCGGCCGGTGCCGTGCGCGCCGGCACTTCGGACCACACGGATCCTGCTCTAACGGCCACCGTTGTATTCCGGCAACGACGGCTTGCCGCCGAAGATGACCTGCGAGGGGTCGCGCTCCAGGCTCTTCACCGTGCGATTGAGCGCACCGAGCGTGCGCTGGCCATCCGTCGAGAGCGCTTCGACCTCGCGCCGACCCGAGCCGGAGAGCCGGTTGAAGCTCGTCGCGATGTTGGCGGTGCGCTTGTCGAGGTTCTCCGAGAGCGTCCGGAAGGCCCGGCCCGCGTCGCGCACGGAGATCGCCGCCTCGCGCACCTCCGTGAAGGTCGAGGAGCCCTGCTGGCCCGAGGCCGAGCCGAGGAAGCCCTCGGCGCCCTTCAGCACGCCGTCGATGCGGTCGGCCGAGGCGCTGAGCTTGGCCGCCAAGGCCCGGGCGTCGTGCAGGCCCGCCTCGATGTCCGGGCTCGCGTTGGCGAGCGCGCCCGAGAAGCGGTCCGCGTTCTGGATGACATGGTTCAGGCGCTCGCCGTCGACTGCCTTGACGAGGCCGGCGATGGAGGGGCCCGCGTCGGCGAGCGTCTTCGAGAACGCCTCGACATTGGCGAGCGTGCGGTTGATCGCGCCCTCGTTGCCGGCCACGACCTTGTCGAGGCGCTGGAGCACGTCGTCGGCGCGCTGGGCGATCTGCTTGGCGGCCGCCATCATGTCCTGGATGTCGGAGGAATCGGCGAAGATCGTCGGCGGCTCACCGTTCTGGCCGGGCTTCAGGGCGGGCGCGTCGGCGTTGCCGCCGGACAGCGCGATCACCGAGACGCCGGTCAGCATCGCCGAATCGAGGCGGGCGCGGGTGTCCGCCCGGAGCGGCGTCGCCGGCTCGACCTTGATTTGGGCGATCACGCGGCGCGGATCCTGCGGCAGCAGGCTCACCTCCGTGACCTCGCCGACCTTGATGCCGTTGAAGGTCACGCTGGAGCCGCGCGACAGGCCGCCGACGCTGCCCGAGAACACGATCCGCACGCCCTGGGCGATCTGACGGGACGATCCGCCCGACAGCCAGAACACGAAGCCGAAGCCGGCGAGGATCACCGCGAGGGTGAAGGCCCCGATCAGGGCGTAGTTCGCGCGCGTCTCCATGCTCAGCCTTTCATCCGAAGGTGCGGAGCGGCGCGGTGCGGGGCCGCACGAAGCGTGGCTTTGACCGGATCAGGCACGGGATCAAACATGGATGTCACCCCCCGTGACGATCGCGCGAGCGCGCTTCCCGTGGAAGTAGGAGCGCAGCCAGGGATGCTCGTGGGCCAACATGTGGTCGATCGGGCCCGCCGCGATGATCTGGCCGTCGCCGAGCGCCGCGATGCGGTCGCAGGCGGTGTAGAGGCTGTCGAGGTCGTGCGTCACCATGAAGACGGTGAGACCGAGTGTCCGCTTGAGCGTCGCGACGAGGTCGTCGAACTCGCCCGCGCCGATCGGGTCGAGGCCCGAAGTCGGCTCGTCCAGGAACAGGATCTCGGGGTCGAGCGCCAGCGAGCGGGCGAGCGCCGCGCGCTTGATCATGCCGCCCGACAGCTCCGACGGGTACTTGTCGGCGGCCTCGGGCTTCAGGCCGACCATCTCGATCTTGAGCCGGGCGAACTCGTCGAGCAGGCGCTCGGACAGGTTCAGGTGCTCGCGCATCGGCACCTGGATGTTCTGCTTGACGGTGAGCGCCGAGAACAGCGCGCCGTGCTGGAACAGCACGCCCCAGCGCTGCTCGACGCGGCGGCGCTCGCCAAGGCTCATCCCGTCCATGTCCTGCCCGAAGACCCGGATCGTGCCGGAGCGCTTCGGGATGAGGCCCAGGATGGTGCGGGTGAGGACCGACTTGCCCTGGCCCGAGGGCCCGACGAAGCCCATGATCTCGCCCCGGCGGATGTCGAGGTTGAGACCCTTCAGGATCGTCCGGTCGCGAAACCCCACGACGAGGTCGCGCACGCTGATGATCGGGTCGGGCTGAGTTTCCTGCACGCTCGCCTCAGAAATCGATGGCCGCGAAGAAGACCGCGAAGAGACCGTCGAGGACGATCACCATGAAGATCGACTTCACGACCGAGGCGGTGACGTGGCGGCCGAGCGACTCCGCCGAGCCTTCCACGGCGAAACCCTCGATCGTCGCGATGATGCCGATGACGAGCGCCATGAAGGGCGCCTTGATCAGCCCGACGAAGACGTGGTGCAGGCCGACCGCCGCCTGGAGACGGGCGAGGAACTGGTCAACCGTCAGCCCGCCGTAGAGCATCGCGGTGAGACCGCCGCCGAGGAGCGCCGAGAGGGCACCGATCAGCGTCAGCATCGGCAGACCGACGACGAGCGCCAGGATGCGCGGCACGATCAGCACCTCGACCGGATCGAGGCCCATGACGCGCAGCGCATCGACCTCCTCGCGCATCCGCATCGAGCCGATCTCGGCCGTGAAGGCGGAGCCGGAGCGGCCCGCCACCATGATCGAGGTGAGCAGCACGCCGAGCTCGCGCAGGATCAGCAGGCCGATCAGGTTGACCACGAAGGTCTGCGCGCCGAAGCGCTGCAGCTGGAAGATGCCCTGCTGCGCGACGATGCCGCCGACGAGGAAGGAGATCAGCACGATGATGGGCGCGCCGCGTAAGCCCACCTGCTCGATCTGGTTGACGAAGGCGCTGGTGCGGAAGGTCCGGGGCCGCGCCGCGACGCGTCCGCAAGCCGCGACCACCTCGCCCAGGAAGGCGATGCCGGTGACCATGTCCTGGCCGCCGCCGACCACGCGCCGGCCGAGCCCGTCGAGAGCGCCGTAGATCCGGCCGACCGGCTTGGCCGGCGGGACATCCGGCTCACGCAGGGACATCTCGCCGAGCAGGATGCGGTACTCCGCCGTCGCGCCGGCGTAGCTCAGGCGTCCGCCCGCAGCCTCGATCTCGGCCCGGGTCCGCTCCAGCACCCAGGCGCCGAGGGTGTCGAGCCGCTCAATAGGGGCGAGATCGACCACGACCGCCCGGTCCGCGGCGGCCTCGGCGATGCGCCGGGCCGCGCGTTCGACGGAGGCGCCCTGGTCGGCGGTCCAGCGGCCGCCGAGCGCGAGGCGGCCCTCCGCGCCGTCGAGGACGCGCGCAGCGGAGGTGTCCTCGATGATCCGGGTCCGTGCGACGCTCAGCACGCGCGGCCTCCGCTGGCTGCCCTACGGGCTCTCGGGTCCATGACGCCGCCCTTCCTGCGCCCCGGTTATGACGAGATTAGGGTTACGCTTCGGTGTTCATTCCCTGGGGGCGCGTGCCCTGGCGCACATGCCGGCGCGCCGCGGCGGCCGTCAGCGCGAGCCCGGCGAGCGCGAGCGGCGCCATCATGGCGAAGGCGAGGGGACCGCCGGCCCGGTAGGCGAAACCGGTCAGGATCGTGGCCGAAGCCGAGACGGTGGCGTTCACCGCGCTCAAGGTGCCCTGCGCGCGGCCGCGGGCGCCCTCGGGCGCGAAGCCGGAGACCGCCGCCATCGCGCCGAGCTGGGTCGCCCCGAAGGTGAAGCCGTGCAGCGCCTGGAGGGCGACGAGCGCCGGCAGCCAGTCTCCGAGGGCGTAGAGCCCGAGCGCCCTTACCAGCGCGGCGGCCCCACCCATGGCGAGGAGCCGGAACGGCGTGCGCCAGCGCGCGGGCAGCCGCCCGATCAGGGCGAACAGCACGATCTCCGAGAGAACGCCCACGCCCCAGAGGCCGCCGACGGTCGCGGTGGACAGGCCGTGCCCGGTCCAGTGGATGCTGCCGAAGCTGTAGATCGCCGCGTGGCTGGCCTGGATCGCGGCGGCCGCGCCGATGCAGAGCCAGAGGTCGAGCGGCAGGCGCGGCCGGTCGTCCCCGAAGGTGCGTACGGGCGCGGGGGCCACGTCGCGGCTGATGAAGGCGACGCTGCTCGCGATCAGCGCCAGGCCGGTGAGCAGCAGCGGCACCGCGACCTCACCGCCGAGCCCGGTGAGCAGCGCGCCGCCCGCGAGGTTGGCGGCGAGGAACGCCACCGAGCCCGCCATGCGGATGCGGGCGTAGTCGAGCCGTGGCCGGGCGCGCACCGCGGCGAGCGTCAGGTAGTCGATGCTCGGGACCAGCGGCGCGCCCGCGATCGCGTTCAGCACCGTCAGCGCGGCGAGAAGCCCCCAGCCGAGAGGGGCGGCGGCCGGCATCAGCCCGTAGGTCAGTGCGAGGCCGAGGCTCCCGACGAGCAGCAGCGTGCGGGCGCCGACGCCGCGGTCGATCAGGCTCATCAGGGGCGCGGTCGCGACGATGCGGGTCGCGATCGGCAGGGCGAGCAGCAGGCCGATCACGGTCGGATCGAGGCCGAGCGCGTCGAGCCAGACCGGCATGAACGGCATGGCGATGCCGATCTCGACGAACACCACGGCGTAGAGCAGGGCGAGGCGCGGGGCACCGGTCTGGGCGGGGGCGGGCGGGGCGTGGAACAAGACTTCGCGAGAGTGCTCGGGCAGGCCGGGTGCGGCGCCGGTTCGTAAGCGCGCGTTAAACCAGCTCTGTCAAATTCGCCGCGTCCGTTGCGGCCGGTCCTGCCGCGCCGAGGCCCCGTGCGAGGACGCGTTCATGTCCGGATCCCAATCGCTGACGCCCTACGAGCCGGATGCCTACGAAGTCATCGCGCAGGCGATGGCCGAGAGCGAGCGTGGCCGCTGGTTTCTGGACGAGCACGCCCGTCGCAACCGCGGGCCGGACACGGGCACCCTTCTGGACGCGATCGCGCGGCTGGAGAGCGCGGTGACGGCGCAGCGCCCGCCGGACGATCTCGCGCATCTGCGCGGCAACCTCCTCGACATGGCCAACGCGATCAGCCGCACGAAGGCCGAGATCGCCGCGATCAGCGCGCCCGGCCAGGACCAGAGCCGGCTGGGCTCGGCCTCCGAGGCTCTCGACGCGATCGTGCGCACCACCGAGCGGGCAACCTCCGACATCCTCGGCGCGGCCGAGGAGGTGCAGGAAGCGGCCTGGCTCCTACGCGAGCGCGGGATCGAGCCGGAATTCTGCGATCGCCTCGACCGGCACGCCACCCAGATCTACACCGCCTGCTCGTTCCAGGATCTGACGGCTCAGCGGACCGGCCGCATCGTCCACACCCTGCGCTATCTCGAGGACCGGCTGTCCTCGATGATTGCGATCTGGGACGCGGAGGGCGAGCGCGTCCCGCCGGCACCCGAGCGGGCGGGGGCGGCTGCCGACCTCTGCCAGAGCGACGTGGACCGCTTCATTGACGCGGAGGCGCCGGCCATCCCTGTGTCGCCGCTGCTGGGCGCCACCGCCCTCGACGACGACCTCGTCTTCGTCGAGACTCCGGCCGAACCGCAGGTGGAGACCGCCGTCGACGCGTTCGATCTGGATGGCATGGACGCGGTCTCGGCGGCCGAGGCCGAAGAGATCGCGTTCGGCGCCTTAGAGCCGACGGCCGAGATCGCGGCAGTCGGGAGCGAGGCGGAGTCCGTGGCCGCGGCACCGGAGATCGGGCTCGACACCATCGAGGTTCTGGAAGAGACCGCGGAGATCGATGTTCAGATCGTGACCGTCGCGGAGGAGACCGCCGAGGCCGCTCCGCAGGACATCGAATTCGCGACGGCCGAAGTCGAGGCGGATGCCGCCCTGAGCGTCGCCATCGACGTCCCGGTCGCGACGCTCGAAGAGCCGATGATCAAGACGGACGAGCCGGCCCTCGGCACGGCCGAGTCGGACGACGCGATCGCGGAGGCCATGATCCTTCCGCCGGTACTCGAAGCGGCCGAGGATGCGGACGAGCCGGCCCCGGCGCGAGAGAACAGAGCCGGCAGCGCCGAGCCGGCCCACCTCGACGAGATCGACCTCCTCAGCATCGAGGAGAAGCTGGCGCTGTTCTCCTGAGCGGACGACGCGTCGCGGTCGCCGCCGCGCGCGGATCGGTCTATGGGGCTCGCGACAGGGCGGTGCGCCCGATCCGAGCCCCAGATCGTTTCGAGCCGTGACCAAGCCCGCCGTCCAGCCCGTCCTCCACCTGCTCAAGCTCAGCGTCGGCACGACATCGATCGCCGATCTCGCCGCTTGGCAGGCCCGGCGCCGCCAGGAAGCCGCGCTGTCGGGGCGGGACGCTGCCCCGTTCCACGTCACCCGCATGGTCCCGTCGCGCCGCACTGAGATCGTTGGACGCGGCTCGATCTACTGGGTTATCAAGGGCACCCTGTGCTGTCGCCAGCCGGTGACGGCGATCGAGCCCGTGACCGGCGCGGACGGGGTGCCGCGCTGCCGCCTCGTCCTCGGCGAGCCGCTGGTGCCGGTCGCCCCGCGTCCCTGCCGCCCGTTCCAGGGGTGGCGCTACCTCGCGGCGGCCGACGCCCCGGCCGACCTCGACCCCGCGGCCGCGGGCGACATCGCCGAGATGCCTGAAGCCCTGCGCCGCGAACTCGTCGGTCTCGGATTGCTCTGAAACCGGCCGCGATTGCGGCGCAAGAATCGGGACGCCCGGCTCCGACCCAGGTCCTAACCTCGCGCCTCCTCTACCGGGATCGGAGCCGCGTGCCATGCCAGAGACCGTAAACCGCCCCATGCACCCAGCCGAGTGGGCGCTGCTCGTCGCGCTCTCTCTTCTCTGGGGCGGGTCGTTCTTCTTCACGGGTGTCGCGCTCACGGCGCTGCCGCCTCTCACGACGGTGGTGCTGCGGGTCGGGCTCGCCGCCCTGATCCTGAACTTCGCGGTCCGGGCAAGCGGAACGCGGCTGCCCCACGGACGGGGGATCCTGCGCGCCTT
This sequence comes from Methylobacterium gregans, assembly GCF_022179245.1. Classification (GTDB taxonomy): domain Bacteria; phylum Pseudomonadota; class Alphaproteobacteria; order Rhizobiales; family Beijerinckiaceae; genus Methylobacterium; species Methylobacterium gregans. Next base: position 8,332 of record NZ_BPQM01000089.1, read on the forward strand.
CCTCGGCATGGGGCTTCTCAACAACGCGGTACCGTTCTGCCTCATCGTGTGGGGGCAGACGCATATCGCCTCGGGGCTGGCCGCAATCCTCAACGCCGCGACGCCCCTCTTCACGGTCGTGGTCGCCCATTGCCTGACCGGCGACGAGCGGATGAGCCCCAACCGGCTCGCCGGGGTTCTGGTGGGCTTCGCGGGTGTGGCCGTGATGGTCGGACCGGCGGCCATGGGCAGCGTCGGCACGGAATTGCCGGCCCAGTTCGCGGTGCTGGGAGCCGCGCTGTCCTACGCGCTCGCGGGCGTCTACGGCCGCCGCTTCGCCCGGATGGGGGTATCACCCCTCGTCACCGCCGCCGGGCAGGTCAGCGCGTCGACGCTCCTGCTCCTGCCCGCCATGCTGCTGGTTGACAGGCCATGGACATTGGCGATGCCCGGATTGTCGGTCTGGGGCGCGGTTCTGGGCGCCGCCGCGCTCTCGACCGCACTCGCCTACGTGATCTACTTCAGGCTTCTGGCGACCGCCGGGGCGGCAAACCTTCTGCTCGTCACCTTTCTGGTCCCGATCTCGGCGATCCTGCTGGGCTCGATCGTCCTGGGCGAGCGGCTCGCCACCTGCCACTATCTCGGCATGGCCGTGATCGGCTGCGCGCTGGCCCTGGTCGATGGCAGGCTGTTGCGGCGTGCCCGAATGCCCGGCCCACTCGGTCGCACCGATCCCGAGATCTATCAGAGCCGGGACATCTGAGTCCCGCGCGTCCCGGGATCCGCTCGCGCGGCCCGGGACGATGGTTGGGTTGCCTTATGCCCCCTCGAAGCGCCCGCTCGCGTGGGCCAGCAGGGTGTAGACCTTGCCGGTCTCCGAGGTGAGGTAGGCGTCGGCCCGGCGAGTGTCCGGGTCGTTCTTCATCACGTCGCCGAGCAGGCGCTCGAACTCGCCGACGTAGCGGTCCACCGTACGGCGGAACTCCGCATCCCCGCGGTAGCGGCGCTGGACCTCCGCGAAGGTCTGCCGCCCCTGCGCCGTGTAGATGCGCGGGTCGAACAGGTTCGGCTCGCCACGGCGATAGCGCTCCCACAGGTCGACCGCCGTGCGATGCTCGATCATCCGGGCGATGTCGTTTGAGATGCTCTCCAGCGTCCGGTTCGGCTCGCTGGCGGCCGCCGGCGCACGGGCGGCCGGCTCGTCCTCGTCCAGCGAGGCGCGGGTCAGCAGGTCCGAGAGCCAGCCGCTCTTGTCCCCAGCGGCCGGGCGACCGGCGGGTCGGGCCGTGGCCGGACGGGGCGCTGGCGCCGCCGTGGGCCGAGCGCTCGCCGGGTTCGCGGCCGGGCTGGCCCCCGGGCGCGGCGCGCCGGCCTGGGCCGCAGCTGCCGCCGGCGCGGGCTTGGCGGCCGGTGCCGGGAGGGAGGCTGTCGGGCGCGACACCGGCTGCGGGCGGGCACCGGCCTCCGCGGCCGGGGCGGCCGGCTTCTGACTCGTCTGTGCGTTAGGCTGCGCGACGTCAACCGCGCGGTTCGACTTGGCGACAAGGGCCGAGAGCTCACTCAGCGCCCTGATCTGGTCGGAGACCACGCGGCGCATCTCGCCCGCCGCGTCCTGGGTCTCCTGCGGGAGCTCGAGCACGCCCTTGGCGAGGTCCGCCCGGGTCGCCTCCAGCTCGCCGCGGATCTGAGCGGCCATATCACGGAGCGCCGCGAGCGATTCGCCGAAGCGTCCCTGCGCCGCCTCGAAGCCGGTGCGGATGTCGCGGGCCGCGCTCTCCAGCGCGGAGCGCACCGCCTGCGCGGTCTTCTCACCCTCGGCGCCAGCACCCGTGCTGAGGCCCGTAAAGGCCTCGGTGACGGCCGCGCCCGCTTCCTCCGCCGAGCGGGCGAGGCTCTGGCCGACCGTGCGGGCCCGCTCCTCGGCGGCCACCAGGCTGCGCTCGATCCCCTCCGCGAAGGCGCGGGTCCGGGCTTCGAGCACCTCCGAGCGCTCCTCCATCCCGGCGAGCGCCGCCTCGACGGCGCCCTCGCGGCCCGTGAGGGCGGCGGCCAAACGCTCCTCGATCGCGGCGAGCGTGCCCGCCGACCGGTCGAGGGCCGTGACATGGCCGCGGGTCATCTCACCGAGGGCGCGACCGCGACCGTCGAGCGCCTCGGCGAGGCCGGCGGCCTCGCGCACGGCACCCTCGGCCACCGCCTGCAGGGCACTGACCTGGGCGGCGACGCCGTCGCTGGCCTGACCCGTCCGGCGGGCGATCTCCGACAGCGCCTCCTGGATCTGGGCGACGCGGCCAGCCAGACCCTGCTCGATCGCACCGAGATTCTCGCCCGCATTGCCCAGCAGGTCGCGCAGGGCCTCGTTGGCCGAGTCGATGCGCACCAGCACCCCGCCGAGGTCGCGCCGCAGGCGCTCGTTGGTCTGCCCGAGCTGCTCAATCGCCCGCCCAGCGCCGTCCTCGACCGCCTCGCGCAGGAGCCGTGCCGATGCCTGCGACTGCGCGGCCAGCGCCTCGGTGCGGGCCTGGAGCGCCTCGATCAGCGGCGCACCGCTCTCAGCGAGCGCCCGCTCGATAGCCGCACCGCGCTCGCCCAGCGCGTCTGCAAGCTGCAGCACCGGCCCATCGATCGTGGCGCGCAGGCGCTCGACATGGTGCTCCATCGCGGCTTCCACGGCACCGCCGCGCTCGTCCACGCTGGTGACGAGGGCGCCGCCCTTCTCCTCGATGGCGCGCACCAGGGACTCGGCGCTCTCCGCGAGGCGGCGGGACAGCGCCTCGCCGCGGGCATCGACCAGCTTGCCGAGCGCGTCGGCGCGCCGCTCGAAGCCCATCGACATCTGGCCCGCGCGCTCGTCCATCAGCGTGGCGACCGCCGCGTTGCGCTCGTCCAGTGCGGCGGCGAGCGCCGCCGTGTGCGCCTCGGCGAGGTCCGCGTGGCGCCGCGCGCGGTCATCGAGCGCGGAGACGAGGCTCGCCATGCGCTCGTCCACGAGGCTCGCGAAGGCGTCGTGGCGCTCGTCGAAGGCCGTGGCGAGGGCGTCGCCGCGGGCTGCCACCAGCGTCGCGAACAGCTTCATTAGGCTGTCGATACGGGTGGTGAAGGCCTCGCTGCGGGCATCGACCGCCTCGGTCAGCGCCGTGCCGCGCTCGTCCACGTGGCGGACCAGCGCCTCGGTGCGGCCCTCGACCAGGGTGTCGAGGTCGTTGAGCCGTGCGTCGAAGGCCTCGGTGAGCGCCTGCACACGGGCCTCGACGGCGTCGGTGAGGTTGAGGGCGCGCCCGTCGAGCAGTCCCTCGATGGTGCCGCGCGCTTCCTCGAAGAGGGCGCGGAGTGCGTCGACTCGGGCATCGACCGTCTCGGCGAGGGCGCGGCCGCGCCCCTCGACGATCGCGTTGAGACCGGCATGAGCCTCCTCGAACAGGGCGCGCAGGCTCCGGGTGCGCTGCTCGACGCTCGCGGCGGCCTGCCGCTCCTGCGCCTCGACGAGGCCCGCGATGGCGGCGGGCGCCTCCTGCAGAAGGCTGCGCAGGGCGCCGATCCGGCCTTCGATCTCCGTGGCGAGGCGGTCGCCGTGGTTCTGCGCCGCCGCGTCGAGGGCGGCGTGCGCCTGATCGAACAGGCCGCTCAGGCGGTCGGTGCGGGCCTCCAGGCTCTGCACCATCTGGCGCTCGCGGCTCTCCATGAGGCCCGCGATGGCGACCGGCGCCTCCTCGAGGACAGCCCGAAGGGTCTGGACCCGGGTATCGACCGCACCCGCGATGCGCTCGCCCTGCCGCTCCACGGTGGCGTCGAGAGCCGTACGGGCCTCGTCCAGCAAGCCTTGCAGGCGCTCGGTACGCCGGTCGAGGCTGTCGC
>NZ_BPQM01000090.1 GCF_022179245.1 Methylobacterium gregans
AGGGCTTCGGCATCGCGCTGATCGAGGCGATGAGCGCGATGCCGAAGCCCTCGTACTCGGAGGCCGAGACGAACAGGCTGGCCTCGCCGATCAGGGCCCGGACTCCGGCGGCGTCGAGCCCCGCGTGGACGCTGACCGCCCCGCCGAGGCCGGCCGCATCGATCTGCGACGCGAGATCCGCGACGGAGAGGTCCGAGGGCACGCCGACGATCCGGAGCTGCCAGCCGGCCTCCTCCGCGCGGAGCGCGCCCATCAGCGCGATCAGCCGGTCGAGGCGCTTGTTGTGCGAGAAGCGGCCCAGCGTCAGCAGCGTGCGGCGCGGGACAGGGCTCGCCGCGCCCGCGAACTTCGCCAGATCAACGCCGTTCTCGATCACCGGCACGCCCTGGGGCACGATCGCCGCGAACTGGCGCGCGTCGCTGTCGCTACAGCCGACGACGGCGCCGTAGGCGCGGGCCGAGACGCGGGTCGGCCCGAAGAACCACAGCCGCTTCAGCCGGGCATGGGCGTGCGTGTGGAAGAAGCCCCCATGGGTGGTGGCGACGAGCGGCCGGCGGTGCAGCGGCTTGGTGAGGGCGAGCGCGTCGAAGAAGAAGTCGATCGCGTGAACGTGGACGATGTCGGCGCCCTTCAGCCGGCCGAGGAAGCCCGGCGCCAGGGGATAGCGCGACGAGCCTCGGAAGGGGATGCGCTCGACCGCGATGCCGTCGATCGTCTCCCGGGCCGCGAGCCGCAGACCCGGTTCCGAGAACAGGCGATCGAGGGTCAGCACGCGGACATCGTGGCCGAGGCGCACCTGCTCGCGCGCGAGGTTGGCGACGAAATCCTCCAGCCCGCCGCGGTTCGGCAGGAACTGGCGGACGACGTGCAGGATGGCGAGGCGGTCGGTCACGGGCGCCCCCCGCAGCGCGGCGCCGCACGGGCGGCGGCCTGGATCACCGCGGTGACCGGGCCTGTGCCCGGCTCCAGCCTGAAATGGTAGGCCGGCGGCCACCAGTCGCCCGCGCCCCAGGCGGCCCAGCCGACCCATTGCTCGGGATGGGCGTTCACATGCGCCAGGATGGCGGCGAGGTGCTCGGGGCAGCCGGCCTGCGCGGAAGCCCCGATCTCGCCGAGATAGGCGCGGGCCCGGTTCTGCGCGAGCCAGCCGGTCAGACGCTCGACGGCGCGCAGGGCGTCGGCACCGCGCGGGCAGGCGGCCGCGGTGCCCGAGAAGTCCGCGTCGAGATACTGATGCACGTCGTAGGCGACGTTCTCGCCCGGATCGACGAGACCCAGCATCGTTCGGGCGTTGTTGCCGAGCGGTGTGTCGGACTCCCAGCTGTGCACGCCCGTCCAGAGGGTGCCCGGCACCAGCACGAGCTGGCGCGCGCCGGCCTCGCGGATCGCTGCGACCGCGGCGTTCGCCGCGGGCAGCCAGTCCGCGACCGGAATGTCGTTGGGCTCGTTCATCAGCCCGAAGGCGACGAACGGCTCGCTGCGGAAATGCATGGCGAGCCGGCGCCAGACATCCGCCAAGGCGGCGTCGGTCGCCGGCCCCGTGCCGATGCGGTCGGTCCCGTAATAAGCGAAGTTGTGGAGGTCGATCACCGTGCGCATGCCGGCGAGCTTGGCCGCGACCACCGCCGCGTCGAGCCGCAGCAGCTCCGCCGCGTCGAGGGGCTCGCCGAGCCGGGGCTGTAGGCGCTCCCAGCGCACCGGCAGCCGCACGCCCGTGAGACCGAGGGCGCCGAAGCGGGCGATCGTCTGCGCCGACGGATAGGCGTAGTCGGTGCCGTAGCGGCCTGGCACGGTGCCGAATTCCGGTCCGCTCAGGTTGACCCCGCGCAGGCAAGCGGGCGCCGCGGCACGGGCCGGCACACCCGCCAGAGCGAGTGCGAGGGCGAGGCAGAGCGCTGCAGAACGCGGCACCGCCTCAGCCCGCCGCATGACGGGGCACAAGGCCTCCGGCCGCTCCGGTCGACGGCCGCAGGATAGCAGTCGCCATGTTGTCGACGCCCCAGCGCTGTCGCACCCAGAAGACCACCACCAGGTTGTAGCTCAGGGTCACGACGAGGCTCGCGACCGCGACCCCGAGCATGCCCAGGATGTCGGCGAGGCCGCAGAGCAGGAGGCCGTAGGCGCCGAACAGCACTGCGTTGCTGACGAGCAGGAAGCGCTCCCCCCCGCCGATCATCAGCAGCGACACGCCCGGGCCGAAGAAGGCCCCCACGACCGAGGAGAGGCAGAGCACCGAGAGCACGTCGATATGCGCGACGAAATCCGGCTTGAACAGGGCCAGCGCGTAGGGGCCGACCACCAGCATGGCGAGCGCGCCCGCGACGGAGATCAGGAAGCTGGCGAACGAGAGGCGCGCGACGAGCCGCTGCACCCCCGGCCAGTCCGCGGCCTGGATCCGTGCGGCGATCATCGGCAGGCCGACCGTGTCGATGGCCGCGACCGGCAGCAGCAGCAGCGTCGCGTAGCGCAGGGCGACGAAGTAGAAGGCCGCCTCCTCCATGCCGAGTACCGCCCCGATGATCACGGTCTCCAGGTAGAGCGAGAGCGCGTGCAGGCCGTTATTGGCGGTGAAGAACAGGCTCTGGGAACGCCAGGCCGTCCGTTCAGCGCCCTGCTCGGCCGGCGCGGCACCCGGCCGACCCGGCCGTATGTCGGCGCCGTGCAGGCGGACGAGGTGGACGAGCTGGAAGGCGGTTGCGGCGATGAAGAGGGCGAGGACCAGTTCCATCGCCTCGGTCGCGCCGTAGAGGACGCCGGCGAGGGAGCCGAGATAGAGCATCACCGCGCAGCCGCCCCGCCAGATGATCTCCCGCGGCAGCAGCGCCAGGGCGAAGCGGCGATGGATGCGGAAGAAGTTCTGCAGGTACTCGCTGACCGCGAATACGGCCGCGAACGCGAAGGCGAGATGGAGGCGGTCGTAGGGGTCGGGCAGGCTCCGTTCCGCCAGGATGAGCACCGATCCCGTCCCCAGGAGAAGCGCCAGCGCGAGGCCGAGCCAGACGAGGTTGTGGCGCACGAGCACGCCGTTGGCCGCCGCCGACGCGCCGTCCATGCGGTAGTGCTTCAGCAGGAGATTGTGCTGTCCAAGCACGGCGACGAGGCCGACGCCGCTGCCGATCGAGAACAGGAAGACGTAGACGCCGTACTCGTAGGTGCTGAGCAGCCGGCTCGCCGCGAGCAGCGTGAGGAAGCCGAGGACCGCGCTACCGAAGCGCGTGACGAAGGCGGTAGCGAACGGGCCTGACAGCGCCGAGCGCCGGATCATTGCGACGAGGTTGTGCATCGGGACGCCGCGCCTCTCTGGCGGGTGTGGGGTGGTGGCGCGACAGCCGCCAATTGAGGATCGGCTATCACGCAGCGGGCTAGCGGGGGATTAACAGGCCTCCCGGACAAGCGGGGCATCCATTCACGGTTCCGACACACCTGCAAATTGAGCTATTACGCCGTTAACCACAGTGAATATTAATCATCTTCCCCACATCCACGCGTACATCCCGCGGGCCGGCACATCGTTATATTTGCCGAGATCAGCTGCCCCAGATTCTGGGCAGGCCGCCGCCGGAGTACCCCATGTCCGAGTCCCCGACCGATCCGGGCGCACGCGCCTGGTCCTGCGACCGCTTCGAGATCGACGCGGTCGCGGTCTGCGACATGCCGCGCATCGCCGTGTTCGAACATCTGCGCAGTGCCATGGACGATGGACGACAGGTCGCGCTCGGCTTCTGCAACGCCAACATGCTGCTGAAGGCGCTCTGCTCGGCGAGCTACGCGGCGGCCCTGAAGAAGCTCGTGCTCCTCAACGACGGTGTGGGGCTCGACCTGTGCTCGCTCCTGTTCCGCGGCCGCTCCTTTCGCGAGAACCTGAACGGCACCGACCTCGTCCCGGCCCTGCTCGGAGGCGAGACGCGGGAACGGACCCTGTTCCTCCTCGGTGCCCGCCCGGGCGTTGCCGAGGCGGCGGCACGCAACATCGCCCTGCGCTACCCGCAGCACCGGGTGGTCGGCACCCGCCACGGCTACTTCGCGGCCGGCGAGGTCGAGACGGTGATCGCCGAGATCAACGCGGTCGCCCCCGACATCCTGCTGGTCGCTCTGGGCAACCCGGACCAGGAAACCTTCATCGCCGAGAACGCGCACCGCATCGACGCGCGGATCCTGATGGGCGTGGGAGCGCTCATCGACTACACGGCCGGCATCGCGGTGCGGGCGCCCGCCCCCGTCCGGCTCCTGCGGCTCGAATGGCTCTACCGGCTGATGCGGGAGCCGCGCCGCCTCGGGCGCCGCTACACGGTCGAGCTGGGGCTGTTCCTCGGCCTGATCGTCCGGCTCCGGATCGCGGCGCTGGTGCGGGGCCGGACGATCGTCGCGGCCGGCGAGGCCACCTCTCCCGCCCCGTGACGGCACGGGGATCCGGCGAGACTCCGTTCACCCTGCCGGAATTTGCTTGGCATCGATCGGGCCCGGAACGGCCGGCTTTAAGCGAATCGCATGCGCGCGCGGCGGATCCTTCAGAGAGAACGGGACACGGCGCCCGACCCAGGCAGGACAGGAAGGACGGAGATGCGCGGATGCTGGTCGATCGCACGGATCCGGCGGCTGTGACGACGCTCTCGGCGCAGCCGGTCCTCCTGGGCGACCTGTTCGGCTGGTTTACCCCCGGCTCGAGCGGACGCGGGGTGCTCCTGTGCGGCACTTTCGGAATCGAGCAACTCAACGCCTATCGTGCCTGGGGACGCCTCGCCGCGCGGATCGCGGGCGCCGGCTGCCCGACCTTGCGCTTCGACTACGCGGGCGAAGGCGATTCCGGCGAGCATGCCGGGCCCGACCGTGTGACGGAGGCGCTCGCCGCCATCGACCGGGGCATCCGCTTCCTGCGCGCGGAGGCGGGAGCGGAGGAGATCGTGCTCGTGGGCCTGCGCCTCGGCGCGACCCTGGCCGCCCGTGCGGCCGAGGCGGGCGGCGTCGACCGTCTGGTCCTGCTCGCCCCCTTCGTGAGCGGCCAGGCCTACCTGCGGGAGATGACGCTGCAGGCGCGCCTGATCGACCGCTTGCCCGACGGGACGCCGCTGCCGCAGGAGCCCGGCGCGCTCTCGCTCGGCGGGTTCCAGCTCGATCCCGCCACCATCGCCGCGCTGGGGGCGCTCGACCTCGCCACGACCGCGCGTGCGCCGGCGCCCGAGATCCTGCTGCTGGGGCCGAAGACGGCGGCGCTCGCCGATCGGTACCGCACCCTGGGCGCCGCCGTGACCACCGGCGCCTTCCCCGAGCTGGCCCCGCTCGTCTCGGACCCGCTCTTCGCGCCCTATCCGGAGCGCACCTTCGAGGCGGTGTGCGCCTTCGCCGCCGCGGGCGCGGCGCCCAGCCCTGCCCCGTGCCGGCGGCCGGCCCCGGCCGGGACGCTCGCCGGGACAGGCTGGCGCGAGAGCGTGCAGGCATTCGGCTCCGGCCTGGTCGGCGTGCTGTGCCGGCCGGAGACCCGGCAGCCGGGCACCCCGACCGTGATCGTGGTCAATTCCGGGCTGAACGCGCGCTCGGGCTACGGCCGGCAGACGACCGCGCTCGCCCGGAGACTCGCTGCGACCGGCATCGCCTCCCTGCGCTTCGATCCCCGGGGGATCGGCGACAGCGCCGACCGCGACGACGACCGCTCGCCCTTCTACGCCCCCGATGCCGTGACGGACGTGCGCGCGGCGCTCGACCATCTCGCGGAGGTGCAGGATGGGCCCGTGGTGATCCTGGGAACCTGCAGCGGCGCCTATCTGGCCTTCAACGCACTCTGCGCGGACGAGCGCCTGCGCGCGGCGGTGCTGGTGAACCTGTACTGCTTCGACCTGAAGCCCGGCACCGACATCGAGACGATGGTGCGCGACACGTTCCGTCACGGCCAGGGCTACCTCGCACGCGCGCGCCAGCGAGGCTCCTGGCAGCGGATCCTGAGCGGCGAGATCCGCCTCGCTCAGGTAGCGGGCGCGATCCGGCGCGACGGGTCGGCCCTCCTCGGCCGCTGTATCGCGCGCCTGTCCCGGCTGGTCTTGGTCGGCGAGAGCACCGGCCGCCGGGTGGCGCGGCTGCGCCGGCGCGGCGCGCGGATCGCCATGGTGTACAGCGCCGACGATCCGGGTCTGGCGACGCTGCGGGCCCATCTCGGCGCGTCCACGCGGGTCGGGCGACGGCTCGGCTACCCTGTGGCGCTCCTCGACGGGGCGGACCACAACCTGAGCCGCCCTGCCGATCACGACCGCCTCCTCACGATCGTTCAGGAGGTCGCGCACGATGCCGCGCGAGCGGACCGGGCCGGGGCCGCCCCGGCCCGCCTCCGAGCGGTGCCCGCGCGCGAACCGAACGGGCTGCTGCTGCGCCCGTCCGAGACCCTGCCCTAGCCCGGCGCCTCGCCCGGACATCGGGCCCCCTCCCCTCCCCGAAGCACGGCCGATCGACCATGCACTCCGATCCCGAACCCCTCGCACCGCCGCAGCTTTCCCTGCTGGTCTGCACCCGCGGCCGCTCGGCGCAGCTCGCCCGCCTGTTCGCCTCGCTCGAGAGCCAGAGCGTGGGTGATTTCGAGGTGGTGCTCGTGGACCAGAACGAGCCCGGCGTGCTCGACGACATCGTGGCGCGCCACCGCGGGCGCCTGCGGATCGACCATGTGCGCTCGCTGCCCGGCCTGTCGCGCGCGCGCAATGTCGGGCTCGCCCGATGCCGGGCGCCCCTCGTCGCCTTTCCGGACGACGATTGCTGGTACCGCCCCACTCTGGTGGAGGAGGTGGTCCGGCTGTTCGCGCAGCATCCCGAGGCGGACGCGCTCATGGGGCGCACGATCGACGCGCAAGGCCGCGAATCGCTCGGCGCCTTCCTGAAATCCGATCAGGCGATCGGCCGGCGCAACGTCTGGTCGGCCGGCAACTCGAACACCCTGTTCGTCCGGCGCACGGCGGCCGAGGCGGTCGGCGGGTTCGACGAGACGCTCGGCGTCGGCGCCGCGACACCGTTCCGCTCCGGCGAGGAGACCGACTTCCTGCTCCGCATCCTGCGGCAGGATCGCGCCGTCATCTTCCGGCACGCCCTCACGGTGCATCACGATCAGGTCGGGAACCAGGGCCGCCACAAGCGCGCGTCCGACTACGCGCGCGGTTTCGGGCGAGTGCTGCGCCTGCACCGCTACGGCCTGCCCTATCTCGGGCTCCGCCTGGCGCGCTTCACGGCGAGCGGCGCGCGCGCCCTGCTGCGCGGCGATGCGCGCACGGCGCTCGACAAGGCCCTCTGGGCCGTCGGGACCGCCGCGGGGTTCTTCGCGGCCCTTCCCGGCTCGGCGGGCCGCGTGCCGGGCGGCGCGCCGTCCTGGCGGTTCCGGGCCGGCGTGACGCGGGGCGGCTGAGCGAGGCGCGGGCGTCGAGATCTCGTCGCGGGGGTCTCGTCGCCGCAACTTCGTGCTGGCCGAGGCGCGCGAGTCAGCGGTCCAGGACAACTTCCCGAGGTTGCAAAACCCCGAGCGGACAACATCCCGAGCTTCTGTATCCCGGTCGCGGCGCGCTTGGGAAAGATACAAGGCGACATCAAGCAAGACGCCGCAAAGCAAAGGATCCGATGACGGACCGCGTTGCTCGGGCACCCGGCAAAATCTGCAGCCCCATATCGGGACACGGATCGCAAGCGCGGCAAACCCGACCTTTACCGTACCGGACGCATGGTCCCCCGGTCAGTCGCGTAACCGGTGTTTGCCATGGCTTCCCCGCGTACCGTGGTCGCTGGCGCACCCGCCCGGAAACAGGTCTCGCGTACCGGGCGGACGCCGGCGCCACGGATGGGTCTCGTACCCGCCCAGCGCCTACCCCTCGACGAGGTTCTCATCGGCGACTGCATCGCCCGGATGAACGCCCTGCCGGCGTCCTCCGTCGACTGCGTCTTCGCGGACCCGCCCTACAATCTCCAGCTCGGCACGGCCGGCCTTCTCAGGCCCGACCAGAGCCGTGTCGACGCGGTCGACGACGACTGGGACAAGTTCGATACGTTCGCCGCCTACGACACCTTCACGCGGGACTGGCTCGCCGCCTGCCGCCGGGTGATGAAGCCGAACGCGACCCTCTGGGTGATCGGGTCGTACCACAACATCTTCCGGGTCGGGAGCGCGTTGCAGGATCTCGGTTACTGGATCCTGAACGACATCGTCTGGCGCAAGGCCAACCCGATGCCGAACTTCCGGGGAAAACGCTTCACCAACGCCCACGAGACGCTGATCTGGGCTTCTCGCTCGGCCGAATCGAAGGGCTACACCTTCCATTACGAGGCGCTGAAGGGGGGCAACGAGGACCTCCAGATGCGCTCGGACTGGTTCATCCCGCTCTGCACGGGCGAGGAGCGCCTGAAGGACCAGGACGGTCAGAAGCTGCACCCGACGCAGAAGCCGGAGGCCCTGCTCGCCCGCACGCTTCTCTCCTCGACCAATCCGGGCGACGTGGTGCTCGACCCGTTCTTCGGCACCGGCACCACGGGTGCGGTGGCCAAGCGCCTCGGGCGCCGCTTCATCGGCATCGAGCGGGAGGAGAGCTACGCCGAGGCCGCGCGCGCGCGCATCGCCGCCGTGACGCCGCTCTCGCAGGCGGCGCTGATGGTGGCGCCGGCCAAGCGCGCCGAGCCGCGGGTGCCCTTCCTCAGCGTGATCGAGGCGGGGCACATCCGGCCCGGCGAGACGCTGACCGACGAGCGCCGCCGCTTCAAGGCGACGGTACGGCCGGACGGCCAGCTCGGCGTCGGCCCGGTCGCGGGCTCGATCCACAAGATCGGCGCGCTGGTACAGGGCCTGCCGGCCTGCAACGGCTGGACCTTCTGGCACGCCGAGCGGAACGGGCGCCCGGTGGTGATCGACACCTTCCGCGAGAAGATGCGGGCGGCGATGGCCGGCTGAGCGGGCAGGCTGGGCCCGCCTCACGCCTTCCCGTCCGCCTCCTTGCCCTCCTCGACCTCGGGCGCGACCTGCCCGAAGTTGAGGACCGCCACCAGGGCGACGCCGCCGAAGACGTTGCCGAGGAGCGTCGGCACGAAGAAGCGGAACGCGTAGTCGTGCAGCGAGGCGGCGCCCGTCATCACGAGGTAGAAGGCCTCGACCGAGCCCGCCACGATGTGCTCCAAGCCGCAGAGCGCGACGAGCCACGTCATCAGGACGATGACGAGCGTCGCCGCCGTGCCGGTCGCGGGCAGGATCCAGACCATCAGCGCGATGATCCAGCCGGCGAAGATCGCCTTGACGCAGGTCGGCCAGAAGTCGAACGCGATGGTGAGGTGGCTGATCTCCGCGAAGGCGGCGTGCAACTCGGGCGGGAAGGCGCCCGCGTAGGCGATCACCGCCGCCACGGCCGCGGTCGCCAGGATGTTGCCGGCGAGCACGATCGCCCAGAGGCGAGCCAAGCGCCACGCGGTCTTTGGCGTGCGGTCGTGCAGCAGCGGCAGGACCGGCGTGATGGTGTTCTCGGTGAACAGCTGCTGCCGGCCCAGGATCACCACCAGGAAGCCGACCGCGTAGCCCATGCTGCTCAGGGCCTTGGCCCATTCGGCGGCGGGCAGGTGCGCCTTCAGCGCGCCCGGGACGATCATCGACAGGGCGATGCTCAGCCCCGCCGAGAAGGCCGAGAGGAACAGTGCGCCGCCGTGCCGGCGCAGCTCCTGATCGCCGTTGCGGCGGATGACCTCGTGCAGGATGTAGGCGTCGGGCCGGCCGATCGAGCGGACGGTCGCGTCGAGCGCCTCGCGCTCGTCCGCGCCCGCGTCCCCGTCCCGCTCGCTCATGGGTCCTCCCCGCTCAACCGACGCTCGTGTCAGGAAAGGTGCGCGTCAGGCGGAAAGTTCGGCCACCAGCGCCTCGATCTCCGCCCGCGCCGCAGCGAGCGCCGCCGCGTCCTTGGTTCGGACCACGATGCGGTTCTGGAAGCCGCCCTGCGTCATCGACGGGTAGGAGCCGATCGACACGCCCGGATGCCGGCCCGCGATCTCGCCGAGGCGGCCCGCATAGGTGCCCTCCGGCAGCCCGCGCGCCTCGATCGTCTCGGACAGGACCGGCGCGCCGCGGGCCAGCCCCGGCCCGATCTGATCGAGCATCGCCTGCATGATGGACGGCACGCCCGCCATGACGAAGACGTTGCCGATCCGGAAGCCCGGCGCCTTCGAGATGGGGTTTGGGATCAGGTCGGCGCCCGCCGGGATCCGGGCCATGCGCAGCCGCGCCGCGTTCAGGTCCTCGGGCTTGTGCCGCTCCAAGAGCATCGCCCGCGCCCGCGGGTCGACGTCGATGCCGACGCCGAAGGCATCGGCCACGCAATCGGCCGTGATGTCGTCGTGGGTCGGCCCGATGCCGCCGGTGGTGAACAGATAGGTGTAGCGGGCGCGAAGCGCGTTCACGGCCTCGACGATCGCGGACCCGACATCGGGCACGATGCGCACCTCGCGAAGATCGATGCCGATGGCGGTGAGGTAGTCGGCGATGGTGCCGATGTTCTTGTCCTTGGTGCGCCCCGACAGGATCTCGTCGCCGATGACGAGGATTGCGGCGGTGACGGCGTCCGACTCTGTGCTCATGCGGCCCTCGGGATGATCCGCCGCAGATAGCGCGCGGGGCCGGGACGGCCACGGCCTTCCCGCGGGGCTGCGGGCGCCGTAAGCGGGACGGATGCAGTTCCCCTCCTCCCTCGTCGAGGGCCGGCTGGTGCGGCGCTACAAGCGTTTCCTGGCCGACATCGCGCTTTCCGACGGAACCGAGATCACCGCGCACTGTGCCAATCCGGGCGCGATGCTGGGGCTGGCCGTGCCGGGCGCCCGCGCCTTGCTCTCCGTCTCCGACAACCCGGCGCGCAAGCTCCGCCATTCCTGGGAGTTGGTGGAGGCGGATCTGCCGGGCGGCCCGCAATGGGTCGGCATCAACACCGCGCGGCCCAACCACCTCGTCGCCGAGGCCTTTCGCGATCGCCTGCTCGCGCCGCTCGCGGGCTACGACGCGCTGCGGCCGGAGGTGCGCTACGGCCGCGCGAGCCGGGTCGATTTCGTGGCCACGGGTCCCGGCCAGCCCCTCGCCCATGTCGAGGTGAAGAACTGCCACCTGATGCGCACGGCCGGCCTCGCCGAGTTTCCCGACTGCGTCGCCGCCCGCAGCGCCCGGCACATGCGCGAACTGGCGGACGTCGTGGCGGCGGGCGGGCGCGCCCTGGTGATCGTGGTGGTGCAGATGGCGGCGGACGCCTTCGACGTCGCCCGCGACCTCGATCCGGCCTTCGACCGGGCGTTTCGCGAGGCCCGCGCCGCGGGCGTCGAGACCCATGCCTATCGCTGTGCGGTCGGCCCCGAGGGCGTGCGCGTCGCCGAGCCGATCCCGGTGGTGACGCCGCCCTGACACGGCTCCCCCTCCCCCTCTGCGGGGGAGGGAGCGTTACGCCCGCTCGAACACGAGGTTGAGCCGCGTGCGGGTCAGCTCGCGGTAGCCGTGACCCTCCAGGAGCTTCGGCAGATCGAGCTGCCACTGGTCGGTGCCGTTCTCGACCAGCAGCAGCCGGGGCAGCAGGGCCGCCGGGGCCTCGCGCAGGAACGGCTCCAGGATCAGGTCCTCGGCGCCCTCGACGTCGAGCTTCACCGCGTCGATGCGCTCCAGCCCCTCGGCGCGCACGAGGTCGAGCAGCGTGACGGCGGGCACCCGGATCTGCGCGCCCTCGTTGGTGCCCACGATCTTCAGGCTCGATTCGCCGCGGTTGCGCGGGTCGATGAACAGGGTCAGCTCGCCCGCCTTGTCGGCCACCGCGCAGGCCACCGCCTTCACCGTGTGGAACGGGTTCTGGGCGATGTTGTAGCTCAGCCGGTCGAACACGTCGGGTTGCGGCTCCACCGCGACGATGCGGGCGGCAGGCCCCGCGAAGGCCGCCACGAAGAGCGCGTAGGCGCCGATATTGGCGCCGATGTCGAGGAAGACGCAGCCGGGGGTCAGACGCTCGCGCAGGACCGCCCGCTCCGCGGGGTCGAAGAACTGCGGGGTGAAGAGCACCTTCTTCTCGCAGTTGTTGTTGTAGGGGTGCAGCCGCATGCGCGCGCCGTAGCGCTCGACGTCGAGGGGACGTCCGCGCAGCAGCGAGATGGCGAAGCGGCGCAGGAACAGCGCGAGGCGGCGCCCGCCCCAGCTCCCGGCCGGGATGCTGGCGGTGCGCCGGGCGATGGCCGCCACGAGGCCGGTCGGGGCGTAGGTGCCGTAGGGAGAGGCGTCTTTCATCGCGCGGCGTGATGACAGCCGAACCGCCCGGCCGCAAGCATCCCCGCGTTGCAGCCTCGGCCCGTGCCGTTCTAAGCCGGCCCGACGAGAGGTTGAGAGGACGCGGGCCAGGATGCAGAGCTTCGATTCGGACGGCGTACGGATCGCCTATATCGACGTGCCGCCGGAGAGCGGGACCGGCGCCCCCGTGCTGCTGATCCACGGCTTCGCCTCGAACCACGCGGTGAACTGGGTCAACACGCTCTGGGTGCGCACGCTCACCCAGGCCGGCTACCGGGCGATCGCGCTCGACAACCGCGGCCACGGCGAGAGCGAGAAGCTCTACGATCCGGCCCTCTACGGCTCCGACCAGATGGCCGGCGACGCGGTGCGCCTCCTCGACCATCTCGGCATCGAGCGGGCCGACGTGATGGGCTACTCGATGGGGGCGCGCATCACCGCCTTCCTGGCGCTCGACCACCGGGCGCGGGTGCGCTCGGCGCTCCTCGGGGGCCTGGGTCTCCACCTCGTCGAGGGCCGCGGCCTGCCCGACGGCATCGCGGAGGCGCTGGAGGCACCCGCGGGCACACCGGCCCCGAACCCGACGGCCGCCGCCTTCCGCACCTTCGCCGAGCAGACCCGCAGCGACCTGCGGGCGCTCGCCGCCTGCATGCGGGGCTCGCGCCAAACGCTCTCGCGGGCGGAGGTCGCGCAGATCGAGGTGCCGGTGCTGGTCTCGACCGGCACGCTCGACACGGTCTCGGGGTCGGGTCCGGCGCTGGCCGCCCTGCTGCCGGACGCCCGCGCGCTGGAGATCCAGGGCCGCGACCACAGCACCGCGGTGGGCGCCAAGGAGCACCGCGAGGGCGTGCTGGCGTTCCTGGCGGCGCGGGCTTAGCCGCCACGCTCCCTCCCCCCTCTGCGGGGGAGGGTTGAGGACGCGCTCAGCTCTTCAGCCGGTAGCCCGTGCGGAAGATGTAGGTCACCGCTCCGAGGCAGAGGACGAGGAACAGCATCGTCATGCCGAGGCTCGCCGCGATGCCGATGTCGGCCCGGCCGAAGAAGCTCCAGCGGAAGCCGCTGATCAGGTAGACGACCGGGTTGGCCAGACTCACCGTCTGCCAGAAGGGCGGCAGCATCTCGATGGCGTAGAAGCTGCCGCCGAGGAAGGTCAGCGGCGTGATGATGAGGAGCGGGACCATCTGCAGCCGCTCGAACCCGTCCGCCCAGAGGCCGATCACGAAGCCGAAGAGGCTGAAGGTGACCGCCGTCAGCAGCAGGAAGGCCAGCATCCAGAACGGGTGCTCGACCCGCAGCGGCACGAAGAGCGCGGCCGTCGCCAGGATGATCAGCGCGATGATGATCGCCTTCGAGGCCGCCGCGCCCACATAGCCCAGCACCACTTCCACCGGCGAGATCGGCGCCGAGAGGATCTCGTAGATCGTGCCGGCGAAGCGCGGGAAGTAGATGCCGAAGGAGGCGTTGGTGATGCTCTGCGTCAAGAGCGAGAGCATCATCAGGCCCGGCACGATGAACAGGCCGTAGGGCACGCCGTCGACCGTGTTCATGCGCGCGCCGATCGCCGCGCCGAAGACCACGAAGTAGAGCGAGGTCGAGATGACCGGTGCCAGGATGCTCTGCGTCGCGGTGCGCAGGAAGCGGTGCATCTCGAAGACGTAGATCGCCCGCACGGCGGGCCAGTTCATTCGGCTCATGATTCAGGCGCGCTCCCGCATCAGCCCGACGAAGATGTCCTCCAGCGAGCTCTGCCGTGTCTGGAGATCGGTGAAGCTGAGCCCGGCCTGCGTCAGGTCGTTGAGGAGCCGGGTGATGCCGGTGCGCTCGGCCTGGCTGTCGTAGGTGTAGACGAGTTCGCGCCCCTCGGACCCGAGTTCGAGGCCGCGATCGATGAGCGCCGGCGGCAGGGCGGAGAGCGGCTCGGCGAGTTGGAGAGTGAGCTGTTTGCGGCCGAGCTTGCGCATCAGCTCGGCCTTCTCCTCGACCAGGATGATGCGGCCCTTCCGGATCACGCCGATCCGGTCGGCCATCTCCTCGGCCTCCTCGATGTAGTGCGTCGTCAGGATCACCGTGACGCCCTGGTCGCGCAGGCGGCGGACCAGCCGCCACATGTCCTGGCGCAGCTCCACGTCGACGCCGGCGGTGGGCTCGTCGAGGAAGAGCAGGCGCGGCTCGTGGGAGAGCGCCTTGGCGATCAGCACCCGCCGCTTCATCCCGCCCGAGAGCTGCATCATCCGGCTGTCGCGCTTCTCCCAGAGCGAGAGATCGCGCAGCACGCGCTCGATATGGGCCGGGTCGCGCCTCAGCCCGAACAGGCCTCGGGTGAAGCTCACCGTCTTGATCACGGTCTCGAAGGCGTCGGTGGTCAGCTCCTGCGGCACGAGCCCGATCGTGGCGCGCGCCTGCCGGTAGTCGCGGGCGATGTCGTGCCCGTCCACCGTGATCGTGCCCCCGCTCGGCGTGACGATGCCGCAGATGATGTTGATCAGCGTCGACTTGCCCGCGCCGTTCGGCCCGAGCAGGGCGAAGATCTCGCCGCGGGCGATCTCCAGGTTCACGTCCGCGAGGGCGGAGAGGCCGGAGGCGTAGGTCTTCTGGAGGTTCTGGATCTGGAGAATCGGCGGCATCGCGCTCACGGCTTCTGGTCGGCGCCGAGGTAGCGCAGGCCCGCCCCGGTGGCGACCGCGGGGCCGGTGATCAGCTCACCGCACGGTCCGCCGCGTGCCGAACGGCACATCGGGGGCGGGATTATTCTCTCACGCGGTGTCCGTCCGACCGGCCCTAGGCCGGGGCGAGGCCGACCGCCGCCAGCGCCGCCGCGACCTCCGCCGGCCCGAGCGCGCGGATCACCGGCCCCGAGGTCCAGACCAGATGCGGCCGGATCGCGTGGCCCGGGTAGATCCGGGCGAGCAGGCTCGCGTAGAGCGCGATCTGCCCGGCATCGGCCTCCGGCAGGGCGTCGCCCTCGGGCGGGCGGCCGGTCTTGAAGTCGCAGAGCCAGACCGTGCCGTCCGCGACCGCGAGCCGGTCGACCCGGCCGAAGACCGGCCGCTCGACGCCTCCGACCACGACCCGGCCCGACAAACTCACCTCCGCCCGCGCCTCGGGCGCGAAGAGCGGCGCGAGGCCGGGATCCTCGATCACCCGGAGCGCCGCGCGCACGATGCGCTCCCGCTGCGGCTCGGGGAGCGCCGGGGCGCGGGCGCCCACGTAGCTACGGGCCGCGGCCAGGCGCTTGGCCGCATCCAGCCGGGGCAGGTGCTCCAGCAGGGCGTGGATCAGGATGCCGCGGCGGCGCGCCTCAGCGTCGGCCTGCCGCGGCGGGATCAGGCGCTGGCCGTCGGCCGCCTGCATGGCGCCGGAGGGGCTGAGCGGCGGGGGCGCCTCGGCCTCCGCCGGGGCCGGTGCGTGCAGCCAGGCGGGGACCGGAGACGGCTCGGGCGCGGGCGGGCTCGCGGGGGATACGGTGTCCGCCGCATCGCCGTCGTGCCAGAGCGTGATCGCACCGTAGGGCGTCTCGCGCGCCTCGCCCTCGCCGAGCGCCTGCTCCAGCCCGGCCCGGATCATCCGGCACCACGCGGCCTCGGTCTCCCGCTCGTGACCGCGATAGGGCGCGACCACGAGCCGGTCGGCGGCGCGCGTCATCGCCACGTAGAGCAGGCGGTTGTGCTCCTCGCGGCCCCGGGCCTGGAGGGCGGCGCGGGCTTGGGCGAGGGCGGCGCAGTCGTGCGTGCGCGCGCCCGACCAGACCGGCGGAAGCGCCTCCTCCTCCGCCATCGGCAGCAGCGGCGGGTCGTTGCGCCCGAGCGGCTCGCAGCCGTCGATCACGACCACGACCGGCGCCTCCAGGCCCTTGGCGCCGTGCACGGTCATCACCCGGACCTCGTCGCGGCCCGATTCCATGTCGCGCTTGACCGTGTGGCCCTCCGCCGAGCCGTGGTAGCGGGCCAGGAACCCGCCGAGGGAGGGTGCGTCGAGCCCCTGCTCGGCCTGGGCGGCGGCGGCCAGGAACACGTCGATGGCGTCGCCCGCCTCGCCGCCCAGGCGGGCGACGAGCTTGGCCCGCCCGCCGCGGGGCCCGAGCAGCGTCGCGTAGAAGCCGAACGGCCCCTCGGTGCCGGCGAGCGCGATCCATGAGGCCAGCGCCTCGCGCCCGCGGACCGCGGCCGGGTCGCCGGCCTCCGCGTGGCGGTGGAGCGCGTCCTCCAGGGTCTCGGCGAGGTCGCGCCGGGCGGCGATGCGCACGAGGTCGTCGTCGTCGAGCCCGACGAGCGGGGTCTTCAGCGCCACCGCGAGCGTCAGGTCGTCGGCGGGCAGCAGCCCGGCGCGACCGACCGCCACGAGGTCGGCGACCGCGATATGGGCGGCGACATCCAGCCGGTCCTGCCCCGCCACCGGCACGCCGAGGCCCTTGAGCGCCCGGATCACCTCCTCGAAGGCGGCGCCGCGCTTGCGCACCAGCACCAGGATCTCGCCCGGCCGCCAGACGCGCCCCTGCGCATCGCCGGTCGTCGTCCAGGTGCGGACCGCGCGGGCGATGCGGCGGGCGGTGAGCAGCGCGGGCGCGCCCGCCTCCGGCGCGTCGACGGGGGCGGCCCAGGCGTCGGGCTCCGCCTCCTCGGCGGGCTCGGCGATCGGCCAGAGCTCGACGGCCCCGGGGGCGGAAGGCCGGGCGCTCGCGTGCACGGTACCGACCGCCGCGTCGCCGAAGGCGAGGCCGCTGTAGTGCTCGGGGACCGCGAAGACCGCGTCGACCGCCCGCAGCACCGCGCGGGTCGAGCGGAAGGAGAGCGTCAGCGGCACGTCCTCGAAGACGAGGTCGGCGCTCCGCGCCTCACCCACCCAGGCGAGCCGGGTCGCGGCGAACTCGCGGGGGTCGGCTCCTTGAAAGCTGTAGATCGACTGCTTCGGGTCGCCCACCGCGAAGCGGGTGCGGTTGAGGGCGCGCGCCCCCTCCCCCACGGCGAACTCCGCGGTGATCCGGCGCAGGATCTCCCATTGCTGCGGGTTGGTGTCCTGCGCCTCGTCGATCAGCACGTGGTCGACGCCGCGGTCAAGCTTGTACAGCACCCAGCCGGCGCCGACCCGCTGCAGGAGGTCGAGGGTCTTGTGGATCAGGTCGTCGAAGTCGAGCGCGCCGAGCCGGGCCTTCTGGGCCTCGACGCGGCGGTGGATCTCGGTGGCGAGCACGAACAGGGAGCGGGTGCGCCCGTGCGCGCGCGCGGCGCGCAAGCGGTCGAAGAGCGGCACGAGCCGGTCGCGCTCGGCCAGCATCGCGGCGCGCACCGGCTCGGGCACCGCCTTGGTGCCGAGGCTGCGGTCGGCCTTAGGTGCGTCCTTCTCGGTGAAGAAGATCGCGCGGTAGAGGTCGAGCGCGCCTTCCGTCTCGCGGGCGGCGCGGGCGGCGGTGAGCGCGTCGGCCAGCCCCTCGTCGGTCTTGGCGCCGGTGCGCAGGCCCGCGATCAGTTCGGAGAGGTCGGCGGCGCAGCCGTCGAGGATCGCGGCTTCCAGACTCTCGTCGGTCTCGCCGGGCGCCAGCCCGAGCGCCCGGTGCAGGCGCTCGAAGCGCGCTTCGAGCCCGGCCGTGTCGCCGAGAACCGCGCGGGCCGCCATCGCGCCGCGGATCGCCCGGCGCAGCGCGTCGCCCGTCGCCTCCGGGGCGACGCGGGCCAGCGCCTCGCTCAGAGCCGGGTTGCCCGCCACCGCGTCGGCCAGCACGTTGGCGGTCTCGACCTCGAAGGCCTCGCGGGACTGGGTGTCGTCGAGCACGACGAAGCGGGCCGGCACGTTCGCCTCGAAGGGGAACATGTGCAGCAGGCGCTCGCAGAGCGCGTGCAGGGTCTCGATCTTCAGGCCGCCCGGCGTCTCGACCGCGCGGGCGAAGAGGCGGCGCGCCGCGTCCAGCCGCTCGCGAGAGGCGCGCTCGCCGGTCAGGCGCTCCAGTTCCTCGCCCAGAGCCGCGTCGTCCAGCGTCACCCAGCGTCCCAGCCGCTGGAACACCCGGATCGACATGTTGGCGGCGGCCGCCTTGGTGAAGGTGAGGCATAGGATCCGCCCCGGCGCCGCCCCGTCGAGGAGGAGCCGCACCACCCGGTCGGTGAGCACCTTGGTCTTGCCCGCACCCGCATTGGCCGAGACCCAGGCGGAGGCGCGCGGGTCCGCCGCGCGGCGCTGGTTGGCCTCGGTGAGCGCGTCGACGACGAGGCGGTGCAGCGTGGGTGCTTGGGCGTTCATCAGGCCTCCGCCTCCCCCGCGAGCGACCATTCGAGCACCCGCGCGAGGTGGTCGTAGGCCCCGTAGGCGCGCGCGTATTTCGGGTAGGGCCGCGAGACGTAGGCCGCCTCGCCGGTCATGAAGCGGGCGACGAGCCCGCGCAGGCGCGCGGCGTGCTCCTCCACGATCTCGGGCACGCCGCGGGTCTCGCCGCGGGGCGTCTTCACCGGCAGCGGCGTGAAGGCTTTGCGCCCGCCCGAAGCGTAGACGTAGAGCAGGTCCGGCGCGGATTTGGTCGGCGGGAAGCCCTTGAAGGCGCCCGCCATCAGCATGGCGGCCTCCAGGGTGAGCTGCGGCGAGAAGCCGGCGAAGACCTCGCGGTTGCTCGGCGGCAGGCCGGTCTTGAAGTCGACGATGCAGGCGCTGCCGTCCGCCCGGCGCTCGATCCGGTCGGCCCGGGCGCGCAGCGTGAAGGTCTCCCGGCCCATCGGGATCTCCCAGCGGCCGTAGATCTCGGGATGGACTTGGCGCAGCCCCGCGCGCCGCTCGACCTCCCAGGGCAGGTAGGCGTTCGCCATGCGCTCGTAGCGCGGCCACCACTCGGCGTAGAGCTCCGGGTAGGTGTCGATGATCGGCGCGAAGGCCTCGTAGGCCACGCTGTCGAGATACTCGACCGCGACGTCGAAGGCCGGAAGCCCCTCGGGGAAGCGCGCGGAGAAGCGGGCGAAGATGTCGTGCACGATCGAGCCGCGGTCGCTGGCGCCCGGCTGGGCGGCCAGCGGATCGAGCGGGTCGAGCCCGAGCACGTGGCGGGCGAAGATGCTGTAGGGGTCGCGCACCAGGGTCTCGACCTCGGTGACGCTGAGCGAGCGCGGGAACAGGGCCGGGTCCGGCCGCGGCTTCGGCTGGGCGAGGCGCGGCTGCGGCGGCAGGGTGTCAATCGCGGCGACGTAGCCGAGGAAGCGTCGCCCCCGCCCCACCGCCTCGCCCCAGAGCGCCTCGCCGGCGAAGGCGCGCACGCGCTGGAGGAGCCGCGAGGGCACGGTCGGCGCGCCCTCGCGCTTGGCCGCGCGGGTGATGATCGCGTCGCGGGGTCCCAGACCCTGCACGAAGTCGTGCGCCATCTGGCCGATGCGGCGCTCGGGCGGGTCGAGGCCGACGCGCTCGCGCATCGGCCGGTTGAGGAAGGCGTCGGTCGTCGCCCGCATCGGCCAGACGCCCTCGTCGAGGCCGCCGAGCACGATCCGGTCGGCCGTCAGCAGGCGCGCCTCCAAGAGGCCGAGGACGCGCAGGCGCGGGTGCGGGGCTGCCCCTGCACAGGGCACCATCCGCTCGCCCGCGAGCGCGGTGAAGAAGGCCGGGTAGTCGTCGAAGCGGCCGGGCAGCAGTTCCGGGTCGGTCAGTTCGAGGTCGTCGAACAGGGCGTCGAGGCAGTTCAGCGAGGCGCAGGCCGTCTCGAGCGCGTCCTCGGGCGCGGCTGTCAGCCCGTCGCAGGCGGCGCGATGGCGGCCCGCCAGCGCGACGAGGTTGCAGTCGGCGGCCTCGCCCGGTCCGGGAAACTCCGCGAAGGCGAGCTCCAGCCGATCGAGGAGCGCGGCGGCGAGTTCCCAGTCGATCTCTTTCAGGCGGCGCTTGGCCCGGGGCTGACGCTCGGGCGCCCCGGCGCGCTCGGCCGCGAGCGCCTGCCGGATCCCGTCGAAGCCGGGCCTCGGCGCCGGCCCGCGCAGGACGCCGATCTCCAGGGCGGCGGCGCCGCGCACCACGTCGGCGCGGGGCATCCCGAGCAGCACGAGCGGATGGGCCAGGAGCGCCAGCAGGCGCGCGGGAATCGCGTCGCCCTGGGCGCGCAGGAGGTCGGCGGCGAGCTCCGCGGCGAGCCGCGCGAGGCGTCCCGCCGGGCTGCGGGCGAGCGGCACCCCGGCGCTGTCCTCCGCGACGATGCCCCAGCGGGCGAGTTCCTGGGCGACCCGGGCGGCGAGTCCGCGGTCCGGCGTGACGAGAGCCGCGGTGGCGCCGGGGACTTCGAGCGTCTCGCGCAGCGCGATCGCGGCGGCGAGCGCCTCCTCGCGCTCGTCGGCCGCCTCGACCACGCAGAGATGGGCGAGGCCGAGCGCGGCTGTCCGGTCGCGCTCGGCCGGGTCGAGGCGGGCCCAGGCATCGGTGGTCTCGGCCGGGCGCAGAGCCTCGGACAGCATCGCGGCGCGCGCCGCGGATTCCGGGTCCGGCCGGCCGAGCTCGACGACCGCCCCGCGCGCGACGTTCAGGCCCTGCCGGCCGAGGAGCCGGTGCAGCACCGCCTGCGGGTGGCCGTGGGCGATCTCGCGGTCCTCAGCCGTACCCGTCTCGATCGCCTCCCAGCCGGCCGCATCGAGGTCGCGGTCGAGGCCCGGCAGCACCACGGCGCCGCGGGGCAGGCCCGCCACCGCGGCGATGAGCTTCGTGGTCGCCGGCACCGAGCCTGTCGAGCCCGCGACGACGACCGGGTCGGCCGGCCGCTCGCGGGCGAGGCGCTTGGCCTCGGCGAGCACGAGGCCGCGGGCGCGCGAGACGGGGTCGCTCATGCCGCGCTCGTCGAGGATGCCGGGCCAGAACTCGGCGGCGATGCGCACGAAATCGAGGGTGAGCCCGAAATAGCGCGAGTACTCGGCCTCCACGGCGCTGCCGATCTCCGACCAGGGCAGGCCCTCGACGGTGAGCGCGTCCATCAGACGCTCGAGATCGGCCGCGAGCCCGACCGCGTCGGCGGGCGAGGAGGGCACGAGGAACGGCACCTCGGCGTCGAGCGGCAGGAGCTTGCGGTCGACGGTCGCCGCCCAGGCCTGGACGAGGCGGGCGAGGATCAGGCGCCGCTCCAGGGGCGGCATCGGCGCGCTCAGGGGGTCGGGCCCGTTCTCCAGCAGCGGCTCGGCCGCGAGGTCGAGCTCCGCCTCGTCGGCCTCGCCGAGCGGGATCATGCGCGGAAGCAGCGCCGCTCCGCCGAGCCGAGCGCCGAGAATCGCGGTTAAGCCCCGGGTAGCCCGACGGGTTGGCAGGAACAGGGTCACGCCCGCGAGCGCGAGCGGGTCGCGCCCGAGATCGCCGACGAGGCGCCCGTCGAGCAGCGCGTCGGCCAGCGTCGGCAGGAAGGGGGCGCCGCGGCCGATGGTGAAGATGTGGGACTCGGACATCGGGGGCTTTAAGCGTTCCGCTCGGCAGCGCCTGGGCGCGCGGGGGGGCCCCCGCGCGCATCCGGAATCTACGTGTTCTGCGTCCGTTCCACAATCGCGACGGACGGTTCAGGGGTGCCGCGCGCTCGCCTTCACGCGCTCCTCGGCCGCCTGGATCGCCTCCGGGGTGCCGACATGGAGCCATTGCCCGTCAAGGCGCAGGCCGTAGAGGCGCTCGCGCGCGATCGCCCGGTCGAACAGGAGGTTGAGCGAGAAGGCGCCGTCCGGCGTGTCGGCGAAGAGCTCCGGCTTCACGATCGCCACGCCCGCGTAGATGAAGGGCGCCACCGCCCGCTCGCCGCGGCGCTCCAGGCGCCCGTCCGGGGCCATCACGAAGTCGCCTGCGCCCTCGTAGCCGAGGCTCGTCGCGGTGGGGGCCACGAGGAGCAGGAGGTCCATCGCCTCGGGCTGCCAGCGCTCGATCAGGCGGGCGAGGTTCGGGGTCGGCCCCTCCAGCCAGAACGAGTCGGAGTTCATCACCACGAAGGGCGCCGCGCCCACGAGATCGAGGGCCTTCTTCACGCCGCCGCCGGTCTCGAGCAGCGTCTCGCGCTCGTCGGAGACCAGGATCTTCAGGCCGTCCGTGCGCTGCGCGACGTGCCCCTCCACGAGGTCGGCGAGGTAGTGGACGTTGACCACGGCCGTATCGATGCCGGCCTCCGCCGCCCGGTCGAGGGCGTGGTCGATCAGCGCCTTGCCGGCGACCTCGACGAGCGGCTTCGGGGTGGTCGCCGTGACCGGCCGCATGCGCTTGCCGAGGCCCGCGGCGAGGACGAAGGCGCGGGTGATGCGGGGCTCGCTCATGGTGAGGTCCTGGGAAGCGGTCTTCGCGTTCGAGGCGGGCCTTACGGCGCGACGAGGCCCGGCATGTGCCGCGCGTGCCAATCGCGCAAGCCCGCGAGCGCCGGGTGCTCGAGGTTGCGGGCGAGATAGCCCTCGATGCGCGGCAGGTGGGCGAGGTAGCCGGGCTTGCCGTCGCGCTTGTCGAGGCGCGCGAAGATGCCGAGGATCTTCGTCGCGCGCTGGGCCGCCAGCAGGGCGTAGGCGGTGGCGAAGCCCGTGACGTCGAAGCCGGGCTCGCGGGCGCGGCGCTCGCGGGCGTAGAGGCCGAGCAGGCGCAGCTCGAACTCGGCGCTGGCATCGACCCGCGCGTCCTGCAGCAGCGAGGCGACATCGTAGGCCGGGTGGCCCAGCACCGCGTCCTGGAAGTCGATCAGTCCGACGCGCTCCAGCCCCTCGCGGTTGGGCAGCCAGATCAGGTTCGGCGAGTGGTAGTCGCGCAGCGTCCAGGTCGGGCGGGCGGGGATCGCGCCCTGCAGCGCCTCGGCCCAGAGGTCGAGGAACTCGGCTCTCGCCTCGGGCGAAAGCGCGACGCCGCGGATGCCGGGGCCGTACCACTCGGGCATCAGCTCGGTCTCGAAGAGCAGCGCCTCGATGTCGTAGCTCGGGATGCGGTGCTCGATGCCGGCGGCCACCGGCAGCACCGGGGGCAGCTCGGTGGCGTGGAGCTTGGCCAAGAGCCGCGTCGCCTCGGCGTAGCGTTCGGGCCGGGGACCGCTCGCGTCCACAACCGGCTCGGCGCCGAGGTCCTCGAGGATGAGGAGGCCCGCGTCGAGATCCTCGCCGTAGATGCGCGGCGCCGAGAAGCCGAGCGCCCGCAAGCCCCGGTCCATGGCCACGAAGGCGTGCACGCTCTCGGCGAGCTTCACGATGGCGCTGTAGGGCTTGCCGTCGCGCACCGGCGGCCCGTCCGCGCGCGGGGGCGAGATCATCAGCACGGCGGTCGAGCCGTCGGGATTGGTCAGGCGCTGGTAGGCGCGCGAGGAAGCGTCGCCCTGCATGTGGGCGCGCTCGGCGAGATCCCAGCCGGCGCGCACCATCAGTGCACGCACGGCCCGCGCCCGCTCGATGCGGTCGCGCATGCCGCCCGTCCCGTCGATGCGAGCGAAGCGCGAGCCCTCGCCGAACTCGGGCCGCAGCGAGAGATCGACGGTGAGCACCGGCCCGTCGCGGGGCGGCAGCTGCTCGGGCCACTCGACCAGGGTGATGGCGGATTCGGTCATTTCGTCGAAGCCGAGCTCGACGAGTTCGTCCGAGCCGCGCAGGCGGTAGAGATCGGCGTGCACGATCGCCCGCCCGTCCCGGCCCGTATAGGGCTGGACCAGCGTAAAGGTCGGGCTCGGCACTTCGAGTTCGGGATCGCCGGTCAGTTCCCGGATGACGGCGCGGGCGAGCGTGGTCTTGCCGCCGCCCAAGCCCCCCGACAGGGCGACAATGTCGCCCGGCAACAGGAACTCGGCGAGGAACAGGCCGAGATCCTCGGTCGCGCCCTCCTCGGGCAGCACGATCTCCCAGGGCTTCGAGCCCTCGGCGGGAGCCTCGTGCGTAGTCGGATCGTCCTGGTCCAAACCCGCTCCTCCGCGGTCCCCGCGCACGCCGTACCGGGCTCCGGACACGGCCGCGATGCCCCGATCGTCCGACCGCCGTGCATCGCCGCCGCTCTCCATACACAGACGAGTCGTAGACGAGGATCGTTAACCGATCATCGCGCTCCGGCGCCGCGCGTTCCCGTCCCCGCCGAAGCTTGACAGTCGGGCACTTTCGCGGAACCGCTCCGGCTCGCTACCACGGAGAATCGTCCCAATGGATGGCCTGTTCGCACGCCTGTCGCCGTACGCACCCTATACCCTGGCCGCCCTGCGGGTCATGGCCGGCCTCCTGTTCCTCGCGCACGGCACGCAGAAGCTGTTCGGCTTCCCGCCCTCGAACGGGCCCGCACCCGAACTCCTCTCGCTGCGCGGCATCGGCGGGGTGATCGAGATCGTGACGGGTGCGCTGATCGCGCTCGGCCTGTTCACCCGGCCGGCGGCTTTCCTCGCCTCGGGCCAGATGGCGGTGGCCTACTTCCTGTTCCACGCGCCGCGCGGCTTTTTCCCGGCCGTGAACGGGGGCGACGCGGCGATCCTGTTCTGCTTCGTCTTCCTCTACCTCGTCACCGCCGGTCCCGGGGCGCTGAGCCTCGACGGGCGGCGTCCGCGGGTCTGAGACGGCTTCGTTCAGTCTCCTGAGGTGCCGCGTATCTCCTCCCCCTCTTTTGGGAGGGGATACGCGGGGGTGTCCCGCTCACCCGATGATCTTGTCGACCGTGATCGGCAGGTGGCGGATGCGCTTGCCGGTGGCGTGGAAGACCGCGTTGGCGATGGCCGCCGCGGTGCCCACGATGCCGATCTCGCCGAGCCCCTTCACGCCGAGCGGGTTCGCCCGGTCCTCCTCGTCCACGAAGATCACCTCGATGTCGTGGATGTCGGCGTTCACCGGCACGTGGTACTCGCCGAGATTGTGGTTCATGAACCGGCCGAGGGTGGTGTCCATCATCGACTCCTCCTCCAGAGCCGCGCCGATGCCCATGACCACGCCGCCGAGGATCTGGCTGCGCGCCGTCTTCGGGTTGAGGATCTTGCCGGCCGCGATCGCGGAGACCACCCGCGTCAGGCGCACCTGACCGAGCTCCTCGTCGATCTTGACCTCGGCGAAGACGGCGGAGTGGGTGTAGGCCTCGTACTGGCTGTTGAAGTCCTTGTCGGGCGCGGCCTGACCGACGGCCTCCAGCTTCTCGACGCCGGCCGCGCGCATCACGTCCACCAGCGCGACGCGGCGGGCGGGATCGCCCGCCACCTCGATATGGCCGTCCGCGAAGGCGACGCGCTCGAAATCGACGTTGGCCAGCGGCGAGTTGTCCATCTGGCGCGCCAGCCGGAAGAGTTGCTCGCCGACGTCCCGGCAGGCCTTCATCACGGCCGTGCCGGAGGAGGCCGCCGTCCACGAGCCGCCCGCGATCGGCGCCTCCGGAAGCCGCGTGTCGCCGAGCTTCGTCGTCACCGCCTCCATCGACAGGCCGAGCGTGTCGGCGGCGATCTGGGTGAGGATCGTGTAGGTGCCGGTGCCGATATCGCCCGTGGTGTTGCCGACCTCGAGCTTGCCGTCTGCCGTCAGGATGGCGTGGGCGCTCGTCTGCATCATCATCGATTCCCAGACGCCCGTGGCCATACCCCAGCCGACGAGCTCGCGGCCCTCGCGCATGGAGCGCGGCTCCGGGTTGCGTTTCGACCAGCCGAAGCGCTCGGCGCCCTCCGCAAAGCAGGCCTTCAGCGCCTTCGAGCCGAAGGGCTTGTCCTCCTGGGTCTGGTCCCGCTCGGTGTAGTTCTTGAGCCGGAGCTGGATCGGGTCCTGGCCGGCGGCGTAGGCCAGTTCGTCCATCGCCGTCTCGATGGCGAAGACGCCGGTGACCGCGCCGGGCGCGCGCATGTCGGCGGGCGTGAAGGTGTCGAGCTTGGCGAGCTTGTAGGTCAGCGCGACGTTGTCGCACCTGTAGAGGATGCCCGACCAGTTGACGACGACCTCCTGGTAATCCTCGAACTGCGAGGTCGGCGCGAGGGCATCGTGGCGCAGCGCCTGGAGCGTGCCGTCCCGGTCGGCGCCGAGGCTGATCGTCTGGATCGCCTCGGGGCGGTAGCTGAAGGTCCACATCTGGTCGCGGGTCAGCGCCACCCGCACCGAGCGGCCGAGATCGCGCGCGGCCAGCATCGCCAGGAAGAGCTGGTACTGCGGGCGAAGGCCCGAGCCGAAGCCGCCGCCGAGATACGGGTTCATCACCCGCAGGTCGTCCTTCTTCAGGCCGAACACGTTCGCGAGATAGCCCTGGCTGTTCGAGACGCCCTGGATCTTGTCGTAGACCGTGTAGGTGCCGTCCTCCTCGACGATCACGGTCGAGGCGTGCGGCTCCATCGGGTTGTGGTGCTCGGTGGCGAGCGTGTACTGCTCCCGGACCCTCACGGCCGCGGTGTCGAAGGCCGCATCGGCGTCGCCCCAGGGCTTCGGCGGGGGCTTGATGCCGTTGCGCTTCATCGGCGGGTCGTAGGCGAACGCTTCGACCTTGCTCAGATCGACGCTGGGCGCCTCCGCCTCGTAATCGACTTCGACCAGCGTCGCGGCGTGGCGCGCGGTGTCGAAATCCTCGGCCACCACCAGGGCGACCGGCTGGCCGCTGTAGTGGATCTTGTCGTCGTAGAGCGCGCGGAACGGCGCGCCGGGGGGGGCGACCTGATCCTGGTAATTGTAGTTCAGCCACGCGGTGCGCGGCCGGTTCTCGTGGGTCAGCACCTTGACGACGCCGGGCACCGCCTCGGCCGCGCGCGTGTCGATGCTCTTGATCCGGCCCTTGGCGACGATGCCCGACACGACGTAGCCGTGCAGGAGATCGGGCGCCGAGAACTCGCCCGCGTATTTGGCGAGCCCCGTCACCTTGGCGGGACCGTCGATGCGGCTGCGCGGCGTGCCGACGAAGCTGTCGCGCCCGGTGGAGGAGAAGGTCTGGGTCATCGGCGGCTCACTGGATGCGCTTGTCGGTGATGGACTGGGGCGTGCCGGCGGCGGCCTGTTCCAGGCCCCGCACGATGGCGCGCCGCGCCAGTTCCGCCTTGAAGGCGTTGCCGGCTTGCGGCTTGGCCTCGGCGACGACGAGGTCGGCGGCGGCCTGGAAGCTCTCGCGGGTGGCGGGCTTGCCCTGGAGCAGCGCCTCGGCCTCTTCGTTGCGCCAGGGCTTGTGGGCGACGCCGCCGAGCGCGAGGCGGGCGGTCTTCACGGTATCGCCGTCGAGTTCGAGGGCGGCGGCGACCGAGACCAGCGCGAAGGCGTAGGAGAGCCGGTCGCGCAGCTTCAGGTACGTGTAGTGCCGGCTGAAATCCCGGTCGGCCAGATCGACCGACACGATGATCTCGCCGGGCCTGAGGTTGGTGTCCTTCTCAGGCTGGTCGCCGGGAAGCCGGTGGAACTCGGCGAAGGGGATGCTGCGCTCGCCCTCGGGCCCGCTCACCTGCACTTTGGCCTCCAGCGCGGCGAGCGCCACGCACATGTCGGAGGGGTGCGTGGCGATGCAGTGCGGGCTCGTGCCGAAGATCGCGTGGATGCGGTTGACGCCCTGAATCGCCGGGCAGCCGGAGCCGGGCTGGCGTTTGTTGCAGGGCGTGCCCGTGTCGTAGAAGTAGTAGCAGCGGGTGCGCTGCAGCAGGTTGCCGCCGGTCGAGGCGGCGTTCCGGAGCTGCGCCGAGGCGCCGGCCAGGATCGCGTCGGCCAGCAGCGGGTAGCGCGCGCGGACGCGGTCGTCGTACGCCACGGTGGCGTTGGTCGCGAGCGCGCCGATCCGCAGGCCGCCGTCGTGCTCCGCGATCTCGCCGAGCGGCAGGCGGGTGATGTCGATGAGCCGGCCGGGGCGCTCGACATCGTACTTCATCAGGTCGATCAGGTTGGTGCCGCCCGCAATGAAGCGTGCACTCTCGGCGCCCGCGAAGGCCTGCACCGCCTCCGCCACCGTGCCGGCGCGGACGTAGTCGAAGCGGTTCATCGGGCGCCTCCCTGGGCCATCACGTCCTCGATCGCGTCGACGATGTTGGTGTAGGCGCCGCAGCGGCAGATGTTGCCGCTCATCGCCTCGCGGATCTCGTCGCGGGAGTGGGCGTGGCCCTCGTTCATCATGCCGACCGAGGAGCAGAGCTGGCCCGGCGTGCAGTAGCCGCACTGGAAGGCGTCGTGCTCGATGAAGGCCTCTTGAATCGGGTGCAGGCCGTTGGTGCCCGCGCCCTCGTTGGCGAGGCCGGACAGCCCCTCGACGGTGGTGATCTCGGCCCCGTCCTTCATGACCGCGAGCGTCAGGCAGGAATTCACCCGCGTGCCGTTCACCAGCACCGTGCAGGCGCCGCACTGGCCGTGGTCGCAGCCCTTCTTGGTGCCGGTGAGGTCGAGGTGCTCGCGCAGCAGGTCGAGCAGGGTGGTCCAGGGCGCGACCTGAAGCTCGCGGTGCTGGCCGTTGATGGTCAGGCTGATGCCGACTTTCGTGTCCGCCGCGACGGGCGAACCGCTTTCGATGAGCATGGGACCTCGCGGGAACGATGAGGCGGGCCGAAACGCGGCCGTAGAAGAAGGCGTCCCGTCCGCTGCGGGGTCTCGCGTTGGCGAGCGCGCGGACGGGTGTGCCGGGCGTCGAGCGCCCGGTCTCACCTCACAACAATTCCAGATTGTCCCTGTTCCAAACGGCCCGGCGGCCCTGGCTGCGGCAGGACATCCCGCCGTTCCGTTCGGCCCGCGCATCGGCTAACCCTGGGGCGGCCCCCCACCCTTCTCGGAGACAGCCCATGGCGGCGCTCGACGCGATCCTGAACGACATCGACAAGGACCTCGACAACGCGCTGGAGCGCCTGTTCCGGTTCCTCAGGATCCCGTCGATCTCGACCGATCCGGCCTACGCCGCCGAGTGCCGCAAGGCCGCCGACTGGCTCGCGGCCAACCTCACGGCGCTCGGCTTCGACACGGGCGTGCACGAGACCAGCCTGCACCCGGTGGTGCTCGCGCACAAACCGAAGCCCGGCACGCCGCACGTGCTGTTCTACGGGCACTACGACGTGCAGCCGGTCGACCCGCTGAACCTGTGGGAGACGCCGCCCTTCGAACCGCGCATCGCGGAAGGCGCGGACGGGCAGCGGCGCATCGTCGGGCGCGGCGCCTCGGACGACAAGGGCCAGGTGATGACCTTCGTGGAGGCCTGCCGGGCGCATATCGCGATGGCCGGCGAGCTGCCCTGCGGCGTCACCATCCTGGTCGAGGGCGCGGAGGAGAACGGCTCGCAGGGGCTGCCCGAATGGGTCGAGCAGAACCGCGACCGGCTCGGCGCCGACGTGGTTCTGGTCTGCGATACCAGCATGTGGAACGCGAAGACCCCCGCCATCACCACCTCGCTCCGGGGCCTGTGCTACTTCGAGGTGAAGGTCACCTGCGCCGACCGCGACCTGCATTCGGGTTTCTTCGGCGGCGCCGCGCGCAACCCGATCCACGTGCTGGCCAAGATCCTGGCCGACCTGCACGACGCGGACGGGCGTGTGACTATCCCGGGCTTCTACGACGGCGTGCACGAGCGGCCGCCCGCGGTGATCGAGCAGTGGCGCGGCCTCGGCCTGACGCCGGAGACGTTCCTGGGCCCCATCGGCCTGAAGGAGCCGGCCGGCGAGCGCGGGCGCATGCCGATCGAGCTGATCCAGTCGCGTCCCGCCTGCGACGTCAACGGCATTATCGGCGGCTACACGGGCGAGGGCACCAAGACGGTGATCGCCAGCGAGGCCTCCGCCAAGGTCTCGTTCCGCCTCGTGGACGATCAGGATCCGGGGGCGCTGGCGCGGAACTTCGAGGCCTTCGTGCGCGAGCGCGTGCCGGCCGACTGCAAGGTCGAGGTAATAACCTACAAGGGCTCGCGCGCGGTGAGCCTGCCCTTCGACATGCCGGAACTCGGCCTCGCCAAGGCGGCGCTCTCCGCGGAATGGGGCGCCGAGGCCGTGACGGTCGGGGCCGGCGGCTCGATCCCGATCGTCGGCGACTTCAAGCGGATCCTCGGGCTCAACACCCTGCTGATCGGCTTCGCGCTCGACGACGACCGCATCCACTCGCCGAACGAGAAGTACGATCTCCGGAGCTTCCACAAGGGCACGCGCTCCTGGGCGCGGATCCTCCAGGCGTTCGGGGAACAGGGGCGGGGCTGAACGCCCCGGTCGTGCGCCCGACCGGGTTCAGGCCACGCGGACCCGGCCGCGGCGGCCGCGCTTGGCCGCGTACATCCGCGCGTCGGCCCGGGTGACCGCCGCATTCAGCGGGCCTTCGCCGGTCCAGGTGCCGATCCCGAGCGAGACCCCGAGCGGGGTGTCGGCGCCGTCATTCGCCCGCTCGACGCCCTCGGCGATCCGCAGCGCCAGCGCGGCGGCGCTCTCCGGGCCGGTGCCCGGCAGTAGGACCGCGAACTCGTCGCCGCCGATCCGGGCCGCGTGGGCCGAGGCCGGCACACGGGCCGCCAGGACGCGCCCGAAACGGCGGATCAGCGCGTCGCCGGCATCATGGCCGCGGCGGTCGTTGACGGCCTTCAGCCCGTTCAGGTCGGCGACGATCACGGAGGTCGGCACGATCCGCTCGGCCTCCAGCCGCTCGAGATGCGCCGCGTAGGCCGCGCGGTTGAGCAGGCCCGTCAGGGAATCGGTGTGGCTCAGGGTCTCCAGGCGCGCCTCGGCGCGCTTGTTCGCGCCGATATCCGTGAGTGCGATCTGCACGAGGCGGCGCCCGTCGCCCTGGCCCGGAAGCTCGGCGTACTGCGCCTTGAGGTGGAGCGCACCGCCGTCGATGCGCCGGAAGAGGACGTCGCGGACCCCGTGGCCCGCCCCGGCCCAGAGGGCCAGCGCCTCCTCGGCGAAGACCCGCCATGCCTCCACACCGAGGCCCACGGCGACGTGGTGGGCGAGCGCGTCGCCGTCCGCCGCACCGAACAGGACCAGCGCCGGCGGGTTTGCCCCGACGATGGCGAGGCTCGCGCGGGCGGCCTCCGCCCAGTCCGGATGCGCCGCCATGTGGGCTGCCAGATCGACCACGCCCGCCGCGCGCAGGTCGGCCAGCATCGCGGCGAGACCGGACTCGTCGCGCACCAGCGTCGGCACGGGCGAGCGCTCGAACAGGCTCGCGGCGAAGCGCGCCAGCGCGTCCTCGCGGCGGCGCATCTCCTCGCGCTGGGTGATGTCCTCGACCGAGATCAGGAAGCGGGCCCAGTCGTCCTCATGGCCCGGCAGCAGCCGGCCCGCGTAGCTCACGTCGATGACCCGGCCGCCGATGGTCCGGTTCTGCGTGACGAGCCGGGCCTGCGTCGCCCCCGCCCAGAGCTGGCAGAGCACTTCGACCAGCGCGTCGGCCCGGGGATCGTCGAAGATGGCGGGGATGTGCGCGAACAGCTCCGCCTCGTCGCGCGCCTCGTAGAGCCGGAGCGTGTGGCGGTTCACCCGCTCGATCCGGATCAGCCTCTGCACCGCCAGAAGGTGCGCGGGATCCCGCAGCCAGGCGCGCAGGTCGTCCATGCCGGCCGCGCGCCAGCCCTCCAGGCAGGTCTTGAGGGCGCTCAGATCCTGCAGCCAGAGCGAGACGGGCGCCAGATCGAACAGCCCGGCTTCGAGATCGCCGGGGGGCGGCGCGACATGCGTCATCGGTGAAGGTAGTCTCGGAGTTCAGGCGGCGCCCGTGAGAGCAGCGCGCAGTATCCTCCGGAAGCCTTGCCAAAAGGTGCCGAGCAACGCCGGAAGCCTGAGCCGTCGGGCCAAGGAAAACCGCTCCCGCGCTGTTCGCGCGATGTGCTCTCGCGGCCGTGCGGCGGCGGGGCTTGCTCGGGAATCACCCGGCCCGCCGCTCGCGGTGCCACAGCAGACCGGCGGCGACGAGCGCGAGCGCGAGCAGCCCGGCATTGAAGGCAACCACCGCCGGCCAGCCGCCATGGGTCCAGAACAGGCCGCCGGCCGAGCCGAGGCAGCTGGAGCCGAGATAGTAGGCGAGCAGGTAGAGCGAGGCGGCGTGCCCCTTGGCGCCCGCCGCCATCCGGCCGACCCAGCCGCTCGCGACAGCGTGCGCCACGAAGAAGCCGACCGTGACGCCGACCACGCCCGCGATCAGACCGGGCAAAGCGGGCAGCAGGGTCAGGCCGAGGCCCGCCGCCATGATCAGCACCCCCGCGGTGAGGACGGGCCCGCGCCCGAATCGGTCGGCAAGGGAGCCCGCCGCCGAGGAGGCCACGACGCCGCTGAGGAAGACCGCGAAGACGAGGCTGATCTGCCCCTGGCTCAGCGAGAAGGGCGCCGCGCTCAGGCGGAAGGTCAGGTAGTTGAAGGTCCCGACGAAGACGCCGAGCGCCAGGAAGCCGGTGAGGAACAGGAGCGGCAGGCCGCGGTTCTTCAGGTGCCCGGCCCAAGCGCCGAGATGGTAGGCCGCGTTCACGCCCCGGCGCCGCGCGAAGTTGCGGGATGGCGGCAGCAGCAGCAGGAAGCCCACGGCCGCCGCGAGGTCGAGGAGGCCCAGCACGCCCATCGCGGCGCGCCAGGAGGCGAACTCCGTGAGCGCGCCCATGCCGAGCCGGCCCATCATGCCGCCGAAGGCCGTGCCGCCGACATAGAGGCCCATCGTGGCGCCGAGCGCCCGCGGGTGGATCTCCTCGGCGAGATAGGCCATCGCCACCGCTGGGACGCCGCCGAGCACGAAGCCCTCCAGCGCCCGGAGCACGAGGATCGCGTGCCAGTTCGGCGCCAGAGCGCTGCCGAGATGGAGGAGCGCGCCGCCCGCCATCGAGGCGAACATCAGCCCGCGCCGCCCGACCGCCTCCGAGACCGCCCCCGCGCACAGGATCGAGAAGGCCAGGAAGCCGGTGGCGAGCGAGAGCGCGAGCGAGGCCTGCGAGGCGCCGACGCCGAACTCCTCGGTGAAGCTCGGCAGCAGCGGCTGCACCGCGTAGAGCAGCGAGAAGGTCGAGAAGCCAGCCAGGAACAGGGCGAGCCGCGCTCGGCGGAAGGCGGGGGTGCCGGGCTCGATCGCGGTGGCGGCGGCCTCGCGCGGCGCGGGGCCGGCGGAGGCGAGGCCGAGGGACGCTGCGGCGGTCAGGTCGGTGCTCACGGCGGCTCGATTCTTATGACGGTGCGCTGAAGGTAGTGGGCTCGGCGCTATCGCGCCTCAGCAATCGAACTTGAACAGCTATCGCGATCCGGCATAGCTCGGAGATGGATCTCGCCCAACTCCGCACCCTCGTGCACGTGGCCGAGCTCGGCAGCCTCAGCAAGGCCGCCGGCCGCTTGCGGATCGCGCAGCCGGCGCTGAGCCGGCAGATCCGCCTGCTGGAGGACGAGCTCGGAGCCCGCCTGTTCGACCGGCACGGGCGCGGCATGGTCATAACCGAGGCCGGTCGCGAGGCCCTGCGCCACGCCAAGCGGGTGCTCGCCGAGACCGAGGAGTTGCGGGCCAGCGTCTCGGGGCCGGGCGCCGAACTCACCGGGCACGTCGCGGTCGGCCTGCCGCCCACGCTCGCCGACATGATCTCGGTGCCGCTCGTGGCGGCCTTCAGCGCCACGCATCCGCGGGTGCGGCTCCAGCTCGTGGCGGCCTATACGGGCTACCTGCTCGACAGCCTCTACCGCGGCGAGATCGACCTCGCGGTGCTCTACGATCCCCGCGCGCCCCGCAGCCTGCGCATCCGCCCGCTGATGCAGGAGGCCCTGTTCCTGATCGGCCCGGGCGATGCCGGCCTCACGGCCGAGGAGCCGGTGCCGTTCCGAGCGCTCGCGGGCCAGCGTCTCCTCCTGCCGAGCACCCGGCACGGGCTGCGCAACATGGTGCAGCACTTCGCCGACGAGGCCGGCATCGCCCTCGACATCGGCCTGGAGATCGACAGCTACACGGCGCTGAAGGACCTCGTACGCCAGGGCTACGGCCGCACCATCCTGACGCGCGCGCCGATGCACGAGGACATCGCGGCCGGCCGGCTCACCGCGGCGCCGCTGGTCGATCCCGCCCCGATCCGGCGGCTCGTGCTCTCCTTCCAGCCCGACCGGCCGGTCTCGCGCGCCGCGGAGTTCGCGGGCGCGGCGATCGCCGCTATCATGGCCGAGCAGCTCAGCCAGGGCGTCTGGGTCGGCGAGATGCTGGCGGGGTGAGGCGCCCTCAGGCGCGCCCAATCCGCCGGGCCGCCCAGGCCCAGAGCGCCCGGATCTCCTCCGCCGCCGGGCCGTCGGGCGCGTGCTCGGTGACGCCGGCGCCCAGCGCCAGAGCGTCTTGGTGATCAACGCGCTGAATCAACGCCGGCTCGGCCAGCACGCCGAGCGCCGCCAGCTGCTGCGCGTAGAGGGCGGCCCGCGGCGAGGGCGGGGGTGGGCACTGGTTGAGCACGAGACCGACGCGTTCGCGCATCCCCTGCTTCGCCATGGCCCGGATCGTCGGCTGGGCCGCCATTAGGTCGAGGCGCGAGGGGCGGATCGGGATCAGCACGAGGTCGGCGAGCCTGAGCGCGAGCGCCGCGTCGCCCGCAGCGGAGCCGGCGGTGTCGAGGATCGCGAGCGTCCCACCATCCGCGTCGAGCTGGCCGAGGATCTCTGCCATCTGGCCAATTTCCCAGGGCCGGATCCGGTCGATCACTGGGTTGCCCCGCGGCCGCATCGCGCCCCAGCCGGCGAGCGAGCCCTGCGGGTCGAGGTCGAAGGCCGTCACCCGCTCGCCGGCCTGGGCGGCGGCGACCGCGAGCGAGGCGGCGAGCGTGGTCTTGCCGGTGCCGCCCTTCTGCACCGCCAGGGCGATCACGCGCAGGCCGCCGTGGGTGGCCGCGGACGCAGCCCCGAACACGGCCCCGTGGGCGCCCCCGCTCATGCCGGCCGGCGCACAGTGCCCCTCGCGAGGCCCGTCGCGCCCGCGCCGAAGCGTCCGCCGATCCCCCCGACACCCCCCATCCCGCCGTCTCCGTACCCTGCTCCGCGCAGTCCGCCGGGGCTTACGGCAGGTGATCGCGAGCGGCTAGCCGGCCGGGACTGTATTCCGAGGCGATTCCCGCGGGATCGAGCGGGCGGCGCGGCGCGAAGATTGTCCGTGCCGGCTCAGCATCGGCAGAGGCTCTTTCGATCTGGATCGCGCCGCGCTCCCGCGCGTTGGGCCGGCACCGGACAGCTCGGAGACCGGACGGGGCGAACCGCCAGTGGACTCGCCAGCAGCTTCACCAGGGGATCCATCAGGAGATACATGCCGCATCCCGACAGACGCTCCGTCCTCAAGGGCGGGCTCGCCCTCGGCACCGCCACCCTGGCCGGCCGCGCCTCGCGCGCTGAGGCGGCGCCCGTGGTCCGAGTGGACGACCCGCGCCTGGGAGCGATCGTCGATCCGGAGGCGAGCCTCGCCACCCTCTACGCCGAGGGGCGGTGGTGCGAGGGTCCGTGCTGGGCGCCCGCGCTCGGCGGCCTCGTCTTCAGCGACGTGAAGGCGAACCGGATCCTGGTCCTGGCCGGGGGGGCCGAGCCGGGCCGGCCCGCGACCTTTCGGGCGCCCGCCAACAACGCCAACGGCAACACGCTCGACGGGCAGGGCCGCCTCGTCACCTGCGAGCATCGCGGGCGGCGGGTGGTGCGGCGCGAGGCCGACGGCACCCTCACGGTGCTGGCCGACGCCTATGACGGGCGGAAACTCAATTCCCCGAACGACGCCGTCGCCGGGCCGGACGGCGCGATCTGGTTCACGGACCCGGTCTACGGCATCGCCGAGCCCGAGGAAGGCATCCAGGCGACGCCCGAGCAGGCGGCGCGGCGCGTCTACCGGATCTCCGAGCCCGGCCGGGTCGAGGCGATGACCGACGTGCTCGACCAGCCGAACGGACTTGCCTTCGCGCCGGACGGACGCACCCTCTACGTCAGCGAGTCGGGCGCCTCCCTGAACCCTGAGGGCGGCCGGGCGATCCTGGCCTTCCCGGTCGAGGACGGCCGGCTCGGGCGCCACCGCGTCTTCGCCGAGTTGGAGGCCGGGGTGCCGGACGGGCTGAAGGTCGACGCGCGGGGCCACGTCTTCGCCGCCTGCATCGACGGGGTGCGGATCTACCACCCGGACGGGACGCGGCTCGGCCGTATCGCGACGCCGGTGGTGGCCGCCAACATGGCCTTCGGCGCGAACGGGCGCCTCTACATCGCCGCCTCCCACGCAATCCACGCCATCGACCTCAAGGTCTGAGGAGACCCGATTGACCATCCACCGCCGTCACCTGATCGGCTCCGGCCTCTTCGCGCTCGCGGCCGGCGCGGCGAGCCCCGCCCGCGCGCGATCCGAGGAAGAGAGGACCGCGAGTCCGAGCCGCCCGGTCGGCGGGCTCGAACTCGCCCACCTCGCCGACGCGCCCTCGACGCCGACGGGGCTCGCGATCTCGCGCGGGGGCCGCGTCTTCGTGATGATGCCGCGCTTCACCGCCAAGGTCCCGTTCACGGTGGGCGAGGTGATGCCGGACGGCTCGGTCCGCCCCTACCCCGACGCCGAGAGCAACCGACCCGACGCGAAGCGCCCGCAGGCGAGCCTGTTCCACGTGCCCAACGGCGTGTTCGACCGCGACGACACGCTCTGGCTGCTCGACGCGGCCCTGCCCGAGGGCAAGGGCGCGCCGGTGCCGGGCGGCGCGAAGCTCGTCCAGATCGATCTCGCGACGAACCGGATCGTGCGGGTGGTGCCGCTGGAGGCCGGCATCGGCCCGACCTCCTCACTGAACGACCTGCGGGTCGGGCGCCTGAACGGGCGGCCGGTGGCCTACATCACCGACCAGGGCCAGGACGGGAAGGGCGCGATCCTGGCGGTCGACCTCGCGAACGGCCTGGTTCTGCGGCGGCTGGCCGAGCACGCCAGCACCAAGACGCAGACGGGTGTGGTCAAGTTCGTCGAGCAGCGGCCCGTGATGCAGACGCAAGGGGACGGCCCGCCCCAATCGCCCAAGGGCGGCGCCAACGGCATCGCGCTGAGCCCCAACGGCGCCCGCCTCTACTACGCGCCGCTGATGGCCCGGCACCTCTACGCGGTCGGCACCGCGGCTCTCCTCGACCCGGCCGCGAGCGACGCGATGGTGGCCGCAACCGTCGAGGATCTCGGCGAGAAGGGCATGACCGGCGGGCTGACCACCGATTCGAAGGACCGGGTCTACCTGAGCCTGCAGGAGCAGAACGCGGTCGGCCGGCGCGACCCGGACGGGCGCATCGAGGTCATCGCCGCCGACCCGCGCCTGGTCTGGGCCGACACCTTCTGGATCACGCCTGAGCGCTGGCTCTACATCTCGGCCGCGCAGGTGAACCGCCGGCCGGAGTTCAATGCCGGGCAGGACCTCTCGAAGCCGCCCTACGCGATCCTGCGGATGCGCATCGACGCCGACCCGGTGGACGGGGTCTGACGAAACAGGCTGCCGCTCCGTGGCGGGCGCGGCTTCACCTCAGACCGGATCCGGTCGATCACGCGGGGTCTCACGGTTCCCCCTCCCCCGCGCGTGGAGAGGGGGGATACGTCCGCATCCGGCGTGATCGGACGGGGCCGGATCAGGCCGCGGTGCCGATCGCCCGGAACATGAAGCCGCGGGCCTCGGAATCCATCTCGGCCTTGAAGCTGTGGCGCCCCTTCAGGGCCTCCGCGCGCTGCGCCGCCGGTCGCGCGTTCACCGCGTCGAGCAGGCGCTTCACGTTGGGCAGATCCGCGATGGCGCCCTCGCCGAGGATGAACGGCACCATCCGGGCCCAGCCCCAGACCGCCATGTCGACGATGCCGTAGGTCTCGCCCAGCATCCAGGGCCGCGCGGCGAGGTGCGCGTCGAGGATGCCCCAGTGGCGCCGCGCCTCGAAGGTGTAGCGCTCGACCGCGTAATCCTGGCCGGGGGGCGCGAAGTGGCGGAAATGCACGCACTGGCCCGAGAACGGCCCGATCCCGGTGGCGACGAACATCAGCCAGGACAGCATCTCGCCCCGGGCCGCGTCGCCCGCGGGCAGGAAGCGGCCCGCCCCCTCGCAGAGGTGGAGCAGGATCGCGTTCGAGTCGAACACCGTGACGGCGCCGTCGACGATGGCCGGCACCTTTCGGTTCGGGTTGATCGCGCCGTAGGCGGGGTCGAACTGCTCGCCGCGGCGCACGTCCACCGGCACCGGCTCGTAGGGCAGCCCGAGCTCCTCCAGGCAGAGCGCCACCTTCATCGGGTTCGGAGAGAGATTGTAGTAGAAGCGGATCATCCCAGGTCCTCGCGGAGGGACGGAGTCCGTCACTCCGTCACGATCTTGTAGCTCTGGCCCGGCCGCAGACTGGCGTTGCGCTCCAGCCCGTTGAGGACGAGGAAGCGCTCGAGCGCCCGGTCGGGCACCGCCATGCGGCGCGCGAGTTCATCCGGATTCGGCGATCCAGCCTGCACCACTTGGAGCCTCAGAGGGCGCAGGGACTGCGTCTCGGCTGGGGAAACCGCCGCGAGGCTCGCGATCCAGCGTCGGAAGGCTGGCTCCGGGTCGGTCGCGCCCTTGGCGGCCATGATCATGCGGAAGGTGGTGTCGCCCACCCGCAAAGCCGCAAGCCGGAACGTCCAGTCCTTGCCGCGGGAGAGCGCGGTCGCGGCCGGATAGCGGCCGACCTCGCGCAACTCGACCGAGCCCGGCTCGATCGTGTCGTTCCAGGTCGCCTTCAGCACCGCGTCGAGGCCCTGGCCGGATTCCGCATCGACCTGATCGAACAGCAGGCGGCGGCTGCCCTCCGGTGTGGTGCCGAGCACGGCGTTGCGGGTGTTCTCGATCACGAAGCCGTCCGGCACCTCGAAGGCGATGCCGAGGCTCGGATGGATGAAGCGGCGCCCCCGCACCGCGCCCTCACCGGGATTGTCGCCGTAGCTCAAGCCATCGATCGCCGCGAGGTAACGCGCCCGGTCGTCCACCCCGATCCCGGGCGCGCCGCTGCGGCGGGCGGCCCGCGTCACCAGGGTGATGCGCTCGGCCGTGCCTGGATGGCTCGCCAGCATGTCGGGTTCGCCCGGCGCCCCGGTGCCGGTCTTCAGCGCCAGAGTGCGGTTGAGGCTCGTGAGGAAGCGGCCCGCGCCGTAGGGGTCGTAGCCCGCCCGCGCGAGGGTCCGCACGCCGACGCCGTCCGCCTCCAGTTCCTGCTCGCGGGAGAAGCGGGCGAGCGCGAAGCGGGACTGATTCTGAAGCTGGGCGCCGGTCGTCGGGTCGTTCAGCACGTCCGCCACCACGCGGCTGACGAGCTGCGAGCGCAGCTCCAGCTCGGTGCGGGCGGTGGCGTGCGCCAGGGTGACGTGGGCGATCTCGTGGGCCAGCACCGCGGCGATCTCCGAAGTGTCGGAGGCGAGCGCCACGAGGCCGCGGGTGACGTAGAGCCGGCCGCTCGGCAGCGCGAAGGCGTTGACCACCGAGGAATCGAGCAGGGTCACCGCGTAGGTCTGGTCCGGCCGGTCGCTCGCCCGCACCAGCCGGTCGGTGACCTCGCTGAGGAGCTGCAGCGTCGCGGGCGCCCGGTACTCACCGCCGAAGGAGGCGACGAGCTTGAGGTGGTCCGAATCGGCCGGGCGCTGGCGGCCGGTGATGCGCGGCGCCTCGGCCGGCACCGTGACGGCGGCGGGCGCCAGCACGGCGCCCGTCTGCTCGGCGGCGCAGCCCGCGAGCCCGAGCACGGCCAGCAGCGCGCAGGCCATCGCCCGCAAGCGGACGGGCGCGCGCTCGCGCACCTCATCGGTCCCGACCTGTCCCGCGCCCCTCTGCATGCCCCGATTCGGCGCCGCGGCGCCCGTCCTCCGTCCCCGCCTCGTCGAGCAGCTCGACCAGCTCCGGCACCGCGATGTCGATCGCTGGACCCCGTCGGATCTCGACGATGCCCCGCACCCGGACACGTCTGCCGGCGAGCCCCGGCCCAGTCAAACCATGTTCGAGCACCCCGCGCCAAGTGCGTTTCGACACTGTGACCGTGAGCCCGTCCTCGCCCCTGCGCACGAAGTCGATGTAGGTGCGGGCGGCCCGCTCGCCGACATGGCGCACCCGGGCCTCGACCACGACGAAGCGCCCTTCCCGGGCACGAAGGCCCGGCCCGTCCCGTGCCTCGGGGAGCGGTGTCCGCCACAGGCCGAGCCCTCGCGCCCGGGCCCCGGCCTCGACCCGCAA
The DNA here is from genome assembly GCF_022179245.1 of Methylobacterium gregans. Classification (GTDB taxonomy): domain Bacteria; phylum Pseudomonadota; class Alphaproteobacteria; order Rhizobiales; family Beijerinckiaceae; genus Methylobacterium; species Methylobacterium gregans. The sequence continues at coordinate 40,182 of NZ_BPQM01000090.1, forward strand.
CAGGGCCGGACGGCAGAGCGCATCGGCCTCGCCCGGATCGACGGCGGCCAGCCCCGCGGCGGCGAGCCCGCCCGCGAGATCGGGCTCCCCATCCCCCAGCAGGACGTCCGGAACAAGGTCGGCGCGCTGGCGGCCCCACCGGTCGGGCCCGCCACGGGGCACGACGGTGAGATCCCGAGCGCGCCGCACCTCCAACCAAGCCCGTGCAGCCGCCGCCTCGGGTTCCTCCGGCCAGCGCAGCGAATCGAGGAGGATGCGAGCGCCGGAGGCGAGGCGGATCTCGCCGCGTAGACCGACCTCGGCGATCCGGTCGATACGGGCAGGGCCGGCGCGGCAGGCGTCCGCTCCCTGCGCGGCGGCGATCGAGATCGGACTGCATGGCGTCAGAACGGCGAGGAGAGCGGCCGCGAGCGCGACGGTCTGCCTTCCGACTCGGCACACAAGTCGGCCCCTGATCCGCCTGCCGATCCGTTCCGCCCGCATGCGCCCCGACCCACCTGTCCGGCCACGGTTGGCCCGGCCCGCGGAGGATGCTATGAGAGCCGTGGTGGGTCTCCGTAGCTCAGCTGGACAGAGCACAGGTTTCCTAAACGCAAATTGGGCGCCGCGCCGGGAAACCGCGCGGCGGATCCGCTCAAAGTCGGGGAAAGCTCACGGCGCGTTCCGCGCCCTGCCGATCCCGAGCCAAGCCGAAGGGAATGCGCCAGCATTTCCCCCGGAAGGTGTAGAGACTAGACGGGCGGCACCTAACGGCAGGACCTTCGGGACCGCGCCCAGGGTGAAGGGATAGTCCAGACCACGAACGTCGCGGACAGTTGCGGCGGCGGCGAAAGCCGAAGTGGGATGAAACCTGGGGTCGCAGGTTCGAGCCCTGCCGGGGACACCACCACACGCTTTCGTGCTACAATTTCAAATGGCGCTACGCGCTCTGGCGCAACAATGTAACGGTTCGCGCCGTGACAAAACGCGCGCCAGCGCCTAAGCTTGGCTGTATCCAAGCCCGGATGGCCGAGCCTACGTCGTCCGGGCCGCAATGCGAGAGCGTGATGGCAGGCCAGAAGACCGATCAGCGCGATGTCTATGTCGGGCAGCGCATCGCCGAACAGCGGCGGAAAGCCTCTCTGACCCAGAGGCGTGTAGCCGAGAGCTTCGGCATGTCGGCCGCCCAGCTGCAGAAATACGAGAAGGGCACGAACCGGATCAGTGCGATCCATCTCGACATCTTTTCGCGTATGACGGGCGTCCCGCTGGAATATTTCTTCCAGGGCGCGCCCCGGCTCGATGACGTGCATCAGGACGGCTTCGCCGAGGGGCGGCAGCAGCCCTACGCGGCCGAGACCGACCTCCAGAACCTTGCCGAGGTTATGGCCCAACGCGTGGGCGAGCATCTGCCCGAATCGCTTCGACGCGACATCGCCGCTGCCGCCCAGGCCTTCAGCCGCAAGCTGGGCGGCTGACCGGGCGCAACCGGCGCTGCGAGCGGGCTGGGGCTGTTGTTCCGACCGCTTCGTCCGGAATAACGGATGCGTTCGTCGTTTCGGCTTGACCCTCGGCGGCGGCGGGTGCGAGAACCCGCACCGTCAATCCGGGCCCGTCGCCTCAGCCACGAGGATGCGCCCGTCACACGGGATGCACCGCGATGCCGCGCTCAGACTATCTGTTCACCAGCGAGTCCGTCTCCGAAGGCCATCCGGACAAGGTCTGCGACCGGATCTCCGACACGGTGGTCGACGCCTACCTCGCGGCGATGCCCGAGGCCCGCCTCGGCGTCGAGACGCTGGCCACGACCAACCGGATCGTGATCGCGGGCGAGGTGCGCGGCCCCGACTCGGTCACCTTCAAGGATCTCGAGGCGCTGACCCGCGAGGCCGTGCGGGACATCGGCTACGAGCAGTCGGGCTTCCACTGGAAGAACAACGACGTCGCCATCCACCTCCACGCCCAGTCGGCCGACATTGCGCAGGGCGTAGACGCCGCCGGCAACAAGGACGAGGGCGCGGGCGACCAGGGCATCATGTTCGGCTACGCCGCCGACGAGACCCCGGAGTTGATGCCGGCCCCGATCTTCTACGCCCACAAGATCCTCAAGGACCTCGCCGACGCCCGCAAGGCGAAGGACGGCGACGCGGCCAAGCTCGGCCCCGACGCCAAGAGCCAGGTCACGGTGCGCTACGCGAACGGCCGCCCGGTCGAGGTGACGCAGATCGTGCTCTCGACCCAGCACCTCGACGAGTCGCTCGATTCCGCCGACGTGCGCGCCATCGTGGAGCCCTACATCCTGCGCGCCCTGCCGGAGGGCTGGGTCAACGAGGGCACCGTCTGGCACGTCAACCCGACCGGCAAGTTCGTGATCGGCGGCCCCGACGGCGATGCCGGCCTCACCGGCCGCAAGATCATCGTGGACACCTATGGCGGTGCGGCGCCTCACGGCGGCGGCGCCTTCTCGGGCAAGGACCCGACCAAGGTCGACCGCTCGGCGGCCTACGCGGCCCGCTACCTCGCCAAGAACGTGGTCGCCGCCGGCCTCGCGCGCCGCGCGACCATCCAGCTGGCCTACGCGATCGGCGTGTCGAAGCCGCTCTCGATCTACGTCGACCTGCACGGCACGGGCACGGTGGACGAGGCCCGGCTCGAGGCTGTCCTGATGGACGCCCTCGACCTCTCGCCCCGTGGCATCCGCACGGCGCTCCAGCTCAATAAGCCGATCTACGCGCGCACCTCCGCCTACGGCCATTTCGGTCGGGCGCCGGACGCCGACGGCGGCTTCTCCTGGGAGCGCACCGACCTCGCGCCCAAGCTGAAGTCGGCCTTCTGAGCCTCCTGATGAGCGGGAGGGATCAGGTCCCTCCCGCGCAGGAGGGTGTTCACGACGCGGAGGAGGCGCCCGAGCGCGCCTTCTTCGGCCGCCGCAAGGGCAAGCGCCTGCGCGACGCGCAGGAGCGGCGTCTCGCCGAGCTGCTGCCCGCGCTCCGGGTGACGGTGCCGTCCGTCGGTACGCTCGATCCCGCGACGCTCTTCCCCGCGGTGTCGGATCTGCGCGAGGTCTGGCTGGAGATCGGCTTCGGCGGGGGCGAGCACCTCGCGGCCCAGGCGGCGGCCCATCCGGATATCGGCATCATCGGGGCCGAGCCCTTCGTCAACGGCGTGGTCAAGCTGCTGCGCGCGGTGGACGAGCAGGGCTTGCGCAACGTGCGCATCCGCGACGAGGACGTGACCGCGCTCCTCGCCCGGCTGCCCGACGCCTGCCTGTCCCGCGTCTACCTGCTCTACCCCGATCCCTGGCCGAAGCGCCGCCAGCGCAAGCGCCGCTTCGTCTCGGAAGGCTCGCTTGCCGAGATCGCCCGCGTCCTGAAGGACGGCGGCGTGTTCCGCTTCGCCAGCGACATCGACGACTACGCCGGCTGGACCCTGGCGCGGGCCGCCCGCTGCCCGGACCTCGCCTGGACGGCCGCCCGAGCCGACGACTGGCGGCAGCCCTTCCCGGGCTGGCCCGGCACCCGCTACGAGGCCAAGGCAATCGCGGCCGGGCGCCGGCCCACCTATCTGGAATTCGCCCGCCGCGCGCGGGGCTGAACGCTCCTGCGGAACCTGCCAAGCCCCCTCACCCATAGGCGGAGGGTACCCGCGCCGCGTGCACCGCGCGGCTTGCTACCATCCGCCGTATAAGCGCGGCCTTGCCGCCGCGGCGCGCTCCGGCCATGGTGCGCGACCGGGACGGGGGCGTCACCGGGGCCGCGAGCAGCCCCGGGCGTTCGAGGATGCGGTTTGGGCGACGGCACTGACCACGATCCGGCGGGAGCCGAAGGGATCTTCCGTACGGCCTTCGCGCGTGCGGAGGTCGGCATCGCCGTGTTGAACGCGGGCGGAACGCGGCTCCGCGACGCCAACCCCGCCCTCTGTGCCCTCCTCGGCTACCCCGCGGGCGCCCTCGCTGGCTGCCCGCTCGCGGATCTGATCGGACCGGGCGAGGAGCCGGGCGAGGGCATCCGCTCCTGGCGCCGCGCGGATGGGGTGGCTCTCGACGTCCGCGTGCGCGGGACCGGGCCCGTCCTCACCGTCGAGGCGGTCGATCCCGACGCGGCGGCGCATTCCGAAGAAAACCATGAGGCGCTCGCCGCGGCGGGCCTCGGCGAGTGGCGCTGGGAACGGGCGAGCGGCCGGGTGATCCTGTCCCGGCGCGCGGGCCAGATCCTCGGCCATCCCGCCGGCACCGCCCCGACCTGGGACACGCTGCGGCGGGCCGTGCCCGAGGAGGCCATGGAGCGGCTCGCGGCCGCCGTGCGCGCGAGCCTGGCGGATGGCGTACCCTACGCCTTCGAGGGAGCCTTGCGCCGACTCGACGACGGTCGCACGGTGGTCGTCGCCAGCCGCGGCCAGCCGGTTCGGGGACCGGACGGAACGGTGACGGGCCTCGCCGGCGTGGTGCAGGACATCACCACCCGGGTCCAGGCCCGGGACGAGCTCGTGGCCCGCGACCACCGACTGCGCGCCGCGACCTCGATCGCCCGGCTCGGCATCTTCGAGTGGCACATGCTCGAGGACCAGGCGCTCTGGGAGAACGAGCGGATGTTCGAGATCTTCGGGCGCACGCCCGAGGACGGCACGATCGGCAAGTCCGAGTTCCTCGACGACATCCTCCACCCGGACGACCGCGACCGGGTGCGCACGGCGATCTCGCGGGCCCTGCGGGAGGACGACATCCTGCACGTCACCGGCCGCGTCCGGCGCAAGAGCGACGGGGCTTGGCGCACCATCGACATGGCCGGCCGCTTCGAGCGGGACGCGCCGAACCGCCTGCCGCGCCGCCTGATCGGCGTCGTCGCCGACGTCACCGACCGCCGCACCGCGGAGGAGCGCCAGACGCTCCTGATCCGCGAGTTGCACCACCGGGTGAAGAACACGCTCGCGACCGTGCAGGCGATCGTCGGCTCGACGGCGCGCACCGCCTCCAGCATCGAGAGCTTCTACGAGGCCTTCGTCGGGCGCATCAAATCGCTCGCCCACACCCACACGGTCCTCACCGAGGACACCTGGCAGACCGCGAACCTGCGGGACCTCCTAGTCAATGAGTTGAAGCCCTACGCTGAATCGGAGGCGGCGGACGCGGTCGACGGGCGCGTCGTGCTGGAGGGACCCGACCTCGACCTACCCTCCGAGATGGCGGTGCCGGTCGGCATGGCGATCCATGAGCTGACCACCAACGCGGCGAAGTACGGCGCGCTCTCAAACCGCCGCGGCCGGGTCACGGTAACATGGTCGCTGGAGCCGGGAGAGGCAGCCGGCATCCTGCACTTCCGCTGGCGCGAGAGCGGCGGCCCGCCGGTGCAGCCGCCCCGCCGCCAGGGCTTCGGCTCGCGCCTGCTCCAGCGGGTGCTGACCGCCCAGGTCCAGGCGCAGGTCGAGACCGACTACGCCCCGGAGGGTTTTTCGCTGAGCATGCGGGCTCCGCTGCCGGGCCGGACCCGGATCTTGAACCCGCTCGCGGGGTAAGGCTTGGGGTCGCGGTGCTGCTCAGGAAGAGGCACCACCCTGTCCGGCATTCCGGGCCAGCACGCCCCGGAGCGCAGGGGAGGACGCCCGGGAATCCAGAGCAACAAGGGCGCGGAGTGGCGCGATCTTGATCTGCGGAGGAGATGTGAGCGCTTCGCGCCGTCTCTTGGCGAGATCCGGCACGCCATCCGCTCACGCCCCGGGTATCCGCGAGAGCGGTAGCGACCTCTTGGATCGCACCGCCGATTTCCAATCAGGCCGCGCCGCGCGAACTACGCTCACCGCCCGCATCCACGAAGGCCTTCAGCTCGTCGAGCGAGGCGAAGGTGAAGCGGCCCTGCGGTGTCTCGGCTTCGATCGAGCCGTCGGCGAACATGACGTAGGTGTTGCCGCCCGAGGCGTACTTGCCCACCACCTCCCGGTTCGGCCTAGGCGGTGCCGGTTCAGGCTCCGGCTCAGGCTCCGGCGCGGATGGCTCGGCGGGCTCCTCCGCCGCATCCAGGCTCGGGCGCAGCTCCGGCCTCCCCGGCTCCGCGGCCTCTGGGCGAGCGAACAGGCCGTCTTCTGGGCCGGCGCCGTCGGGCTCGGCGGGGCGCTCAGCTGCCACCCCGGGCTGCGGCAGCTGAAGGGATTCCGCGCCGGCCCGCTGCGGGTCCACGGTGTCCTGAACCGGCTCGTCGGCCGGCTGCGGGGGCTTGGGCTCAAGGCCCGGCATCGGCAGCTCGGGCTCGCGGGCCGGCTCGGGCGGTGCGGGCTCGAACAGTGTGTCCTCGAAGGTCGGCTCCGCCTGCCGCCGCCCGTTGGCCGCCAGCGCAGCGCCTCCGAGCCCGGCCGCAGCGCCGAGGGCAGCGGGCAGGACCGGGCGCGGCGCGGACGCCTCCGCCCGCGGCAGCTCGGCCCGCGGCAGGTCGGGGAACGGCGGCAGCGCGGTCGGCACAGGCACCGGGCGGCTTCCGAGACCGCGCTCGACCCGCCGCAGATACACGGCCACCACGCCGAGGCCGCCCAGCACTGCGCCCGCCGAGGCCGCGACCGAGCCGGCGATCACCATGGCCAGTCCGCTCTCCAGGCGCACGAACGGGAACCCCTGGACGACGGCGGCGCTGCCGCCGATCACCATGGCTGCGGCGAGCGCGAACAGCGCAACGATCATGATACTCTCTGGAACAGGCCGGCTCTTGCCCGGATCCGGGCGCGGCGCACAGTAAGGGGCTGGCCCGGTTTTGCAAAACCGAACGCCCGGCTCGAGGCGCGACCATGCGGGGAAAAGCCGCGCCGCGGCGTTGCCGAGCCCCACGCCGCGACTTACCTACCGGGCCGTCGATGCTCGGCCGGCCGAGAGCGGCCCGGGGACGGGGATCCTGGCACGATCCTCGAAGACCCGGAGCCGGCGCCGAGCCGCCAGGATCGGGCGCGGGCCGGCGCGGCGCACGACCGAGGAGCCCGAGAGACCAGCCCCGAGAACGGAGACGGACCCCATGACCTTCACCCTGCCGGAACTGCCCTACGCCTACGACGCGCTGGCCCCCTACATGTCCAAGGAAACCCTCGAGTTTCACCACGACAAGCACCACAAGGCCTATGTCGACACGGGCAACAAGCTGCTCGAGGGCACCGACCTCCAGGGCAAGAGCGTCGAGGAGATCGTCAAGGCGAGCTACAACACCAACCAGGCGCTCTTCAACAACGCCGGGCAGCACTACAACCACGTCCACTTCTGGCAGTGGATGAAGCCGAACGGCGGCGGCAACCCGCCCGGCGCGCTCGCCAAGAAGATCGAGGAGGACTTGGGCGGCTTCGAGAAGTTCAAGGCCGACTTCATCCAGGCCGGCATCGGCCAGTTCGGCTCGGGATGGGCGTGGCTCGCCGTGAAGGATGGCAAGCTCGCCATCCTCAAGACCCCGAACGGCGAGAACCCCCTGGTCCACGGCGCCCAGCCGATCCTCGGCGTCGATGTCTGGGAGCACTCCTACTACATCGACTACCGCAACCGCCGTCCCGACTACCTGAAGGCCTTCATCGAGAACTTGGTGAACTGGGAGCACGTGGAGGAGATGTACGCCGAGGCCACCGCCTGAACCCTGCTTCGGACGGTGCCCCACGGGCACCGTCACGGGATAATTCCTGCGGGCCGCGCCTCAACCGAGGCGTGGCTCTTTCTTTATGCTCAACTCTGTGGTGTGTCCGTCACCGAACGTTCAGAATCGCCTTGCCAGAAGCTCCTTAGAACATTTCCGATTTGCCCAGCGCCCGGGATTCGCGGGTGCCGTGCCAGGAGGGGCTTAGCCTTGAGCGGAGCGAGCGACCGTACCGATGTGGTGGCGCCCGTGCAGCCGGAGAGCGGTGGCGCGGTCTTGAGCGGCCCCGGTGCCCTGCCTCCAGCCGTCCGGGATCATCTCGGCGCACAACTGCGTGAGAGCTACGCCGTCCTGATCGAGGAGACGCCGCCCGATACCTTCGTTGACCTGATCCGCCGCCTCGTTGCGGCCCTCGACGGCCATGCGGCGGCCGAGGAGAAGACCTTCGGCGAAGACCTGATCGCAGCCCTGCCGGCGCTCCGCGCCTTCGCCCTGTCCCTGGCGGTGAGCGCCGCGCGGGCGGACGACCTCGTGCAGGAGACGGTGCTCAAGGCCTGGGCCAACCGCGAAAAGTTCCGGCCCGGCACGAACTTTACCGCCTGGCTGTTCACGATCCTGCGCAACCAGTTCTACAGCGAGATCCGCAAGCATCGCCGCCAGGTCGAGGACGTAGACGGCGCCGCTGCCGCGACCATGATCAGCCTGCCGGATCAGGTCGAGCGCATCGCACTCCAGAACGTCTGGTCGACGATGGCCAAGCTTCCGGCCTCGCAGCGGGAGGCGCTGCTCCTCGTCGGCGCGCACGGCCTCACCTACGAAGCCGCTGCCGAGGTGATCGGCTGCCAGACCGGCACGGTGAAGAGCCGGGTCAGCCGCGCCCGCGCCTGGCTCGCCGATGCGCTCGGCCTCGACCGGGCCGAGCAGGGTCTGGCCTCGGGCTCCACCCGGGCCTGAGGCCGCGGGCGAACCCGGTTTCCGGCAGGGCTCCGCCCTGCACCTGCGAAAGGTCTCGGACCTGTCGAAACCGCTCGGGGTGTTGCGGTGCCCGCGCATCGGGCGGCAGGCGGATCTGCTACGGCAGGGGCCATGCCCGCTCCGCACCCCTCCGAAGTCCGCGCCCCGTGATCCGCTCCATCCTCTCGGTCGGCGGCTGGACGCTCGTCTCGCGTGCCACGGGCTTCGCCCGCGATGTGGTGATGGCCGCCGTGATGGGGGCCGGGCCGGTGGCCGACGCCTTCGTGGTGGCGTTCCGGCTGCCGAACCATTTCCGGGCGATCTTCGGCGAGGGCGCCTTCAACACCGCCTTCGTACCCTCCTATGCGGGGCTCGCCGAGGCGGGGGAGCCGGGCGCGGCCCAGGCTTTCGCCGACCGCGTCTTCAGCCTGATGCTCGTCGTGCAGGCGGCGCTGCTGGCGCTGGCCTTGCCCCTGATGCCGCTGGTGGTGCGGGCGCTGGCGCCGGGCTTCTCGGAGGATCCCGAGCGATTCGAGCTCGCGGTCTCGCTCACCCGCATCACCTTCCCGTACCTGCTGTTCATGACGCTGGTGACGCTGACCTCCGGCGTCCTCAACGCGCATCGCCGCTTTGCGGCGGCCGCCGGCGCGCCGGTGCTGCTCAACCTCGCGATGCTGGCAGCCCTCGCTCTCGCCTTCCTATTCCCGAACGCGGCCTACGCAGCCGCCTGGGGTGTGGCGGTCTCAGGGGTGCTGCAGTTCGGTCTGGTCTGGTGGGCCGCGCGCCGGGCCGGGGTCGCGCCGCGACTGGCGCGCCCGACCTTGCGCGACCCCGCCATGGGTCGCTTCTTCAGGGTTCTGGGCCCCGCCGTGATCGGCGCGGCCGGGTTCCAGATCGCGACGTTCGCCGACACCATTATCGCGAGCCTGCTGCCGACCGGGGCGGTTTCGGCGCTGTACTACGCCGACCGGCTCTACCAGCTCCCCTTCGGGGTCATTGCCATCGCGGCTGGCACCGTGCTGCTGCCCGAGATGAGCCGGCGCATCGCGGCGGGCGACGTGGCGGGCGCCCACGCAGCGCAGAACCGGGCGGCGGGGTTCTCGCTCGCGCTGTCGGCGCCCTTCACGGTTGCCTTCCTGATCTTGCCGGGGCTGATCATGGCCGCCCTGTTCCAGCGCGGCGCCTTCGGTGCGGAGGACGCCGCCCGCGCCGCCGACGTTCTGGCCGCCTACGGCCTGGCACTGCCCGCCGTGGTGCTGGTGCGCAGCGCTGTCGCGAGCTTCTACGCTCGCCAGGACACGACGACGCCGCTCTGGGCATCGCTGACGGCGATCGCCGTCAATGTGGCGCTGAAGCTCGTGCTGACCGGCCCCTACGGCGTCACCGGCCTCGCGCTCGCCACCGCGATCAGCCAGTGGGTCAACCTCGCGCTCCTCGTGGCTCTGGCTTGGCGCCGGGGCTGGACGGCGCCGGGCCGGACGCTCGGCTTCACTATACTCGGCGTTGCGCTCGCCTGCGCGGGCCTTGCGGGGGTCGCGATCTACGGCCTTCCCCTCGCCGAGAGGCTGGTGCCGGCGCTGCCGCACGGGCGCGAGATCGCGGTGCTGGGTCTTATCGGCCTCGCGGGCGCCGCGGTCTACGGCGCTCTGCTCGTCGGCCTGCTCCACCTTCTCGGCCTGCGCCTGCGGCGGCGATGAGCTGCCGCTCCCGTGGACCGATGCCGGCCTGACGGAACCGGTATTGGTCCATCAGACCCAGGCCTTACGGGCTGAAGATCAGCACGACGTAGACGAAGAACAGGATCAGGTGCACCGCGCCCTCCAGCACGGTGGTGCGGGGCCCCGAGAAGGTGAGCGCGCTGAGGATCAGCGTCACGGCGAGGAGCGCCATGCCGGTGGGGCTGAGGCCCAGGATCACGGTCTGCCCGGACATCAGCCCGATCGCCAGCACCGCCGGCACCGTGAGGCCGATCGTCGAGGTCGCGGCCCCCAGGCACAGGTTGATCGCCCGTTGCAGCTCGTTGCGGGCGATGGCCTTGAGCGCCGAGATACCCTCGGGCGTGAAAACGATCGCGGCGATCAGCACGCCGCCGAGCGCGGATGGCGCGCCGAGCGCCGCGATGCCGTGGTCGAGGATCGTCGCGAGGCTCTTCGACAAGAGCACGATCGGCAGGATGTTGGCCACCAGCAGCCCGATGTGGCCCAGGACCATGCCCGCCGAGGCCCGGTGCTTGGCGGGCGCTTCGACAGCCTCGGTCCGCTCGGCCTCGGCCCGGGCGCGCGGATCCTTGAAGAAGTCGCTGTGGCGCCCCGTCTGTATCAGCAGGAACACCCCGTAGAGCGCCACGGTGAAGATCGAGAACGCCACCGCCTGGAACTGCGTCAGCGAGCCGTCCGGGGTCGAGGTGGTGAAGTTCGGGATGATCAGGGCGATCGTGGTGAGCGGGATGATCACCGCCAGGAAGGCGGAGGCGCCCTGCAGGTTGTAGCTCTGCTGGTGGTGGCGCAGCCCTCCGACGAGGAGCCCGAGACCCACGACCCCGTTCAGCACGATCATCAGAACGGCGAACATCGTGTCCCGCCCGAGCGTCGGCGCGGCCTTGGCCGAGAGCATCACGGCCGAGACCAGCGCGACCTCGATGATCACGATGGCGAGGGTCAGGATCAGCGTGCCGAAGGGCTCGCCCAGCATCTCGGCGAGTTCCTCAGCCTCGTGCACCACCCCGAACGCGGCCCACAGGATGATCGCGAGCAGCCACCCGAAGAGCAGGCTTGCCCAGAGCGGGCTGCCGAGGTCTCCGAGCCAGCCCTTGCCGAACCACCAGAACGCCGCGACGCTCGCCCACGCCACCGCCAACCGTACGTATCCGCCCATCGTCGTCCCCTCTGCGCACGGTTAAGCTTTTGCGGGACGAGAGGTTGCGCCGCAATGCGGCCGTGCGGGATGCAAATGCCCCATGCGGCGACGGGCGTGGCGCGCGACGCGAAAACTTGCTAAGTCAATTTCTCCGCAACACGATTCGAGACCGCTTCGCCCGCGACCTGAGCGCGTCGTCACGCGCTCGTCCGGCCCGGTCGTGAGAGCCTGACCTTTGCCGTTTCCCCATCTGCCCGCCGCCATCGCGCGGGCGCTCGACGAGCGCGGCTACGCCGAGCCGACCCCGGTGCAGAGCGCCGTCCTGGAGGCCGCCAGCGAGGGCCGCGACCTTCTCGTCTCAGCCCAGACCGGGTCGGGCAAGACCGTGGCCTACGGGCTCGCCATGGCGGGCACGCTGCTCGGCGAGGCCGAGACGCTGCCGCCGGCGGGCGCCCCGCTCGCCCTGGTGATCGCGCCGACCCGCGAGCTCGCCCTTCAGGTCCAGCGCGAGCTGTCCTGGCTCTACGCGCCGGCCGGCGGCCGCGTCGTGTCCTGCGTCGGCGGCATGGATCCGCGCCGCGAGGCCCGGATGCTCGCCGACGGCGTGCACATCGTGGTCGGCACACCGGGGCGCCTGCGCGACCATCTGGAGCGCCGCAACCTGCATCCGGAGGCCTTGCGCACCGTCGTCCTCGACGAGGCCGACGAGATGCTGGACCTCGGCTTCCGCGAGGATATCGAGTTCATCCTCTCGGGTACGCCGGCCGAGCGGGCGACCTTCCTGTTCTCCGCCACCCTACCGCGGGACATCGAGGCGCTGGCAGAGCGCTACCAGCGCGACGCGCTGCGCCTCGCGATCAAGAGCGAGGTCAGGGGCCACGCCGACATCAGCTACCGGGCGATCCGGGTGGTGCCGCGCGAGATCGAGCACGTCGTCCTCAATGTGCTGCGCGAGGCCGACGCGCCGACCGCGATCGTGTTCTGCAACACCCGCAACGCCGTGCGCCACCTCCAGGCGAGCCTGACCGAGCGCGGCTTCTCGGTGGTCGCGCTCTCGGGTGAGCTCGGCCAGGGCGAGCGCAACGCCGCGCTCCAGGCGCTGCGTGACGGGCGCGCCCGGGTCTGCGTGGCGACCGACGTCGCTGCCCGCGGTATCGACCTGCCGACGCTGAGCCTCGTGATCCACGCGGATCTCCCGCACGACGCAGAAGTGATGCAGCACCGCTCGGGCCGCACGGGCCGCGCCGGCCGCAAGGGCGTCAGCGTCCTGCTGGTTCCGAACGCCCGCCGCCGCCGGGCCGAGCAGATGCTCGCCATCGCCAAGGTGACGCCGGAATGGATGGGCCCGCCATCCGCCGACGAGATCCGGCGGCTCGACGGCGAGCGCATGCTCGCCGACCCGCTCTTCAGCGAGCCGCCGGCCGAGGAGGACGTGGCGCTCGCCGAGACGCTGCTGGCCGAGCGCTCACCGGCCGAACTGGCGGCGCTGCTGGCGCGGGTCTACCGGACGCGCCTGCCGGCCCCCGAAGACGTGACCGATCCGGGTGACCGGGGCGGCCGCGCGGTCACGGGCCGTGCGCCCTACGATCCGATGGATGCCGAGCGCATCGCCGCGATGGGCCCGGCCGTGTGGTTCCGGCTGAATCTCGGCCGGCGCGACAACGCCGACCCACGCCGCCTGCTGCCGCTGCTGACCCGGCGCGGCAAGGTCGACCGCGAGGTGATCGGCGCCATCCGCATCTTCGAGCGCGAGACCAAGTTCGAGATCCGCGGCGGTGCGGCGCGCCAGTTCGCGGAGGCTTTCGCCCGCAACGGCTCGCCGGAGATCCAGGTTGAGGCTCTGGGCAACGAGGGGGCGCCGCCCCCCCGGGACTTCAAGAGCCCGCGCGCAACCAAGCACAGTCGTCACGTCGAGCGAGGAGCGGAGCGCGCGCCCGGCCCGAAGCCGTATCGCAAAGGCAAGGTCGCCCGCGCGCCGCAGCAAGGCTGAGGCAGGACCGACCCGTCG
>NZ_BPQM01000091.1 GCF_022179245.1 Methylobacterium gregans
CCGCGGCGCCCCGGAATGCCTGCGCAGAGGATCAGGCCCCTGGGGGCTTGAAAAGAGTCGGGCTGCCTCCGGAACCGCGCTTCGTCCCGCCCGCCTACTCCCCGTCCGCCTGTTCGCCCCCCTGCCGGATGCCGTAGCGGCTCTCCAGGCCCGGATTGGCGCGCGGGCCGCGATCGACCGGCGCGCGGGCCGGCCGCTCACCCGGGTCGCGGCCGATCTTCGAGATCAGCGCGGCGAGGTCGAGGAACTCGTCGGCTTGCCGGCGCAACTCGTCCGAGATCATCGCCGGCTGTGTCTGGATCGTCGAGACTACGGTCACGCGCACGCCGCGCCGCTGCATCGCCTCAACCAGCGAGCGGAAATCGCCGTCGCCGGAGAACAGCACCATGTGGTCGATGTGGGGGCTGAGTTCGAGCGCATCGATCGCCAGCTCGATATCCATGTTGCCCTTGAACCGGCGCCGGCCCATCGAATCCGTGAACTCGCGCGCGGGCTTCGTGACGACGCGGTATCCGTTGTAGTCGAGCCAGTCGATCAGAGGGCGGATCGACGAGTATTCCTGATCCTCGACCATGGCCGTATAATAGAAGGCCCGCAGAAGATTGTCGCGACTCTGAAATTCCTTCAGCAGGCGCTTGTAGTCGATGTCAAAGCCGAGGGCTTTGGTGGTCGCGTAGAGATTCGCACCGTCGATGAAGAGCGCGCTGCGCTGCGGTCCGGTCATGGAAAGGTTCACTTTCTGATGAAAAGATCTAAGGTAATCGAAATAAACTTCAAGATAGGCGACGGGAGTGTAGTGCAACCTTTGTTAAAAGGGCATTGATCGCCGCGCCGCGTGCCGCGCGCGAAAGTTCTTGGTGGAGGGCAAATGTCCGCGCGTGCGGCGAAAACTCGGGCGAGCATGAAGACGGGCTCAACAGGAAGTCAAGCGCGGCCGCTTTGCCGGGTCCTACGCCTCGGCGCCGTCAGGGCTTGGGCATCGCCCGGCTGCCGGGCTTCACGGCTGGGATCGCGGCGAGTTCCGGCGGCAGGGCGTCGGCCGGGTAGGCCGGGATGTCGAGGGCGACGAGCGACACGAGCGGCACGCCGATCTCGCCACGCCCGCCCGAGCGGTCGATCAGGCAGGCGGCGCCGACGATCTCGCCGGGCTCGCCCTGGATCGCCGCGAGGCATTCGCGCGCCGAGAGTCCGGTGGTGACGATGTCCTCCACGATCACCGCGCGCTGCCCCGCCGGGATCTGGAAGCCGCGCCGCAGGGTGAAGGGGCCGCCGGGCTCGCGCTCGACGAAGATCGCCCGGGCGCCGAGATGGCGAGCCGTCTCGTAGCCCGGCACGATGCCGCCGATCGCGGGCGAGACCACGATGTCGATCTGCCCGAACCGGGCCCTAATCGCCTCGGCGAGCGCCCGGCAGAGCCGCTCGGTGCGCGGCGGCTCGGAGAAGATCGCCATCTTCTGCAGGAAGACCGGCGACCGCAGGCCGGAACTGAGGATGAAGTGGCCCTCGAGCAGCGCGCCCGCGTCTCGGAACTCGGCGAGGACGGCCTCGGGACTCAGGGTGGCAGAGGTCATTGCAGAGGTCATCGTGCGGCGCTCCGCTGGTCGCTTCGTCGGTCGGGTGTGCTGAAGCCGGCTTGTGGCAGCGGCTCCCCGGCGGCGCAAGGCTGCCGCCCGCATCGCGCACGCCCGAATCGGCTTTGGTCCGTTAGGGTCGCGCCCCACGCTTCGGGACGATCCTCCGTGTCCGCATCGCTCTCCGCCCCTATCCCCGTGAACGGCCGCCGCGTTCTGGCGCTCGCCCTGCCGATGACGCTCGCCAATATCACGACGCCGATGCTCGGCTTCGTCGGTGCCACTGTGATCGGGCGGCTGGGGGACGCGGCGGCGCTCGGCGCGATCGCGCTCGGTGCGGTGATCTTCGACGCCATCTTCTGGTCCTTCGGCGCCCTGCGCATGGCGACCGCCGGTCTCACAGCCCAAGCTGTCGGCGCCCGGGACGCCGCGGAGGTTGACCGCACGCTCGCCCGCTCGCTCGCGGCCGGGCTGCTCGCCGGTCTCGCTCTCGTCCTGCTCCAGATACCGCTGGCCTGGCTCGCCTTCGCGATCAGCGGCGCGAGCGAGGCCGTGCGGGAGGGGCTCGCCACCTACTTCCACATCCGGATCTTCTCGGCGCCCTTCGTCCTGGCGAACTTCGCGGTGCTGGGCTCGGTGCTCGGGCGGGGCCGCACCGATCTCGGGCTGCTGCTGCAGGTGGCGATCAACGGGGTGAACATCGCCCTGACGCTCCTGCTCGTGCTCGGCTTCGGGCTCGGCATCGCGGGGGCCGCGCTGGCGACACTATGCGCCGAGGCCTGCGGGCTGGCGCTCGGCCTTCTCGTGCTGCGGCGCCTCGGCGCCCGCCCGTTCCGGGTGCCTCTCGCCGAGATCCGCGATCCCGCCGCGCTCCGCCGCACGCTCGCGGTGAACCTCGACGTGGTGATCCGCACGCTGGCTCTGGTCGCCGGCATCGTGCTGTTCTCGGCGCTGGGCGCGCGCCAGGGCGATGCGACGCTCGCCGCCAACGCGGTGCTGTGGAATCTCTTCCTGATCGGCGGCTTCTTCCTCGACGGCTTCGCCACCGCCGCCGAGGCCCTGTGCGGGCAGGCGATCGGCGCCCGCGACGAGACGGATTTCCGCCGGGCCTCGTCGTTGAGCCTGCGCTGGTGCCTCGGCTTCGGCTTCGGGGTCAGCCTGATCGCGCTCGGGCTCGGCCACGCCTTCGTGGACTTCGTGACGACGAGCGCCGAGGTGCGGGCGGTCGCCTACCGCTACCTGCCGCTGGCCGCGCTCGCGCCCTTCGTGGCGGCGCTGCCCTTCGCCTATGACGGCATCTATATCGGCGCGACCTGGACGCGGGCGATGCGCAACCTGATGCTCGGCGCGCTCGCCGCCTACTGCGCGACGCTCGCACTCGTGCAGGCCTTAGGCCTCGGCAACACGGGCCTCTGGCTGGCCTTCCTGAGCTTCCTCGCGGCCCGCGGGATCGGCCAGGCGCTGGCCTATCCGGGCCTCGCCCGCCGGACGTTCCCGGCGCTGTCGGCCTGATCCTTCAGCGCGGGTCGGTCCAGCGCCGGCCGGTCGAACCGGTGCTGACAGGTGCGGGCTCGGCCGAGACGGTCGGCGTCAGCGCCCCGCGGGGCGCCGCGGGCGCCACCCGCTGCGCCACCGGCCGGACGGGCAGGGCGCTGCGCCGAGCGCGCACCCGACGGTAGCGCCGCGGGCGCTCGGTCGAGGCGCCGACGACGCCCCCGACGATCGCTCCGGCCACGGCGCCGATCGGGCCGCCGACGAGGGCGCCGGCCACGGCGCCCGAGCCGACGCCGACTGTGGTGTTGCTGGCGGCCGCTGCCGGTCGGGCGAGCGGCGCCGAGAGCAGAGCGGCGAGGAGCGCAGGAAGCGCGAGGCCGCACAGAAACGTCTTCATGACAATCCCCCTGTGGATGGAGCGGCCTTGCGCGGCGAAGGTGGCCGGAGCGTGGCCGCAACCGCGGCGTGTATCGTGGCTGCCGGCATCAATCGGGGCGGATCGGCATCCCTTCGACCATCGACCGGTGGCGTCGGCAGTCCTTTGCACTATGGTGCAGCGCACAGCACACCCGCGCCGATCCCGCGCGTACGTCAGAGACTGCCGATGACCGATCTCCGCCTCCGCCGCAGCGTCCTCTACATGCCGGGCTCCAACGCCCGTGCCCTGGAGAAGGCGAGGACGCTGCCTGCCGACAGCCTGATTCTCGACCTCGAGGATGCGGTTGGCCAGGAGGAGAAGGAACTCGCGCGCGAGCAGGTCTGCGCGGCCGTGAAGGGCGGCGGTTACGGCGACCGGGAGCTGGTGATCCGCGTCAACGCGCCCCAGACGCCTTGGGGCGAGGCGGACCTGCGCGCCGCGATCGAGGCGCGGCCGAACGCCATCCTGATGCCGAAGGTGTCCTCGCCGGCCGTGCTGGAGAGCATCGCCAACCACTTGGAGGCGCTCGACGCGCCCGAGGACATCGCAGTCTGGGCGATGATCGAGACGCCGGCCGCGATCCTGAACATCAAGGAAATCGCTCAGGCCCGGCGCGATCGGCGCACCCGGCTGACCTGCTTCGTTCTCGGCACGAACGATCTTGCGAAGGACACCTGGGCGCAACTCGTGCCCGGCCGTGTCCCGATGCTGCCCTGGATCATGTTCGCGCTGGCCGCCGCCCGCGCGGAGGGGCTGACCATCCTCGACGGCGTCTGGAACGACATCGCGGACGTGGAGGGCTGCCGGGTCGAGTGCCGCCAGTCGCGCGACCTCGGTTTCGACGGCAAGACGCTGATCCACCCGAACCAGCTGGAGCCCGCCAACACCTCCTTCGCTCCGACCGAGGAGGAAGTGCGCCGTGCCCGCTTGGTGATCGACGCCTTCAATGCACCCGAGAATGCCCGGCGCGGCGCCATCAAGCTCGAGGGCCGGCTCTACGAGCGCCAGCACATCGGCATGGCCAAGCGGGCGGTGACGTGGTCCGAGGCAATCGCCGCGAAGGGGTACTGAGCCGGCCGGACGAACGCCTTGCTCATTTCCTCCCGGGGAGGAGGCCTGCGAACCGGGTCGGTCGGGACGGACCACGCAGAGGGAAGTGCGGGCGTCGACAGATACGATGTCGATGCCGCCTATTGCGGCGCGAGGATCCCCAGGAAGAGCGGGCGCACGAAGAGGTCCGCGGCGTTGTCAGTGTTGGCCGACGGGCACCAGCGCCTGAGATCGCAGGCCGCGTCGACCGCACTGCTTACCACCTGGGCGGCGATCGTCGGATCGACGGGCCGGATCGAGCCATCGGCGACGCCATCGCCGATCGGGAAAGCGAGGCGTTCCCAGAGCCGGCGCAGCCGCGCCGGCACCTCGGCCCGCAGCCCCTCCGGCAGCGCGCCGACCGCGGCGCAGCGGAGCAGCGGTCCGCCCGGCTCGAACTGATGACGCACCAGTGCCCGGGCGCAGGCTGTGAGCCGGTCCCAGCCCGGGCCACCGCGCGACTCGGCCGCCGCCTGCTCGGCGCGCAGGATCTCGAAGGTGCGGTCGAAGCAGCTGGCGACGAGGTCATCCTTGTTATCGTTGTGATGGTAGAACGAACCCTTCGTCACGCTGAGCCGCGCCGAGATCTTCTCGACGGAAGCGCCGCGGTAGCCCTCCTCGTTGATCAGCGCGGTGGCTGCGCGCAGGAAGGGCTCGGTCGGCCCGCCGGGAGCGGGCACAAGCGGCGGCCCCTCCACGGACCAACGGCTATCCGGTCCCGCGAGGCCCGCCAGCAGGATGTCGGTGACCCGCTCGGCCACGCGCCCGTAATCCTGCGGTTCGTAGCGGTCGATCCAGAGGCGTGCCGTGTGGATCACCGAGAGCGCGAGATGCGTCCGCGCGCCCCGCTCCGCCCGGCCGAGATCGGCGCGCTCCGGTACGAAGAGGGCGCGGGCGCGCCGGAACAGGTCGTTATAGGCCGCGAAGACCGCCTCGCTCTGTGGGCTCGGCAGGGCCATCAGATCGCCGAGCCGGACCTGCGGTCGCTGCGTGCCCGTCTCGATCGCCGCCAGGTCGCGGAAGTAGGCGGCGAGGAAGGTGCTGAGCCGCTCTGCCGGGCTGGTAGCGCCTTCGGCTTCGTCCAGCAGGGTATCGTGCCATGCGAGGCTGCGCAGGTAGCAGGCTGCCGCGAGATCCTCCTTGCGGCGGTAATAGTAGGTGATGCTGTTCGTGACGAGGCCGACGCTGGCTGCCACGTCGGTGAGGGCGGTCCCGCGCACGCCGCGCGCGTTGAAGTGGCCGACCGCCGCATCGAGGATGGCTTGCCGCTTGGCGGCGTAGCGTTTGGTCACGCGCGGCGCGGGGGCGACCCTGTCTGTCATTGCTTCCGGTTGAGCACGCCGGGCCCGCGGCCGCAAGGCGCACACGATCGCGAGAAACTGAGCCGGCGTTCCGCGCGTTTTTCGAAAGCACGGTATCACCCCGCTGCGGCTCAGCAAGGCCGCTCCAGGTGCTGCCCGGGCGATTTCGCGCCGGATTTTCGGCTGCACGCGGAAGGTTTCGCCCCTCCGTGGCGGCATTCGGAAAATTCCGGCATTGGACCAAAGGCTGATGCGTCAAAACCACATTGAGCAGGCATTCCGGTTTTTTGTGGTTGCGGTCCGTCAGCTCGGCTTTAACCTGACTCTCCCATGTTGATGCTGCCGACCACGGCCTTCGCGCCGAATCCCCAAGCCGTGCCGGCATCCGCTGCCGGAGGCGCCCCGCCGAGTGCTCGTCCCATGCTGTACGACGCGTTCCAGGTTCAATCGGATCTCGCGCAGCAGACGCGCGCCTGGGGGCAGGTGCTGCACGAGGCCGTCTCGCCCTGGGCGGCGCTCGGCGGCCCCCTGAGCTGGTGGTCGGCCGGCGCGCAGATGATGATGCGAGCCGGTATGAGCTTCGCGCGACCGAGCTTCGGTCTCGACACCGTGCGCGTGGGCAACCGCGAGGTCCCGGTGGTCGAGGAGGCGGCCTTCGCCACGCCCTTCGGCACGCTCCTGCACTTCCGCAAGGATGTGGAGACACCGCAGCCGAAGCTTCTCGTCGTGGCGCCTCTGTCGGGTCATTTCGCTACGCTGCTGCGCGGGACAGTCCGGGCCCTGCTGCCCGATCATGACGTCTACATCACCGACTGGCACAATGCTCGCGACGTGCCGCTCTCGGCCGGCCCCTTCGGGTTCGACGATTATGTCGAACACCTCGTGCGCTTCATGGGCGTCCTGGGCGAGGGCGCGCACATGCTCGCGGTCTGCCAGCCCGCCGTGCAGGCGCTGGCCGCCGCCGCCGTGATGGCGCAGACCCGAGATCCGGCCGCGCCCCGCTCGCTCACCGTGATGGCCGGACCGGTCGATTGCCGGATCAATCCGACCGTCGTCAACGAGCTTGCCACGTCGAAGCCGATTTCCTGGTTCGAACAGAACCTGATCGCGACGGTGCCCCGCCGACACAAGGGCGCGGGCCGACGCGTCTATCCGGGCTTCATCCAGCTCTCGGCCTTCATGTCGATGAACATGAAGCGCCACGTCGATGGTCACACCGATCTGTTCTGGCACAAGGTCAACCGCGAGGCCGACAAAGCCGCGGCGATCGAAAACTTCTACGACGAGTACTTCGCCGTGCTCGACCTGCCGGCGGAGTTCTACCTCCAGACGGTGCAGACCGTTTTCCAGGATTACACCTTGGCCAAGAACCAGCTTACCTTTCGGGGCGAGGCGATCGACATGGGCGCCGTTCGGCGCACCGCCCTGATGACGGTCGAGGGTGAGCGCGACGACATCTGTTCCGTCGGGCAGACGATGGCGGCGCACGACCTCTGCACCAGCCTCCCGCCGCACATGAAGGCGCACCACCTCCAGGCGGGCGTCGGCCATTACGGCGTGTTCTCGGGTAAACGCTGGGAGCAGCAGATCTACCCGCAGGTGCGCAACTTCATCGCCGCGCACGCCTGAGCGGATTTGACCCGCTGGCCCGTGCCCGCCACCATGCTAGCCTCCCGGGCGCCCGAGGAAACTTGAGCGCGGGCGCTGACCATCTGGAGCGGCGGGACGACGACGGCGTGGAACACAGACCCCAGCACGATGCCGGCCGGACCCTTGCCGCGCACCTCGACCGCCTCGTCGCGCGGGCGCGAGCAGCTGGCCTCTGGGAGCGGGCCTGGCCCGTGCTCTGGCGCGGCCTCGGCGTCCTGCTGACCTTCGCGGCGGCGTCCTGGCTCGGCCTCTGGCTCGAACTCGGCCCGGCCGGCCGCATGCTGGGCGTCGCTCTGTTCGCGCTCGCCCTGCTCGGTGCTTTGTTTCCGCTCCTGCGCCTGCCTCGCCTGGGACGGGCCGAGGCACTGGCCCGGCTCGACCGCGAGGCGGCGCTTCGAGATCCGACGCTCCGCCACGGGCCGGCCTCGGCCGCCGAGGACCGGCTCGCGGTCGGAGCCGCCGACCCTGCCACGCGTGCTCTGTGGGATCTGCACCAGCGCCGTGCGGCCGCAGCGGTCGCGCGCCTGCGCGTCGGACTGCCACGCCCGATGATGCCGCGGCACGACCCCTACGCTGTGCGCGCTGCGCTGGCCGTCGCGGCCGTGGCGAGTCTGTTCGTCGCGGGCCCTGAGTGGCGCGAGCGGCTGGGCTCCGCCTTCGACTGGCGCCGCCCCCCGGCGGCCGCGCCGAACTACCGCATCGACGGCTGGATTGATCCACCGCTTTACACGCGTACGCCCCCGCTCCTCGTCACCCTGTCCGAGGCCGAGCAGCACCTGCGCGTGCCGGTCAATTCCCAACTCGTGGTGCGGATCGCGGGCGAGAACCGCGCCGCCGCCGAGACTGCTCTGACGCCCGATGCCGGGCTGAAGCCCGTGCCCGGCAAGGAAGCGCGGCCGGACCTGCGTGAGGATCGCTTCCAAGTCGTCGGCCCCAGGGCCGCGCTCGTGCTCGCCACGCCTGCGGGCGAGCGCCGCCTCGTCATCGAGACGATCCCGGATAACCCACCGGAGATCCGCGATCTCGGCACGCCCGAGGTGAACGGGCGGGGCACCTTCAACCTCGGCTATCGGGCGCGCGACGATTATGGACTCGCCTCCGCCGACGGGGTCGTGGAGCCGGTGAAGCCTGGCCGCGCGCTGGTGCCGCCGCCGCGGATCGCGCTGGCCCTGCCGCCAGACGCGAGCGGCGAGAGCGAGGCGA
Organism: Methylobacterium gregans; assembly: GCF_022179245.1. Classification (GTDB taxonomy): domain Bacteria; phylum Pseudomonadota; class Alphaproteobacteria; order Rhizobiales; family Beijerinckiaceae; genus Methylobacterium; species Methylobacterium gregans. The sequence continues at coordinate 8,727 of NZ_BPQM01000091.1, forward strand.
AGACGCTCGTCGATCTCACGGACAATCCCTGGTCGGGTGCCCGGGTGCTCTTCACCCTCGCGGTCAAGGACGAGGCGGGGCAGGAGGCGCGCTCTGCACCCGTCGAGATGGTGCTGCCGGCCCGTCCCTTCCGTGATCCGCTCGCCCGGTCCCTTGCCGAGGAGCGTCGCCGTCTCGTCACCGGGCCGGACGACGGCCGCCGCCGGGTGCAGACGGCGCTCGACGCACTGCTGATCGCACCCCAGACCTTCAGGGTCCGACCCGCCATCTTCCTCGGCCTGAAGAGCGCGGCGGGGCGCCTGCGTGCCGCCCGGGACGATGCCGGCCTCACAGAGGTCGCCGATCTCCTGTGGGAAATGGCGCTCAAGATCGAGGACGGCGACCTCTCGGATGCCGAGAAGCAGCTTCGCCAAGCTCAGGACCGCCTCAAGGAGGCGGTGGAGCGCAACGCTCCCGACGACGAGATCCAGCGCCTGACCCAGGATCTGAAGCAGGCGCTCGACAAGTTCCTGAAGGAGATGGCCCAGCGCCAGAACCGCGAGCCGCGCCAGCAGCAGGGCGAGCGCAGCGGTCAGCAGAAGACCGTGACGCCCGACGACCTCGACAAGATGCTCAAGGACATGGCCGAGGCGATGAAGCGCGGCGATACCGCCGAGGCCCAGCGGCTGATGGAGCAGCTGCGCAACATCCTGGAGAATCTCCAGACGGCCGAGCAGGGTGGCAAGTCCGACCAAGCGGGTCGCGAGATGCGCAAGCAGATGCAGGAGCTCGACCAGATGTCGCGCGACCAGCAGCAACTGCGTGACGAGACCTTTCGGGACGGCCAGGATCGCCAGCAGGGCCAGCGTCCGCAGAATCGCGGCCAGCGACAGGGGCAGCAGGGCGGGCAGCAGGGGCAGCGCAGTCCGAGTGAGCAGGGCGAGAGCCAAGGCCAGCAGGGCGAGCGCGGCCAAGGCCAGCAGGGCGGCAGCGCCGGCGACCGACAACAGGCCCTGCGCCAGCGTCTGGAGGATGTGCAGCGCCGCATGAAGGAGAACGGCATGAAGGGCGAGGACGGTCTCGCCGATGCCGAGGATGCAATGCGCGAGGCCGAGAACGCCTTGCGGCAGGGTCGCGACGGCGATGCCGTCGACGCGCAGGGCCGCGCCCTCGACGGGCTGAAACGCGGCGCCGAGGGCATGCAGCAGCAGATGCAGGAGATGGCCGAGGCGGAAGGGCAGGGCCAGGGCGAGCAGCCGGAGGGCCAGCAGCCGGGCCAGCAAGGGCAGGCTGGCTCCCGCGAGGACGACCCGCTCGGCCGCCCGACCAAGGGGCGCGACATGTCGGACGGGCGGGTGCGCGTGCCCGGCGCCGACGAGTCGGCAGTCCAGCGGGCGCGGCGGATCATGGAGGAACTGCGGCGTAAACTCGGCGACCCGAGCCGCTCGCGAGAGGAGCTGGACTATTTCGAGCGGCTGCTGCGCCGCAACTGACGGGGCCGCCGCGAGCGTCTATGTGGAGCGCTCGCGCACGAACCGGATCGTTGAACCATGTCCGCCAACACCCTGGTCCTGATCGCCTGCGGCGCCGTCGCCGTGGTGCTGCTGCTCGGCCTCGTCAACATGCTGCGCGGCGGTAGCGCCAACCTCTCGCAGAAGCTGATGCGCCTGCGGGTGCTGTTGCAGTTCATCGCCATCGTCATCATCATGGGCGTGGTCTGGTGGCGGGCGGCCTGAGGCCACCGACGGGTACGCCGATCAGTGAGATCGATGCCGCAATGCGTCGTCCACCGCCACCTGCGGGTGGGAGGCAAGCGGCGGGGCAGTCCACCTGTCGAACGGGTGAGCGGCTAGCCCGAACGGGTGTGACCGGCGCGCCGCACAGCCGGACTTTTAAGCCTCCGCCGGGCGTTTCAGGGATTGGTTCGCGATGGACCGCGGCAGGGTCGTGGTACGCAGAGTCCGTTCAATCGGACGCGTTCCCCATGCTGCCCATCCTTCGCACCTGTCTCGTCGGCGGCCTCGCCCTCGCGTCCGTCCCTGTCACGGCAGCGGATCTCGGCGCACCGCGCGCGCCCGCGCCCGTCTATGCCGCGCCGGTCCAGCCACTGAGCATCGTCTCCGAGATCCGCATCGGCGGCGCGGTGCAGGATCCGGGTAGCGCCGAGGGCAAGGCCCGCGGCTTCTCCACCACGAACGTCAACGGCGAGATCCTGTTCGCCAAGCCGGTGCTGAGCCTCGATCCGTTCTGGCAGGCCTTCGTTCCGCGGCCGACGGTCGGCGGCAGCTACAACACTGGGGGCCGCACGAGCTACGCCTATCTCGGCGCCACCTGGACGGTGGACCTCTTCCCCGAGACGCTCGGCCGCCGCGTCTTCCTCGAAGGCTTCTTCGGCGGCGCTGCCCATAACGGCTATACCGGCCCGAAGGCGGGCACGCCCTACGGCTTCAACACGCTGGGTTGCAATCCGCTCTTCCGCGAGGCGGCGGCACTCGGCTTCCGGATCACGGAGCGGCTGAGCATCATGGCCACGGTCGAGCATATGTCGAATGCCGGCCTGTGCGCCAACAACCGCGGCCTGACGAACTACGGCGGCAAGATCGGCTACACGTTCTGATCGTCGCCGAGACACTGCCCGAGGTGCGCCCGTGGTCAAGTTGAACCGGATCTACACGCGTACCGGGGACAAGGGGACGACGGCGCTCGCCGACGGGCAGCGCCGCTCCAAGGCGGACCTGCGCGTCGAGACCTACGGCACTGTCGACGAGACCAACGCCTGCATCGGATTGGCTCGGCTCCATGCCGAGCCCCGCCTCGACGCGATGCTCGCCGCCATCCAGAACGACCTCTTCGATCTCGGCGCCGACCTCGCAACACCGCCGACACCGGAGCCGCTGCCCTACGAGCCCCTGCGCGTCGTGGCCGCCCAGGTGAAGCGGCTGGAGGACGACATCGACGCGCTGAACGGCGTGATCCCGCCGCTGAAGTCCTTCGTGCTGCCGGGTGGCTCCCCAGCCGCGGCGGCGCTGCACCTCGCCCGCACGGTCTGCCGACGTGCCGAGCGCCTCGCCGTGCAGCTTGCCGCGAGCGAGGCGGTCTCCGGAGAGGCGCTGCAATATCTCAACCGGCTCTCGGATTTTCTGTTCGTGGCGAGCCGCGCCGCCAATCGCAACGGGGCTGACGACGTGCTCTGGGTGCCTGGCCAGAACCGCTGATCCGTCCCACCGCCGCCGTACCCTATCCCCGAATCGCCCTTGGACTTATGGCCATACGGCTTTTCGAAAGCGGGGTTTTCGCGCCGCGTTGACAAGGCGGAAATGTGGCCGCTACGGTCCGCGCCCTGTGCGAGCCGTGCCGCGTTCCTCGGGGAATGCGCCGCGCCTGCGCGTCAACAGCGAAGAAGTCCCGCGGAGGAAGTTGGCCCCCATGAAGGTTCTGGTGCCCGTCAAGCGGGTCGTCGACTACAACGTGAAGATCCGCGTGAAGGCCGATGGGTCCGGCGTTGAGCTCGCCAACGTGAAGATGTCGATGAACCCCTTCGACGAGATCGCCGTCGAGGAGGCGATCCGTCTGAAGGAGAAGGGCAAGGTCACAGAGATCGTCGCCGTCTCGGTCGGTCCGCAGCAGGCGCAGGAGACCCTGCGTACCGCGCTCGCCATGGGCGCCGATCGCGCGATCCTGGTGAAGACGGACGTCAATTGCGAGCCGCTGGCGGTGGCCAAGCTCCTCAAGGCGGTGGCCGAGAAGGAGAGCCCGCAGCTCGTCATCCTGGGCAAGCAGGCGATCGACGACGACTCGAACCAGACCGGCCAGATGCTGGCTGCGCTGCTCGGGTGGCCGCAGGGCACCTTCGCATTCAGGCTGGAAGCCGGCGAAGGCAGTGTGGACGTCACCCGCGAGGTCGATGGCGGCCTTCAGACGGTGGGCCTTCAGCTCCCGGCCATCGTCACCACCGACCTGCGCCTCAACGAGCCGCGCTACGCGAGCCTGCCCAATATCATGAAGGCCAAGAAGAAGCCGCTGGAGGAGCTGGCGCCGGACGCGCTCGGCGTCGACGTCACCCCGCGCCTGACGGTTCTGAAGACCGCCGAGCCGCCGGGCCGCTCGGCCGGCGTGAAGGTCGGTTCGCCCGCCGAACTCGTGCAGAAGCTCAAGGTCGAGGCCGGCGTCTTCTGACGCCGCGGGCCCGCACGCGGGCCTAAGACCTTCACCGGGCTCGGCGGCGCTGCCGGCGCCGCGGCCCGGCTCTCCCTGCCGGCAGGCCGCCGCACGGCGCCGCCCGAAAGCTCAGGATCGCCAGCATGACAACGCTTCTCTACGTCGAGCACGCCAACGGCCAGATCAAGGATGCCTCGCTGAAGGCGCTGACAGCCGCCAAGGAACTGGGTCAGCCCGTCCACGCCCTGGTGCTGGGCTCCGGCTCGAAACCCGCCGCGGAGGCCGCTGCCAAGCTCGACGGTGTCGAGAAGGTGCTGAACGCGGAGGACGGCCTCTACGACCATGACCTCGCCGAGCCGGTGGGCGCGCTGATCGCCGCCATTGCCGAGCCCTACGAGGCGATCGTGGCCGCGGCGACGACCACGGGCAAGAACGTGCTGCCGCGCGCGGCGGCCCTGCTCGACGTCGCCCAGGTCTCCGACATCATCAAGATCGTCTCGCCCGACACCTTCGAGCGGCCGATCTACGCCGGCAACGCCATCCAGACCGTGCAGGCGCCGGGGCCGAAGCGGGTGATCACGGTCCGCACCGCGGCCTTCAAACCGGCGGGCGAGGGCGGCTCCGTCGCTGCCGTCGAGGCGGTGTCCGCGGCCGCCCCGCAGGCCGGCGGCTCGTCGTTCAAGGGCGAGGAGATCGCCAAGTCCGACCGGCCCGAGCTGGCGTCCGCCAAGTTCATTGTCTCGGGCGGCCGCTCGCTGGGCTCGGCCGAGAAGTTCAAGGAGCTGATCGAGCCGCTCGCCGACGCGTTGGGCGCCGCCGTCGGCGCATCGCGCGCGGCCGTCGATGCGGGCTACGCCCCGAACGATTGGCAGGTCGGCCAGACCGGAAAGGTGGTGGCGCCGGATCTCTACGTGGCGGTCGGTATCTCCGGCGCGATCCAGCACCTCGCCGGCATGAAGGACTCGAAGGTCATCGTGGCGATCAACAAGGATGAGGACGCGCCGATCTTCCAGGTGGCGGATTACGGCCTCGTCGGCGACCTATTCCAGGTGGTGCCGGAGCTGAGATCCGAGATCGCCAAGGCCAAGGACTGATCCCGGGCCGTCCGGCGGCCCGAAGGTGCCACCGAGAGACGAGGGCGGCCGCCGGACGTATCATCCGGCGGCCGGTTCGCGCGAGATTGTTCGGGAGCGCGCCAGGGAGGGTTTCGTCGGTCCGCGAACGCGGGCTAGAAGGCTTCTGGATCACGGGGCGGCCGGCGCGTCGCGGCTCGCGTGTTCCGCACGGGTCGGCCATCGGTCCGGCCGGCGGGGAAGGACTCGGATCGGGACATGACTATTGATATCAATCGGGTCGGCATCATCGGCGCCGGGCAGATGGGCAGCGGGATCGCGCAGGTCTGCGCGGCCGCGGGCCTCGATGTGCGCCTGAACGACCGGGAGGCGGACCGGATCGAGGCCGGCCTCGGCGCCATCGAGGCGAGCCTCGCCAAGCTGGTCACGAAGGGTAGCCTCGAAGAGGCGGCGAGCCGCAGCGCCCGCGAGCGCATCCAGCCGGCACGCAGCTTCGCCGACCTCGGCGACTGCGACCTCGTGATCGAGGCGGCTACCGAGAACGAGGCGGTCAAGCGGGAGATCTTCTCGACGCTCTGCGCCTCGCTGAAGCCCGACGCGGTCCTGGCGACCAACACCTCCTCGATCTCGATCACGCGGCTTGCCGCCGCGACGGACCGGCCGGAGCGCTTCATCGGCATCCACTTCATGAACCCGGTGCCGGTGATGCAGCTCGTCGAGCTGATCCGCGGCATCGCGACCGAGGACCAGACCTACGAGGCGGCCAAGGCGTTCATCGGGAAGCTCGGCAAGACCTCGACGATGTCGGAGGATTTCCCGGCCTTCATCGTCAACCGCATCCTGCTGCCGATGATCAACGAGGCGATCTACACGCTCTACGAGGGCGTGGGCTCGGTCGAATCGATCGATACGGCGATGCGCCTCGGCGCGAACCATCCGATGGGCCCGCTCCAGCTCGCCGACTTCATCGGGCTGGATACCTGCCTCTCGGTGATGCAGGTCCTGTACGACGGACTCGCCGATTCGAAATACCGCCCGTGCCCGCTGCTGGTGAAGTACGTCGAGGCCGGCTGGCTCGGCCGCAAGACCAAGCGCGGCTTCTACGACTATCGCGGGCCGACGCCGGTCCCGACGCGCTGACGTTCCGACGGAACCACGCACAGAAACGGCCGGGGCGCCTGACGCCCCGGCCGTTCTGCTTTGCGCGACGATGCGGGAGAGGCGGCGTGGCCGCCCCCCATCACTTCGGCTTATTGGGATTGGCGCTCGGCTGCGACGGCTGCGGATAGGCCGGGTTCTCCGCGGGCACGCTGCTGGAATTCGACGACGAGGGCGTGTTCGACTTCCCGTTGACCGAACCGGTGACCTCCTGTCGGGAGGCGTCCTGGCTCTGGCTAGCGTAGTCCTTCGGCGCGTTGGCGCCGTTCCACGTCATCAGCCCGACCAGGGCCACGGCGAGCAAGGCGAGGCTCGCCAGCAAAACAAAGAGGACCGGCTTGCCGCGCTGGCCCTGCCGGGCCTCGGTGTTGTTCAGGTTCTCGGCCATCGGCTTCCTCACTCGCGTGCCGAGCCGAGGCTTGAGCCGCCGGCTGCACAATTGATGATCTGGGCGGCCAACGCGGCTGCGCTTGCGAGGGTTCCTGAACGAGTGGGTTTCAGCGCCCCGTCAACAGCAGGATCTTGCCGAGATGAGCGCTCGACTCCATCAACGCATGGGCGTTGCGCGCTTCCTCGAACGGGAACGTCGCGTGGATCACGGGCCGAATCTCGCCGGTGTCGAGCTTCGGCCAGACATCGCGGGCGAGCCCCTGCGCGATCTCGGCCTTGTCGGCCTTCGGGCGCGGGCGCAGCGTCGCGCCCGTGAAGGTCAGCCGCTTTACCATGACGGGCGTGATGTTGAGCCCATCCACCTTGTAGCCTCCCATCAGGGCGATCAGCACGAGGCGGCCCTCCACCGCGAGGGAGGCGAGGTTCCGCTGAAGGTAGCTCGCGCCGATCATGTCGAGGATGACGTCGACGCCCCTGCCATCCGTGAGCCGCGCGATCTCCTCGGCGAAGTCGGCCTCGCGGTAGTTGATCGCGTGGTCGGCCCCGAGCTCTTCGCAGAAGCGGCACTTCTCGGCCGAACCCGCCGTGGCAAAGACCTTGGCGCCCTGCGCCTTGGCGATCTGGATCGCCGTCGAGCCGATGCCGCTCGAACCGCCATGGACCAGGAAACTCTCGCCGGCCGCGAGCCGCCCGCGCTGGATCACGTTGGAATAGACGGTGAAGAAGGTCTCGGGGATGCCGCCGGCATCAGCCAGCGCGAGCGCCTTCGGTTTGGGCAGGCAATGCCCGGCCTCGGCCACCGCAAACTCGGCGTAGCCGCCGCTGATCACCAGGGCGCAGACCTCATCGCCGAGCGCCGGGGTGCTGACGCCCTCGCCGAGGGCGATCACGCGCCCGCTCACCTCCAGGCCTGGAACATCGGTCGCACCCTTCGGCGGCGGGTACTTGCCCTGCCGCTGCATCAGGTCGGGCCGGTTGATGCCGGCCGCCACCACCTCGATCAGCACCTGACCGGGGCCGGGCTGGGGTACACCCACGGTCTCCAGCTTGATCACCTCGGGCCCGCCCGCGCCGTCGTATCGGAGTTGGCGCATGGTCTCGGGCGGCTTGGCGGGCATCGGCAATCTCCTCGTTCGTGCCTGGAATACCTGCGGCGCGGCAGCCGAGCGACAAGGCGTCCGGTGCCACCCACAAGTGAAGAGCCCCGGCGCGGGGGCGCCGGGGCTCCTTTCGGTCGTATCAGTTCAGGGCCACGCTCGGTGGCCGGCGTTCGGCCCCGACCGTGACGTCGCCGATCATCAGGCCGAGCGGGCCCGCGGTGACCGGCACCGCTTCCCCATCGTGGATCCTGCCCGACAGGAGGAGTTCCGCTAGCGGATCCTGCACGTTCTTCTGGATCACCCGCTTGAGCGGCCGCGCCCCGTAGGCCGGGTCGTAGCCCTTGTCGGCGAGCCAGGTCCGCGCCGCCTCGTCCACGTCGAGCGCGATCTTGCGCTCGTCGAGGAGCTTCTGCAGGCGCCCGAGCTGGATATCGACGATCGCGCCCATCTCGCCGCGCTGGAGGCGGTGGAACAGGATGATCTCGTCGATCCGGTTCAGGAACTCCGGCCGGAAGTGGCCGCGCACCACGCCCATCACCTCATCGCGCACCGCGTCGGTGTCCTGCCCAGCGGGCTGGTTGACTAGATACTCGGCGCCGAGATTCGAGGTCATGATCAGGAGCGTGTTGCGGAAGTCGACCGTCCGTCCCTGTCCGTCCGTCAGGCGCCCGTCGTCGAGCACCTGGAGGAGGACGTTGAAAACGTCCGGATGCGCCTTCTCCACCTCGTCGAACAGCACGACCTGGTAGGGCCGACGTCGAACCGCCTCGGTGAGCGCGCCGCCCTCCTCGTAGCCGACATAGCCCGGAGGCGCGCCGATGAGGCGGGCCACAGCGTGTTTCTCCATGTACTCGGACATGTCGATGCGCACGAGCGCCGTATCGTCGTCGAACAGGAAGCCGGCCAAAGCCTTGGTCAACTCGGTCTTGCCGACGCCGGTGGGCCCGAGAAACATGAAAGAGCCGATCGGCCGGTTCGGGTCCTGCAGTCCGGCGCGCGCCCGGCGGACCGCGGTCGCGACCGCCTCCACCGCCTCGCGCTGGCCGACGACGCGCTTGGCCAGTGCCTCCTCCATCGCCAGCAGCTTCTCGCGCTCGCCCTCCAGCATCTTGTCGACGGGCACGCCGGTCCAGCGCGAGACGACGCCCGCGATATGGGCCGGCGTCACCGCTTCCTCGACCATGCCGTCGCGCGCGACCGCGGATTCCGCCTTCGCCTCGATTTCGGCGAGCTGCTTCTCGAGGCCCGGGATCAGGCCGTAGGCGAGCTCGCCCGCGCGCTGGTACTGGCCCTGGCGCTGGGCGGCGGCCAGCTCGTTGCGCGCCTCGTCGAGCTTCTTCTTCAGCTCTGCGGCCGCGCCCAGCTTGTCCTTCTCGGCCTTCCAGCGGGCGGTGATCGTCGCGGACTGCTCTTCAAGGTCGGCGAGCTCCTTCTCCAGGCGCTGGAGCCGGTCGCGTGAGGCGGTATCCGTCTCCTTCTTCAGCGCCTCGCCCTCGATCTTCAGCCGCACGATCTCGCGATCGACGTTGTCGAGCTCCTCCGGCTTCGAATCGACCTGCATGCGCAGGCGCGATCCGGCCTCGTCCACGAGATCGATTGCCTTGTCGGGCAGGAAGCGGTCGGTGATGTAGCGATTCGACAGGGTCGCTGCCGCCACCAGCGCCGAGTCCTGGATGCGCACACCGTGGTGCTGCTCGTACTTCTCCTTGATGCCGCGCAGGATCGAGATCGTGTCCTCGACGGTCGGCTCCGAGACGAAGACCGGCTGGAAGCGCCGGGCGAGCGCCGCGTCCTTCTCGACGTGCTTGCGGTACTCGTCGAGGGTGGTAGCGCCGACGCAGTGCAGCTCGCCGCGTGCGAGCGCGGGCTTGAGGAGGTTCGAGGCGTCCATCGCCCCGTCCGCCTTGCCGGCGCCGACGAGCGTGTGCATCTCGTCGATGAACAGGATGATGCCGCCCTCGGCCGCCTGAACCTCGGAGAGCACGCCCTTCAGGCGCTCCTCGAACTCGCCCCGATACTTCGCGCCCGCGATCAGCGCGCCCATGTCGAGGGCGAGCAGGCTCTTCTCGCGCAGGGATTCCGGCACGTCGCCGTTGACGATGCGCAGGGCCAGACCCTCGACGATGGCGGTTTTGCCGACGCCGGGCTCACCGATCAGCACCGGGTTGTTCTTGGTGCGCCGGGACAGCACCTGTATCGTGCGGCGGATTTCCTCGTCACGGCCGATCACCGGGTCGAGCTTGCCGTCGCGCGCCGCCTCGGTGAGGTCGCGGGCATATTTCTTCAGCGCGTCATAGGCGTTCTCGGCCGACGCGTTGTCGGCGGTGCGGCCCTTGCGCAGCGCGTTGATCGCCGCGTTGATCGAGGCAGGCGTCACGCCCGCGGCCTGAAGCGCGCGTCCGGCCTCGGTGTTGCCCTCGACCGTGAGCGCCAGCAGCAGCCGCTCGACGGTCACATAGGAATCGCCCGCCTTCTCGGCGGCCTTCTCGGCAGTGTCGAACAGGCGCACGAGATCGCGCGTCGCCTGGGGCGCCGCGGAATTGCCGGAGACCTTCGGCTGCTTCGCGAGCCACTGCTCGATCTGCGCGAGCGCCACGCGGGACTGCCCCCCGGCGCGGTCGATCAGACCGGCGCAGAGGCCCTCGGGATCGTCGAGCAGCACCTTCAGAAGATGACCCGGCTGAAGCTGGGGATGGCCCTCGCGCATCGCGAGGTTCTGGGCCGCCTGCACGAAGCCGCGGGCGCGCTCGGTATACTTCTCGAAATTCATGCACAACCCTCCCGTACCGGCATCCGCCGCCCGCGAAGAGGCGCGGCGCCACCGAAACGTCGCCCTCCGGCTATCCGCCGCGCGAGGGCCCCGGCGCCATTGGTGGCCGCCGGTATCCGGGATGTGGTGTTGCATTTGCGCACCACAAGGGGCGGTGAGGCCCTTGCGCCGCGCCGCATTTCAGGGCCACGCTGCGCGCATGGCCACGCTCTCGATCCTCGCCCTCTACCGCTATCCCGTGAAGGGGTTCAGCCCCGAGCGCCTCGCGAGCGTCGTGCTGGAAACGAGCGGGTATTTCCCGGGTGACCGGCTCTACGCGGTCGAGAACGGCGATTCGGGCTTCAACGCACACGTCCCCCGGCACCAGCCGAAGACCAAGTACCTGATGCTGATGCGCGACGAGGCGCTGGCCCGTCTGCGTACGCACTACGAGGACGCGACGGCGACGCTGCATGTCGAGGCGGAGGGAGAGCGCTACGCGGCCAAGCTCGACACGCCCGACGGCAGACGCGTGCTGGAGGATCTGATGCGGCGCCTCCTGCCGGCCTCCCTGCGCGGTGAGCCCCGGGTCCTCGAAGCTCCGCCGCACTACCGCTTCACCGATTCGAAGATCGGCTTCGTCTCCCTCATCAATCTGGCGAGCGTGCGGGCGATCGAGGATCTCGTGGGCGCGCCCGTCGACCCGCTGCGCTTCCGCGGCAACCTGCTGGTCGAGGGGCTGGAGCCATGGGCGGAACTGGGAATGTCGGGCTCCGTGCTGGAGGCGCCGAGCGGGCTGCGGCTCAAGCTGACCCAACGCACGCAGCGCTGCGCCGCGACCAATGTCGATCCGGTCAGCGGCGTGCGCGACCTCGACATTCCCTGGACGCTGGATGCCCGCCTCGGCCACCGGGATTGCGGGATCTACGCGGAGGTCATCGCCGGCGGCGTCCTCGGCGAGGGCGAGGTGCTGCGGACGGTCGGCTGATCGCCGGCCGGTCACGCTCTCTTTCGAAGTTAGTCGCGGGCCGCGAGCCAGCGCGGCTCCGGCTCCTCGGATGGCAGCAGGGCGGCGACGGCGTCGAGATCGACCGTGTAGCGCTCGGTGAGCATCTGCCAAACCTCGGCGCGCGAGCTTGCGGCCGGCATCAGGTGGTCGAGGGCACGGGCCAGGACGCGCGGATGGACGAGGGCTGGGCGCTGGAGGAGCGGGTCGGCGTGGAGCATCGGTGCAATGATCCTTTCGAGCCCCTTGAATATTCTGGATCCTGGTTAATGCGCGTTTAAGCGCTGCGCTGATCTGAACCGCCAAGTATTCGCCCTCTCGCCGGCGATCAGGGCGGCCGCAGGGCCTGTGACGCAGCGATGGGAACCAAAACGCCCGACGGGCGTTTTGGTTCCCAT
>NZ_BPQM01000092.1 GCF_022179245.1 Methylobacterium gregans
CCTGGGCCGGCACGGTGCTGGGCATCGGCTACCGCTCCTCGGTGCACCACGACATCGAGGGCTCGATCGGCGTGCCCCTGGTGGCGCTCGCCCGCACGGCGGGCCAGGTCACGGCCAACCTCAACACGCCTGAGAAGGTCAGCGTGGGCCTGACCCAGGCGATCAACCCGGTCACCCGTGTCAATCTCGGCTTCGAGTGGGACAACTGGAGCCGGCTCGGCAATGTCGGCATCGTCTCGCGCACGCTCGGCGTGCCGGTGAGCAACCTGCCGCTCGACTACAAGGACGGCTACACCTACTCGATCGGTGCCGAGTACGACTGGTCGCCGAACTTCACGCTGCGCGGCGGCTTCGCCTACGAACTCTCGCCGATCGTCTTCGCCAACCGCTCGGCCCGCTTGCCGGACGGCGACCGCTACATCGCCTCGATCGGCGCGAGCTACCGCTGGAACGAGAAGCTGACGCTCAACCTCGCGTACTCGCACTTCTTCCTCGACCGCAACCGGATCCTCTCCGGCCCGGGCCGCGACTACAACGTCGGCAACATCGCCTTCGCGGGCTACACCGATGCCAGCGCCGACGTCGTCTCGGTGGGCTTCCGCTACGTCTTCGGCGAGCCGGCGCGGCCTGCCGTGCCCGCGCCGCTGGTGCGCAAGTACTGAGGCGGGAGGTCCAGGGATCCCCAAGGGCCAAGGCCCTTGGGCGGGGTCCCGGGGCGCGCAGCCCCGAATTCGGCTTCCGGACCTGGCCATGCCGGGTCCGGAAGCCGACAGCAGGGCTCTGCCCTGCACCCGCCAAAGGTCTCGACCTTTGGAATCCGGAACTCTCCGAGCCCGACCTCAGGACTTGATGCGCACGTAGGTGCCGGGCGCGGGTCCGAGGGAGGGCAGGGCGCCTTCGCCCGGCACGCGGGCCGGCACCCGCTCCGGCGCCTGGGCCTCCAGCCAGGAGAACCAGTAGGGCCACCACGAGCCCTTGTTCTCAGTTGCCGCCGCGATCCAGTCCTCGAGCCGCCCCCGCGCCGGCCCGCCGGTCCAGAAGCCGTATTTCGGCTTGGCGGGCGGGTTCACCACGCCCGCGATGTGGCCGGAGCCCGCCAGCACGTAGTCGACCGGGCCGCCGAACTTGGACGAGCCCTCGAAGACCGAGAGCGCGGGGGCGATGTGGTCCTCGCGCGTGGCGAGGTTGAAGACCGGCACCTTCACCCGGCTCAAGTCGAGCCGCACGTTGCCGAGCACCATCTTCCCCTTGGCGAGTGCGTTCTCCAGGTAGCAGTTGCGCAGGTAGAAGGCGTGGTTAGCCGCCGGCATCCGGGTGGCGTCGGAGTTCCAGTACAGAAGGTCGAAGGCGGCCGGCGGCTTGCCCTTGACGTAGTTGTTGACGACGTAGGACCAGATCAGGTCGTTGGGCCTCAGCATATTGAAGGCGTTGGCCATGCGGGCGCCGTCGAGATAGCCGCGCTCGGCCATGCGGGCCTCGATCTGCCGGATCTGCGCCTCGTCGGCGAAGACCTTGAGATCGCCCGCGTGGGTGAAGTCGACCTGGGTGGTCAGGAGCGTCGCGCTCTTGATCCGCGTGTTGCCGGTGGCGGCCTGATAGGCCAGCGTCACGCCGAGCAGGGTGCCGCCGACGCAGTAGCCGGCCGCCGCAACCTCGCGCTCGCCGGTCGCCGCGCCGATCGCGTCGATCGCCGCCTCGATCCCCTCGCGCATGTAACTCTCGAAGTCCTTGTCCGCGTGCCGCGCATCCGGGTTGACCCAGGAGATGCAGAACACCGTCAGGCCCTGATCGACCATCCACTTGATGAAGCTCTTCTGCGGATTGAGGTCGAGAATATAGAACTTGTTGATCCAGGGCGGCACGATCAGGAACGGGCGCTTCAGCACTGTCTCGGTCGAGGGCGCGTACTGGATCAGCTCGATCAGGTCGTTGCGGAACACCACCGCGCCCGGGCTGACCGCGACGTTGCGGCCGACCTCGAAGCTCGTGGAATCCGACTGGCGCACCCTGAGCTCGCCCTGGCCCGCCTCGATGTCCTCCTGGAGCATCTGGAGGCCGCGCACGAGGTTGGCGCCGTTCTCGGCGAAGGTCTGCCGGATCAGCTCGGGGTTGGTCAGCACGAAGTTCGAGGGCGAGAGCGCGCTCGTGATCTGGCGCAGGTAGAACTGCGCCTTGTGACGGGTCGCCTCGTCGAGGCCCTCGGCCTGATCCACCAGATCCTCGGACCAGCGCACGAGGATGAGATAGGCCTGCTTGATGAAGTCGAAATAGGGGTTCTGCGTCCAATCGGCGTGGGCGAAGCGCGGGTCCTTCGGCTCCGGGGCGGCGACCGGCGGCGCGGGGCTGCCCTGGAGACGCACGAGCGTGGAGCCCCAGAGGCTGACGAAGGCGTCGCCCAGCTTCGTCTGCGCCTCGATGCTCTTCTGCGGATCGGAGAGCCAGTGCTCGGCGACGGTGCCGAGCGCCCGGCTCATCTCCTTCAGCTCGTCCGAGCCGCCCGCGCCCGCCTCCGCGGGTTTGAGAAACTGCGAGACGTTGCGGCCCATCGTCTCGACGAACTGGCCGGCATTGCGCGCCAGCGCCTCGAAATCGGGCACCTGCGGCGGCGGCGTGTGGGGGCTCGTCACGCGTGCGTCACTCCCTGTTGTCGCCGTCTCCCGCGAGACGGGTCGGCCCATTGTCCCGACGCATCGGGCGGAGCCTCGTTTCCGACAAATTAAGGCGCGACCCGGAGATTCCGCCAGACCGATCGAGCCGCGACCGCTACATCTCCAGCATGTTCTCGCTCAGCACGCCCTCGCCGCCTCGCCTCGCCGTCCTCGTGCTCGTCCTCGCGCCCCTCATGGCGGCAGGCGGCTGCTCGGGCGATGTCGGTGGGCTGCGCAGCCTCGGCATCACTGGCACGGCGCCGAAGGCGCCCGACGCACCCGCCTTCGTGACCGAAACGCGCCGGGAGGGCGCCGATTTCCTGCCGGTCGGCGTCTCGGCAGCACCGCGGCCGGTGCGGGCGAAATCGGCGGAGGGCCAGAAGACGCTGGAAGCCGAGCTGGAGGGCGCCCGCAGCCGCAACGTCGCCCGCGGCCGGGCGGCCGAGAGCGCCGGCAAGGCCGTCAACCCGGCGGCCCCTCCCGCACAGTAACGGGGCCACAGCCCAGTCACAGCCGCGTCACAGCCGCCTTTTCGGGGTCGGCGAACCGGAGCCTTCCGTGTTAAGGAGGCCGTTCGCGTCCCCGGCAACCCTCGAAACGCCAGTCCCGGGACCGTGCGCGATGGACACCGCCATGACCGACTTTCACCGCATCAAGCGCCTGCCCCCCTACGTCTTCGAGCAGGTGAACCGGATCAAGGCCGCCGCCCGCGCCAACGGCGCCGACATCATCGATCTCGGCATGGGCAACCCCGACCTCGACGCGCCGAAGCACGTCATCGCCAAGCTGATCGAGACCGCCGGGCGCCCGCGCACCGACCGCTACTCGGCCTCCAAGGGCATCGCGGGCCTGCGCCGGGCTCAGGCCAATTACTACCAGCGCCGCTTCGGCGTCTCGCTGAACCCGGACACGCAGGTGGTGGCCACGCTCGGCTCCAAGGAGGGCTTCGCCAACATGGCGCAGGCCATCACGGCGCCGGGCGACGTGGTGCTGGTGCCGAACCCGAGCTACCCGATCCACGCCTTCGGCTTCCTGATGGCGGGCGGCGTGATCCGCTCGGTCCCGGCCGAGCCGACGCCCGCGATGTTCCCGGCCCTCGAGAAGGCGGTGCAGCACTCGATCCCGAAGCCCGTCGCGCTCGTGGTCTGCTATCCGTCGAACCCGACCGCCTACGTGGCGGGGCTGGATTTCTACAGGGACCTCGTCGCCTTCGCGAAGAAGCACGAGCTGATCCTGCTCTCGGATCTCGCCTACGCCGAGGTCTATTTCGACGGCGAGCCGCCGCCCTCCGTGCTGCAGGTGCCGGGCGCGATCGACTGCACGGTCGAGTTCACCTCGCTCTCGAAGACCTACTCGATGGCGGGCTGGCGCATGGGCTTCGCGGTGGGCAACGAGCGCCTGCTGGCCGCGCTCACCCGGGTGAAATCCTACCTCGATTACGGCGCCTTCACGCCGATCCAGGTGGCGGCGAGCGCCGCGCTCAACGGGCCGGACGACTGCATCAACGAGATGCGGGCGATCTACCGGAAGCGCCGCGACGCGCTGGTGGACTCCTTCGGCAAGGCCGGCTGGAAGATCCCGGCCCCGGCGGCCTCCATGTTCGCCTGGGTGCCGATCCCCGAGAAGTATCGCGAACTCGGCAGCCTGGAATTCTCCAAGCTCCTGCTCGAGAAGTCCGACGTCGCGGTCGCTCCGGGCATCGGTTTCGGCGAGTACGGCGACGACTACGTCCGCATCGCGCTGGTCGAGAACGAGCAGCGCATCCGGCAGGCGGCGCGCAACATCCGGCGCTTCTTCGACAACGCCGACAAGACCCTGCACAACGTCGTGCCGATGGCCAAGGCCGGCTGAGGCCTCGCCCGCAGTCCGGCCGTTGTCGCGGCCGGGCACCCGGCCGTGTGGCGGCCGGGCGACAGGGACCGCCAAAGCCGCGCGCGGGGCGGCGCCCGAGCTTGTCCGGGGCGCCGCGCTGGGCAAGGGTCTCCCCGAGGGGTCCTCAGTTTTTCGCGTCCGAGGGGTGCATGCGCCGCCTGAACCTGCCCGCCGCCCTGCTCGCCGCCCTCGCGCTCGCGGCGGCCGGCGCCTGCGCGCCGAACCCGATCGTCGCCCGCGACCCGATTCCCGCGCCGGGCCCGCAGGACGCCTTCGCCTGCAAGTCGCGCCCGCTGCCGCTCAACGCCTTCATGACCAACTGCGACCCGGTCGCGCCCGAGCCGGTGCTGCGCTCGAAGGGCTGAGCCGGTTCTCGGCCGGAGGCATCCTGACGCGCGCGCCCGGAGGCCCATATGGAGGCCCGGCGCGCAGACAGGATCCGAGCCATGGCCAGCGAGACGCACGACCGCAGCTTCATTCCCCTCGGCATCGCGGTGCTGACCGTGTCGGACACCCGCAGCCTCGCGGACGACCGCTCCGGCGACACCCTGAGCCAGCGCCTCACCGAGGCCGGCCACCGACTCGCCGACCGCGCCATCGTCACCGATGACGTCCCGGCGATCCGCGCCAAGGTCGAGGCCTGGACCCGCGATCCCGGCATCGACGTGGTGATCACCACGGGCGGCACGGGCTTCACCGGCCGCGACGTCACCCCGGAAGCCGTAGAACCGCTGTTCGAGAAGCGCATGGACGGCTTCTCGGCGGTGTTCCACCGCATCTCCTACGACAAGATCGGCACCTCGACCCTGCAGTCGCGGGCGACCGCGGGGGTGGCACGCTCCACCTTCATCTTCGCCCTGCCGGGCTCTCCCGGCGCCTGCCGCGACGCCTGGGACGGGATCCTGGCCCAGCAGCTCGACTACCGGCACAAGCCCTGCAACTTCGTGGAGATCCTGCCGCGGCTCGACGAGCACCTGCGGCGGGGCGCGTCCGCGTAGAGGGTCAGCCCCGCTCGATCCGGGCGCTCAGCCGCCGCGGCATGAGCCGCGGCGCGAAGACCGGGCCGGCCAGCAGCTTGTCCCGGCGGACGAGATCGCCGGCCCTGGCCCGGGCCACGCCCATCACGCCCTCGCCGCGGGCGACCAGCCGCATCGGCAGGCCCGCATGCGGCCGGCGCAGGCGCGCCAGAGCCGTCCCGGGACGGGCCGTGCCGATGAAGCGGTCGAGGGTCCGGATCCAGCCCTCGGCCGGCACGTCCCCCGCCTCCAGGCACAGCACCCAGTCGCGCCGGGCCACGCGCGCGCCCGCCGTCCAGGGCCCCTCCCTGCCCGGAAGCACCACGAGCGTCGCGCCCGTGGCCTCGGCCACCGTCGCGACCCCCTCGTGCGCCGTGTCGGCGACGATCACCGCGTCGCCGACCAGGCCGGCCGCCACCCCGGCGACGAGTGCGCTCAGGGTGTCGGCAAGCTGGTCGATCGCGTCGGGCCCGTCGGGCCGGGCGATGTAGGTCACCGCGGAAAGCATGCGCGCCGATAACCGATTTTGGCAACAAAGAAACCCTCTAGCCCGGCCGTTGGCGCGACCGATCCCTGTTGCGGAAGCTGACGGCGGGTCATTGCCTAACAAACAGGCGCTGCCCGCGCTCGTGTTCGCTCTATGTTCCTGATGGACACCGCGGAGTGGAGGGACGAGGCAGCGATGACGACAGGTCAGGACGGGGCGGAGGCGCGGCGGCTCGCGACCTCCGCGGTGCCGGCCGAGGGGCGCCGCGGCCGGGGCGCGACCGCCAACCCGAGCGGGCGCTTCGAGGCCGCCGCGCGGGTCCGCTTCGACGACGGCTGGGGGGAGTTGGAGACGTCACGCCCGCGGACGGAGGTGACGCGGGAGCGGACGGCCCGGATCCTGACCCGCAACGACTCGCCCGACATCCCCTTCGACCGCTCGATCAATCCGTATCGCGGCTGCGAGCACGGCTGCATCTACTGCTTCGCCCGGCCGAACCACGCCTATGTCGGGCTCTCGCCGGGCCTTGATTTCGAGACGCGGCTCTTCGCCAAGCCCGACGCCGCGCGCCTCTTGGCCCGCGAGCTCTCCGCCCCCGGCTACCGGCCGGCCACGATCGCGCTCGGCACCGCGACCGACCCGTACCAGCCGATCGAGCGGGAGCACCGCATCACACGGGACGTGCTGGAGGTGCTGGCGCGCTTCCGCCACCCGGTCGGGATCGTCACGAAATCGAACCTCGTCACCCGCGACGGCGACATCCTGGCCGACATGGCGCGGGAGCGCCTCGTCAAGGTCGGGATCTCGATCACCACGCTCGACCCGGTGCTCGCCCGCCGCATGGAGCCGCGCGCCCCCCATCCAGAGAAGCGCCTGGAGGCGATCCGGCGCCTGAGCGCGGCCGGCGTGCCCGTGATGGTGTTGGTGGCGCCCGTGATCCCGACGCTGAACGACCACGAGATCGAGGGGATCCTCGCCGCCGCCCGGGAGGCCGGGGCGGTGGAGGCGAGCCACGTCCTGCTGCGCCTGCCGCACGAGCTGAAGGACCTCGTGGCCGACTGGTTCGCCGAGCACTATCCGGGCCGGCAGGCGCACGCGTTCTCGCTGGTGGCGCAGTCCCGCGGCGGCCGGGCCTACGACGCGACCTTCGGGCGGCGGATGACCGGGCAGGGCGCCTACGCGGCCCTGATCGCGCAGCGCATGCACCTCGCCAAGACCCGGCTCGGCTATCGGACGGAGAGCCTGAAGCTGAACGCGGCGGCCTTCACGGTCCCGGGCACGCAGCTCGCACTGTTCTGAGGAATCAGGCGAAGCCTCGGGTGAAGGTGAGGCGGTGGTGCGGGCTCCGGCCCCGCGCCGCGAGCCCCGCCCGATGCAGGGCGGTCCCGTAGCCGACATTGCGCTCCCAGCCGTAATCCGGGTGGCGGCGGGCAAGGCGGCGCATGAGGGCGTCCCGCACCGTCTTGGCGACGATCGAGGCGGCGGCGATCTGCGGCACGAGCCGGTCGCCGCCGATCACGGCGCGGCAGGGCAGGGGCAGTCCCGGCACCGGGTCGCGCCCGTCGACCAGCACGGGCGCGTCGAGGCCGAGGCGCAGCACCGCGCGGCGCATGGCGTCGAGGGTCGCGACGCGCACGTTCAGACGATCGATCAGCGCCCGCGAGCCCGCCGCCACCGCGACCCGCCCGTGCTCCCGGATCAGGGGCGTGAGATGCTGCCGCAGGGCCTCCGGGACACGCTTGCTGTCGTCGAGCCGCGCCAGCAGGTCGCCGGGCAGGGCGGCGGGGTCGAACCAGACCGCCGCGACCACCACGGGGCCGCAGAGAGCGCCGCGTCCGACCTCGTCGCAGCCGATCGCGGCCGGATATCGGGCGGCCTTGGCCGGGTCGAAGGGGGGCATGGCGGCATCCTGCGTCGCGGGCGTGATACGCGATCGCGGCGCACGACGGAACGCCGGATCCCGTCCCGTGCGATCAGACGGTGCGAGAGCGTTCACGGGCGCGGGGCGGGCTCGACGCCCGCGGATTCACACCCTGCCCAGGCCGCGAGCCTTCCGCGATCGGAGGCCCATGACTTCGTTGAACGCGCCGCGTGGCAAAACGCGGGTGCGCAGGGTACTGGACCTTGGCTAAAAAGATGAAGCTACGAATGCTTGACCAAGACCGGATAATGCAGCCGTTTATTCTGTGCCGTATGCTTTCTGACAATCCCACCCACAACTCATAAGCGAACGAAATTTCACGTATTGACGGCGAAAACACGATCACTTAACGCCGCCATACACAACCATCGCTTCGTAGTAAACCCGAATAATATCGACCTTTAGTTGAAAGACATGGAATTTTCACCTCAAAGTAGAAAAGATCGTCTCAATTCAACAGGCACGACACGCCCTGCCTGGGGGCCCGGCACCGTTGCCATCCACGACGGGCCTGCGGGCACCGTGGGCCCCCGCTTCCCACAGCACCGAGCGACGGCATGATGCCCGAGGCTCCTCCTGGGTCCCTGCATGATCCGGCCGCTCCGTTGACGGCCGAGGCGATCCTGGCCCACCCGGGCTTCCCGGAAGCGCGCCGCGTCTTCATCACGGAACACAAGAAGGTCTATGAGCCCGAGGTCTTCCCGGGCCGTTTCGGCGCCGATGTCGGGCGGGTGACGACCCTGGCCATCATCGTCTGTCTCTACGCGAACTATGTGCGCGGGGACCGGGAAACCTGGCCAACGTTGAAGAAGCTGAAGACGACGGTTGCCCGCTTCGGCTTCGCCAGCCCGAGGCTGATCGATACCTTCGTCGCCCGCCTCGTCCAGACGGGCGACCTCGAGTTGCGGAAGCAGCCCGACGACAGCCGCATGAGGCTCCTGTGCCCCACCGAGAAGCTGCTGTCCTGGGACCGCGAGTGGATGGCCGCCCACTACGCGCCCCTGGATATCCTGTATCCGGAGCCCGGATTTCCCTACGCCCGGGAACGGGACACCGCTTTCCAGATCGCCCACGCCAAATGCGCGATCGAGGCATTCGACGGCATCATCGCGATGATCTGGAGCAACATGGATCTCGTGTTCTTCATGAGCAGCACGAGCGCTCTCATCATCCTCCTGTCGCTCCTCGATAGGAGCGCGGCGGAAGCCGAGCACCAGTTCCGAGAGGCCGATCTGGGCGACCTCGCGACGCGCTTCGGCGTGTCCCGAAGCCATATCCGCAACATCCTCGCGGCCGCGGAGGAGACGGGCTTCCTGACCCGTCCCGTGCCGCGCAAGCCGCACTACCGGTTGACACCCCGTCTGGTCGCGGCGTTCGACCGCTTCATCGCCGACAGCCTCGTCCACAGCGACGTCACCTACCGGCTGGGCCTGCGCGGCCTGGCGGCGGCCGGGCGATAGGCGACGCACACCGGATCCAGGCGTTCTCCCGCGCCGCGCCGGCATCTCGCGGCGCAAGCCCCTCAGCGAAGACCGGCCAGGGCCGGGGCAGCGTGGGCGGGCACCTCCTCTTGCGCGTGGGCGCTCGCGATGTTGCCGAAGAACTGGCGCGCGCTCTCGGCCCAGGTATGGCGCAGGGCTTCCGCGCGGGCGGCCTCCCGCGGGACGGAGAGCGCCGCGAGCGCGGCCGCCCGCAGGTCCGGGTCGAGGATCCCGGCCCGCGTGCCGCCGATCACGTCGAGCGGGCCGGTGACCGGGAAGGCCGCGACCGGTGTGCCGCAGGCGAGCGCCTCCAAGAGCACGATGCCGAAGGTGTCGGTGACACTCGGGAAGACGAAAACGTCGGCGCCCGCGTAGATCCGCGCCAGGCTCGCCCCGGTGCGCGTGCCGAGGAAGCGCGCGCCCGTGCCGAGCCCTTCCAGCCGTGCCCGGTCCGGGCCGTCGCCGACGACGACGCGGCTGCCCGGCAGGTCGAGCCGAAGGAAGGCCTCGACGTTCTTCTCCACCGCGAGCCGGCCGACGAACAGGAAGATCGGCCGGGGCAGGCAGGACAGCTCAGCGTCCGACCCCTCGCCGGGCTCGAACGGGCGGAACAGGTCCGTGTCGACGCCGCGCGTCCAGCGCATCAGGTTGGCGAAACCCCGTCCGCCGAGTTCCCGCTCCAGCGAGGGCGTGCTCACCATCGTGCCGCAGGCCGCGCCGTGGAAGCGGCGCAGCCACGCGTAGCTCCACGCCTGCGGCACCGGCAGGCGCGCCGCGAGGTATTCGGGAAAGCGCGTGTGGTAGCTCGTGGTGAAGGGCCTGCCGCGCGACAGACAGTGGCGCCGCGTGGCGTAGCCCACCGTACCCTCCGTGGCGATGTGGACATGGGTGGGGCTGAGCCCGTCCCAGCGGGCCGCGACCTTGCGCCGGGTGGCGTGCGCCAGCCGGATCTCGGGATAGCCCGGCAGCGGCACGGAGCGGAAATCCTGGTGCGTCAGCAGCACCGTGTCGAAGCCGAAGTCCCGCCCCGCCTCGACCATGTGCTGGAGCGAGCGCACCACACCGTTGACCTGCGGATGCCACGCATCCGTGGCGATGAGGAGCCGCCTCACGCGACGGCCCGCCGCCCGGGAAGCAGACCCTCCTCGGCAGGGAGCTCGGCCTCCGCCGCCGCGCGGGCCCGCAGGATACTCGGGTAGTGCAGCACCTCCATGCGGCCGTCGTAGTGCTCGACGATCGCCGTGCAGGATTCCACCCAGTCCCCGGTGTTGAGGTAGCGCAGACCATCGATCTCGCGGTTGGCCGCGTGGTGGATGTGGCCGCAGATCACCCCGTCGGCGCCCTGGCGCCGGGCTTCGTCGGCGAGAAACTGCTCGAACTGGCCGATGAAGTTGACGGCGTTCTTCACCTTCAGCTTGGCCCAGGCCGAGAGCGACCAGTAGGCGAGGCCGAGCCGGCGGCGGACCCGATTCAAGCCCGTGTTGACCCAGAGCGCGAAGGTGTAGGCCCCGTCGCCCAGATGCGCGAGCCAGCGGGCGTGGCGCACCACCATGTCGAACTGGTCGCCGTGGATGACGAGGTAGCGCCTGCCGTCCGCGGCCTCATGGATGCGGCTCTCGGCGATCTCGATACCGCCGAAGGTGGTGCCGATGTAGTCGCGCAGGAACTCGTCGTGGTTGCCCGGCACGTAGACGATGTGGGCGCCCTTGCGGACCTTGCGCAGCAGCTTCTGCACCACGTCGTTGTGGCCTTGCGGCCAGTACCAGCCCGAGCGCAGCTGCCAGCCGTCGACGATGTCGCCGACGAGGTAGATCACGTCGGCGTCGTAGTCCTTGAGGAAGTCGAGCAGCAGCCCGGCCTGGCAGCCCTTCGTGCCGAGATGCGTGTCGGACAGGAACAGCGTCCGGACGCGCACCGTCTCAGGCTCCTCGCTCACGCGCGCATCCCGCATCTCGCGCCTCCTGCTGTGGCGAGCGGGAGCCAAACCGGAATCCGATCTCAGTTTGATGACGCAAGCCCCTGCCGGCCGGTCGAGGGCGCGTCGGGGCCCGGTCCACGGGCGGGCTCGTCAGGAGACCCGCGGGAGGGAGCAACGGGTTCGGCCGGACAGCAGAAGCAAGGTTGATTGCTGCGCTGCGCATGCTGCGATGCAGCACAAAGCAGTCAATCGCGCATTCCGCAGGCGCCGAGCGGAGCAAATTTTTTTTCCAGCGCGACGAAGTTTTTCCGGTTTTCTTTCCGTGACTTGGCCGTCCATAATCATCGGCGGCCCAGTGGCGGCGCGGACCGGCCTCGAATGGCGGGGCGACCGGGAGGAAGGTGTCGATGACGCGGCGAGGCGCTTGAAAGCGCGACCCGGCCGGCGCAGGATGGACCGGGCACATCGGAGGCGACCGGCATGCGAGCATGCCGCGACGCGAGCGGCGCGAGGCCGCCACGCCGCTCCGCGTGACCGACGATCCGAACAAGCGGCGGACTCGCCTGGGGGACCGGACGGCGCCGCCGTCCGCTCAGCCTTGCGGCAGGCCCACCCCGCGCATCGCCCGGTCCGTGCACGACCCGACAAACGCCGGCGGCGAAGCCGGCAGCTCATGACTTAAGGGAATTGGAGGAAACATCATGGCGGCAACCAGACGCCCCGGTCGCAATCACCTCTTCGTGCCGGGCCCGACCAACATCCCGGACCGGGTCCAGCGCGCGATGCTGGTGCCCTCCGAGGACCATCGCTCGGTCGATTTTCCGGCGCTGACCAAGCCCCTCTTCGAGGACACCAAGAAGGTCTACGGCTCGACCGACGGCACGATCTTCCTGTTCCCGGCCTCGGGCACCGGCATCTGGGAATCGGCGCTCACCAACACGCTCTGCCGCGGCGACAAGGTGCTGACCTCGCGCTACGGCCAGTTCAGCCACCTCTGGATCGACATGGCCCAGCGCATCGGGCTCGACGTCGTCGTGCAGGAGGAGACCTGGGGCACCGGCGCCGATCCGCAGAAGATCGAGGAGGCCCTGCGGGCCGACACGAACCACGAGATCAAGGCCGTGATGGTGGTCCACAACGAGACCGCCACGGGCGTGACCAGCGACATCGGCGCGGTGCGCAAGGCGATGGACGCGGCCGGCCACCCGGCGCTGCTCTTCGTGGACGGCGTGTCCTCGATCGGCTCGCTCCCCTTCCGTATGGACGAGTGGAAGGTCGATTGCGCCATCGCGGGCTCGCAGAAGGGCCTGATGCTGCCCGCCGGCCTCGGCGTGATCTGCGTCAGCCCTAAGGCGCTCCAGGCCTCCGAGGGCAAGGCCGGCCGCAACGACCGGCTCGCGCATGTCTACTTCGCCTGGGAGGACCACCGGAAGCAGAACCCGGCCGGCTACTTCCCCTACACCCCGTCGCTGCCGTTGCTCTACGGTCTGCGCGAGGCGCTGGCCTGCCTGTTCGAGGAGGGGCTGGAGAACGTCTACCACCGCCACCACGTGCTCGGCGAGGCTACCCGCCAGGCGGTCGCGGCCTGGGGCCTGAAGACCTGCGCCAAGGACCCGAAGTGGAACTCCGACACCGTCACGGCGATCGTCGTGCCGGAGGGCGTGGACGCGGCCCAGATCATCAAGCACGCCTTCGTGCGCTACAACCTCGCGCTCGGCGCCGGCCTCTCCCAGGTCGCCGGCAAGGTCTTCCGCATCGGCCACGTCGGTGACCTGAACGAGCTGTCGCTGCTCGGCGCCATCGCGGGCGCCGAGATGGCGATGAACGATTGCGGGCTCAAGGTGACGCCAGGCTCGGGCGTGGCCGCCGCCGCGAACTACCTGCGCGAGAACCCGCTCAGCAAGAACTGATCCGGCAAGGATCCGGATCCGGTCTCGGATCCCGGTGAGGCCGCGGGGAAAACCCCCGCGGCCTCGGCCCGCGGGCTTGATGAGCCGGGCGGGTCCAAGGAAGAAGACCGGCGCGCGTTCCCGCGCATGACCGGCCGAGGCACCCGGATCAACCGGGGCCCGGAGGACGCGTTCGTTGCCGAGAGAGGGTTCCATGACGAAGAAGATCGTGTTCCTCGACCGCGAATCCCTCGACGCCAAGGTTCGGGAATTCAACTTCCCGCACGAGTACGTGGAGTACGAGTCGACCTGGTCGCCCGAGGACACCGTTGCGCGCCTCAACGGCGCCGAGATCGCGCTGATCAACAAGGTGCCGATGCGCGCCGAGACCCTGAAGCAGCTGCCCGACCTCAAGCTGATCGCGGTGGCGGCCACCGGGACGGACGTGGTGGACAAGGCTGCCGCGAAAGCCCAGGGCATCACGGTCGTCAACATCCGCAACTACGCCTTCAACACCGTGCCGGAGCACGTGGTCGGGCTGATGTTCGCCCTGCGGCGCGCCATCGTGCCCTACGCGAACTCCGTGCGGCGCGGCGACTGGGCCAAGTCCACGCAGTTCTGCTACTTCGACTACCCGATCTACGACATCGCCGGCTCGACGCTCGGCATCGTCGGCTACGGGGCGCTCGGCAAGTCGATCGCCAAGCGGGCCGAGGCGCTGGGCATGAAGGTCATCGCCTACGACGTCTTCCCGCAGGAGGGGCTGGTCGATTTCGAGACCATCCTCACGCAGTCCGACGTAATCACGCTGCACGTGCCACTGACCCCCGAGACCCGCAACCTGATCGGGGCCGAGCAACTCGCCAAGATGAAGAAGAGCGCCATCCTCATCAACACGGCCCGTGGTGGGCTGGTCGACGAGGCGGCCCTGCTAGAGGCCCTGAAGAACGGCACCATCGCGGGCGCGGGCTTCGACGTGGTGGCGCAGGAGCCGCCGAAGGACGGCAACATCCTGTGCGAGGCGGACCTGCCGAACCTCATCGTCACGCCGCACGTGGCCTGGGCCAGCAAGGAGGCGATGCAGATCCTCGCCGACCAGCTCGTCGACAACGTCGAGGCGTTCGTGGCCGGGAAGCCGCAGAACGTGGTCGAGGGCTAGGACCACCACGCGCTCCCTCCCCCCTCTGCGGGGGAGGGTGGCGCCCGAAGGGCGACGGGAGAGGGGAACCCAGCTTCCGGAAGAGGCCCAACGTCGATGCCGAGCACAGTACGGCACCGTCGCTCCCCTCTCCCGTCCCCTGCTGGCGCAGGGGCCACCCTCCCCCGCAGAGGGGGGAGGGAGAGCGCGGAGAGTGTCCACACGCGGTATGTGCATCCGATAGTGGATGAGACGAGGGGCCCGGCTCCCGCCCCGAATGCTGCGCACCGCCCAGCGGCCGCCAAATAAAGAAACCCACCCCATACGCCCCGACGGGCGAAAGGACGAACCGATGAAGAAGCTGCTGTTCCTCTTCGATACCGACGCGGTGCCGAGCGTGTTCGACACGGTCGTCGGCTACGACGGCGGGGCCGACCACATCACCGGCTACGGCAACGTCACGCCGGACAGCGTCGGCGCGCTCGTTGACGGCACGATCTACACCCGCGGCGGCTCGGAGAAGAAGTCGACGGCGATCTTCGTCGGCGGCGGTAGCATGGCGGCTGGCGAGGCGGTTCTGGACGCGGTCAAGAAGCGCTTCTTCGGGCCCTTCCGCGTCTCCTGCATGCTCGACTCGAACGGTTCGAACACCACCGCGGCGGCCGGCGTGGCGCTCGTCGCCAAGGCGGCGGGCTCGCTCCAGGGCAAGCGGGCCGTGGTGCTGGCCGGCACCGGCCCGGTCGGCATGCGCTCGGCGGCGCTTCTCGCCCGCGAGGGCGCCGAGGTGACGCTCTGCGGCCGCTCGCTCGACAAGGCGCAGGCCTCCGCCGATGCCGTCAACAAGCGCTTCGGCGTCAGCGTGAAGGCCGCCGAGACCCCGGATGCCGGCTCGCGCGCCCGGATCGTCAAGGGGCAGAACCTCATCTTCTCGGCGGGCGCCATCGGCCTGGAGCTCGTTCCCGAGGAAGCCTGGAAGGACGAGGCCTCGATCGAGTTCGTCGCCGACTACAACGCCCAGCCCCCGCTCGGCATCGGCGGCATCGAGGCGATGGACAAGGGCAAGGACCGGCACGGCAAGAAGGCCTTCGGCGCGCTCGGCATCGGCGGCCTCAAGCTGAAGCTCCACCGCGCCTGCGTCGGCCAGCTCTTCGACAACACCGAGCAGGTGCTCGATGCCGAGGAGATCTACGCGCTCGCCAAGAAGATGGCCTGAGGAGGGAGCCGATGGCCGAGAACGAGACGATCGCCGCGTTCCTCGACGGGCTGGCGAGTTCCAGCCCCACTCCCGGCGGCGGCGGGGCCGCCGCCATCTCGGGCGCCATGGGGGCGGCGCTCGTCTCGATGGTGTGCAACCTCACCATCGGCAAGAAGAAGTACGTCGAGGTCGAGGCCGAGCTGAAGGGCGTTCTGGAGAAGTCCGAGGCGCTGCGGGCCGAGCTCACGGGCATGATCGCGGACGATGTGCGGGCCTTCGACGCGGTGATGGGCGCCTACGGCCTCCCCAAAGCCACGGACGAGGAGAAGGCCGCCCGTGCGGCCAGGATCCAGGAGGCTCTGCGCGAGGCGACCGACGTGCCGCTCGCCTGCTGCCGCGCCTGCCGTAAGGTGATCGACCTCGCGCTGGTCACGGCGGAGAAGGGCAACGTCAACGTGGTGAGCGATGCGGGCGTCGCCGTGCTCTCGGCCTTCGCAGGGCTGCGTAGCGCGGCCCTCAACGTCTGGGTCAACGCCAAGGGCCTGGAGGACCGCGCCTTCGCGGACGCGCGGCTCGCCGAACTCGAGAGCTTGCTCGGCGAGGCGGGCGCGCTCAACGAGCGCGTCTTCGAGATCGTGAAGGGCAAGGTGAGCTGAGGCGGCATCGCTGCAGCACCGACGTCATCCTGGGACTGCCAAGGATCTTCGGCGGATCCCGGGATGACAGTTTCGCATAGGTCGAACGTCCGAGGACGACGCCAAGTCGGACGTGATTTTCGCGAGCGCAAAAACTCTCCCGCGCCGCACCATTGAATACAGACAGCATTCGCCGAAGCTTCAAGACAGCTTCAAAGCGAAAGTCAAAAAATTTGATATCCTCCAGCGCTCCCGCGAAACAAAACTTGCCGCTATAAGATGTGCAAGACCGCCGGAGCCGAAAAGGCCGGCCCCAAGACCAGCGGTCGCCCATAATAAAATCGGAGGCGATGCCATGGACGTCCACGAGTACCAGGCCAAGGAGCTTCTCGCGAGCTTCGGTGTCGCGGTCCCGAAGGGTGCCGTCGCCTTCAGCCCCGATCAGGCGGTCTACGCGGCGACCGAGCTCGGCGGCTCGTTCTGGGCCGTGAAGGCGCAGATCCACGCGGGCGCCCGGGGCAAGGCCGGCGGGATCAAGCTCTGCCGCACCTACAACGAGGTGCGGGACGCCTCCCGCGAACTCCTCGGCAAGCGCCTCGTGACGATCCAGACCGGGCCCGAGGGCAAGCCGGTGCAGCGGGTCTATGTCGAGACCGCCGACCCGTTCGAGCGAGAGCTCTATCTCGGCTACGTGCTGGACCGGAAGGCCGAGCGCGTGCGCGTCATCGCCTCGCAGCGCGGCGGCATGGACATCGAGGAGATCGCCGCGACCGATCCGGACGCGCTGATCCAGATCGTGGTCGAGCCCGCGGTCGGCCTGCAGCAGTTCCAGGCCCGCGAGATCGCCTTCCAGCTCGGCCTCAACATCAAGCAGGTCTCGGCCGCGGTGAAGACGATCATGAACGCCTACCGGGCGTTCCGCGACTGCGACGGCACCATGCTGGAGATCAACCCGCTCGTCGTGACGAAGGATGACCGGGTGCTCGCGCTCGACGCCAAGATGAGCTTCGACGACAACGCGATGTTTCGCCGCCGCCACATCGCGGACATGCACGATCCCTCGCAGAGCGACCCGCGCGAGGCCCAGGCCGCCGAGCACAACCTCAACTACATCGGGCTCGAAGGCGAGATCGGCTGCATCGTCAACGGCGCCGGGCTCGCCATGGCCACCATGGACATGATCAAGCACGCGGGCGGCGAGCCCGCGAACTTCCTGGACGTGGGCGGCGGCGCCTCGCCGGAGCGGGTCGCCACGGCCTTCCGGCTCGTTCTCTCGGACAGGAACGTCAAGGCGATCCTCGTCAACATCTTCGCGGGGATCAACCGCTGCGACTGGATCGCCGAGGGCGTGGTGAAGGCCGCCCGCGAGGTGAAGATCGAGGTGCCGCTGGTGGTGCGCCTCGCCGGCACGAACGTGGAGGCCGGCAAGCAGATCCTCGCCGAGAGCGGGCTCGACCTCATCACCGCCGACACGCTGTCGGAGGCGGCCGTCAAGGCGGTGGACGCCTGCAACAACACCAAGAACCACTGAGGGGAGATCGCGCCATGAGCATTCTCATCGACGAGAAGACCCCGATCCTCGTCCAGGGCATCACCGGCGACAAGGGCACGTTCCACGCGAAGGAGATGCTGGATTACGGCACCAACGTCGTGGCCGGTGTCACCCCCGGCAAGGGCGGGCGCACGCATCTGGGTATCCCGGTGTTCAACACCGTCAAGGAGGCGGTGGCGGCCACGGGCGCCACCACCTCGATCACCTTCGTGGCCCCGCCGTTCGCGGCCGACGCCATCATGGAGGGGGCGGATGCGGGCTTGCGCCTCGTCTGCTCGATCACCGACGGCATCCCGGCCCAGGACATGATGCGGGTGAAGCGCTACCTGATGCGCTACCCCAAGGACCGACGCACCATGGTGGTCGGCCCGAACTGCGCCGGCATCATCTCGCCCGGAAAGGCGATGCTCGGCATCATGCCGGGCCACATCTACCTCAAGGGCAATGTCGGGGTGATCTCGCGCTCCGGCACGCTCGGCTACGAGGCCGCCTCGCAGATGAAGGCGCTCGGGATCGGCATCTCGACCTCGGTCGGCATCGGCGGCGACCCGATCAACGGCTCCTCCTTCCTCGACCATCTGACCCTGTTCGAGCGCGACCCGGACACCCACGCGGTGCTGATGATCGGCGAGATCGGGGGTCCGCAGGAGGCCGAGGCCTCCGCCTGGATCCGGGAGAACATGTCGAAGCCGGTGATCGGCTTCGTGGCGGGCCTCACCGCCCCGAAGGGCCGCCGCATGGGGCACGCGGGCGCCATCATCTCGGCGACCGGCGACAGCGCCGCCGAGAAGGCCGAGATCATGCGCTCCTACGGCCTCACCGTGGCGCCGGACCCGGGCTCCTTCGGCGAGACCGTGGCCAAGGTGCTGAAGGCGGCCTGACACGGGCCTCTCATCCGGCGTGCCGCTTGGCCCTCTCCCGCACCGGGAGGGCGAGCGGCACGCCCGCTTCCGACACGACGTGCGCCACGAGGTGGCCCCATGACCCGAACCCTCCACGCCTCCCCCGGCCACGCCGACGAGAGCGCCTTCGCGCCCCCGGTCATCACCGGCACCTCGGCGAAGGAGCCGCTCGACATCCTGTTCCACGCGCTCCTCGACGTGGCCCGCCGCCACGAGCCGGAACTGGAATCGGTGCTGCACGGCACCGCCGACATCTCCACCTTCACCCCCGAGATGCTGGCCCGCGCGCTCCAGGTGCAGGGCATCTGGTTCCAGCTCATCTCGATCGCCGAGCAGAACGCGGCCATGCGCCGCCGCCGCCAGATCGAGCGCGTGGATGGGCGCGAGGCCCTCGGCGGCTCCTTCGCCAAGGTCCTGGCCGAGGCCGCGGGCCGCGGCATCCGGGCGCCGCAGATCCACGCGCTCCTGAAGGACCTGCGCATCCGCCCCACGATCACCGCGCACCCGACCGAGGGCAAGCGCGTGACCGTGCTGGAGAAGTTCCGGCGCATCTACCTCGTGCTGCGCGAGCTGGAAATGCCGCGCTGGACCGAGCGCGAGCGCAACGGCCTGATGAACGAGCTGCGCGCCCAGATCGAGCTGGTCTGGATGACGGGCGAACTGCACCTGGAGAAGCCCACCGTCGAGCGCGAGGTCGCCTGGGGCCTGCACTTCTTCGACGAGTCGCTCTTCGAAATGCTGCCCGAGATGATGGTCTCGCTGGAGGAGGCGCTCATGCGCCACTACCCGGACGAGACCTTCGAGGTGCCGCCCTTCTTCCAGTTCGGCAGCTGGATCGGCGGCGACCGCGACGGCAACCCCTACGTCACCGCGAGCGTCACCCGCGAGACCCTGAAGCGCAACGCGCTGGCCTCCCTGCGGCGCTACCGCGACGGCATCAACCATCTGGCCCGCATGCTCTCGCTGACGGAGCGCTCGCTGCCGGTGCCCGACGCCTTCCGCGCCGAGCTCGCCCACGCGCTCAGCGAGAGCGGCGACGCCAAGGCCATCACGGGCCGCAACCCGGGCGAGGCCTATCGCCAGTTCCTAACCTGCGTGCAGCGCAAGCTCGAGGCGACGATCGCCCGCAACGAGGGCGCGCACCCCGCCGGTCCCGACTATCCGAGCGCCGACGGCCTGATCAATGACCTGCGCACCCTGGAGAAGGGGCTGGCGGATGCCCGCTGCACGGGGCTCGCCACCGATCTCGTGCGCCCGGTGCGCCGCATGGTCGAGATCTTCCGCTTCTCGACCGTGCGCCTCGACATCCGCGAGAACTCGACCCGCACCACGCAGACGCTGCAGGCGCTCTGGGCCCGGAGACAAGGCGACCGGCCGCCGCCGGAGCCCGACTCGCCCGCCTGGCGCGACTGGCTGCTCGCCGAGCTCGCCCGGCCCCGCGACCCGGAGCGCGGCTTCGACGACCTGCCGGAGGCGGCACAGGAAACCCTCGACACCTTCGCGCTCGTCGCCGAGATGCGCGAGCAGCTGGACCGCGAGGCCTTCGGCAGCTTCATCCTGTCGATGACCCGCTCGGTCGAGGACGTGCTCGGCGCCTACCTGCTCGCCAAGGAGGCGGGCCTGTTCCTCGACGCCGCCGGCACCGAGATCTGCCCGCTGCCGATCGTGCCGCTGTTCGAGACCATCGACGATCTGCGCGCCGCGCCCGCCATCATGAAGGAGCTGCTCGCGACACCGGTCGTGCGCCGCTCCACGCGCTGGCAGGGCGGCGTGCAGGAGGTGATGATCGGCTACTCGGATTCGAACAAGGACGGCGGCTTCGTCGCCTCGAACTGGGAGCTCTACAAGGCGCAGGCCCGGCTGACCGTGCTCGGCAAGCACGCGGGCGTGCCGATCGCCTTCTTCCACGGCCGCGGCGGCTCGGTGAGCCGCGGCGGCGTGCCGACCCACCGGGGCATCGCCGCGCAGCCGCCCGGCTCGATCAACGGGCGCTTCCGCATCACCGAGCAGGGCGAGGTCGTCTCGTTCAAATACGCCAACCGCGGCACGGCGGCCTACCAGATGGAGCTGCTCGCGGCCTCCGTGTTCGAGCACGCGCTGGCGCCCGAGCCCAACGGCAACGGTCAGGGGGGCACAATCTCGCGGCTCGGTGCCGACGACGCCATGGAGGCGCTCTCGGGCGCCTCGCGGGCGGCCTACGTCAACCTGCTGCAGACGGAAGGGCTCGTCGACTACTTCCAGGCGGCGAGCCCGCTCGACGAGATCGCGCTCCTCAACATCGGCTCGCGCCCGGCGCGGCGCTTCGGCGCCCGCTCGCTCTCGGATCTCAGGGCGATCCCCTGGGTGTTCGCGTGGTCGCAGAACCGGCACGTCGTCACGGGCTGGTACGGCGTGGGCTCGGGGATCCAGAGCTTCCTCGACGTCCGCGGGGCCGAGGGCGAGGCGCAGCTCAAGCGCCTGTTCGAGGAATCGCGGGTCTTCCGCCTCGTCCTCGACGAGGTCGAGAAGACGCTGATGATGGTCGATCTCGACATCGCCCGCGACTATGCCGGGCTCGTCGCGGACGAGCTCGTCCGCGCCCGGATCTTCCGCATGGTCGAGGCCGAGTACGCGCTGACCAAGGAGATGGTGCTGCGGGTGAGCGGCGGGCGCCAGCTCGCCCAGCGCTTCCCGCTGTTCCGCGACCGGCTCCAGGGCCGGCTGCCGACGATCAACCAGGTCAGCCGCGAGCAGGTCGAGCTGCTCGCACGCTTCCGCCAGGAGACCGACGAGGATCGCCGCGAGGCGGTGAAGTCGGCGCTGCTCCTGTCGATCAACTGCATCGCCGTCGGCTTCGGCGCGACGGGGTGAGAGGCGTGTAACCCTGTCGCAAGCGTGTCCGCGGCCCATGTTGCACCCGGAGGACCGGGGGGCGTAGCGCGTCCGCGGCCCCAGAGCGGCACCAGAACCGTTACCAGGAGAGAAACAAGATGAGCTTCACCCTGATCCAGCAGGCCAAGCCCCGCCTGCACCGCTCCGAGCTCGCCGTACCGGGCTCGAACCCGACCTTCATGGAGAAGTCGGCGGCCTCCGCGGCGGACGTGATCTTCCTCGACCTCGAGGACGCGGTCGCCCCCGACGACAAGGAGCAGGCCCGCAAGAACATCATCCAGGCCCTGAACGAGATCGATTGGGGCAACAAGACCATGATGATCCGCATCAACGGTCTCGACACCCACTACATGTACCGCGACGTCGTGGACATCGTCGAAGCCTGCCCGCGCCTCGACATGATCCTCATCCCGAAGGTCGGCGTCCCGCAGGACGTCTACGCCATCGACGTGCTCGTCACGCAGATCGAGCAAGCCAAGAAGCGCGAGAAGAAGCTCGGCTTCGAGGTGCTGATCGAGACCGCGCTCGGCATGGCCAACGTCGAGGCGATCGCGACCTCCTCCAAGCGCCTGGAGGCGATGTCCTTCGGCGTGGCCGACTACGCCGCCTCCTGCCGCACCCGCTCGACCGTGATCGGCGGCGTCAACCCCGATTACTCCGTGCTCACCGACAAGGACGAGGCGGGCAATCGCGAGACGCACTGGCAGGATCCGTGGCTGTTCGCCCAGCAGCGCATGCTGGTGGCCTGCCGCGCCTACGGCCTTCGCCCGATCGACGGCCCGTTCGGCGACTTCTCGGACAAGGACGGCTACCTCTCGGCCGCCCGCCGCTGCGCCGCAGCCGGCTACGAGGGCAAGTGGGCGATCCACCCGAGTCAGATCGAGCTCGCCAACGAGGTGTTCACGCCCTCCGAGAAGGAGGTCGAGAAGGCCCGCCGCATCCTTGTGGCCATGGAAGAGGCCGCCAAGGCCGGCCGCGGCGCGGTGGCCCTCGACGGCCGCCTCATCGATATCGCCTCGATCCGCATGGCCGAGGCGCTGATCGAGAAGGCCGACGCGATGTCGGGCAAGTAAACCACCGCAGCCCCGAGCGGCGGCCGCCGGAGCGATCCGGCGGCCGTCTCCGTTTCAACCGAGGCGCCTGTCCGGCGCCCGACCCGGGAGAGTTCAGCCATGCACGTGACCATCGAACAGGCCGAGACCGCGATCCGCGCCGCCCGCGACAAGGCGGTCGAGCTCGGCACCCAGATGTGCATCGCGGTGGTGGATTCGGGCGGTAACCTGAAGGCGTTCTACCGCATGGACGACGCCTGGGTCGGCTCGATCGACATCGCGCAGAAGAAGGCCAAGACCTCGGTGTTCTTCGGCATGAAGACCGGCCAGATCGGCCAGCTCTCGCAACCCGGCGGCTCGCTCTACGGCATCGAGCACTCGAACGACGGGCTGATCACCTTCCCGGGCGGCATCCCGATCGTGGACGCGGATGGGGTGATGTCGGGCGCGATCGGCGTCAGCGGCTCGACGGTGGAGAACGACGACGCGGTCGCGCAGGCCGGCGCCCAGGCCATCGGCAAGACGGAGCTGCCCGCCCATCCCTGGCGGACCTGAGGCGTCCGGCGCGGCCGTCCCGCAACCGCCGGTTAAGGCTACCGCTCTATGACGGGCCCATCAGCCAGAAGCCGGTCGGGGAGCGCGACGATGAACCGTGAACAATTCGCCGAAGCCCTGCGTCGCCTCGTGGCAACCCAGGTCGAGGATATCGAGCGGGCCGTGAAGGACGGCCACAAGACCATCGCGCTGAACGAGCTGGCGGACCTCAACCGGCAGCTCAAGGCCTTCGCGGCCGCGCTGAAGAAGGCGCCGGCCCGGGCCTGACGCCGGCCCGGAGCCCCTTCACGAAGCCCCCGTCCGGCGCTCCGGGCGGGGGCTTCGTCGTTCTGCGGGCTCTACCAGCGGGGCCCGCCCCAGCGGCCCCGGGGCTCATCGGGGAAGTTCCGGGGGAAGTCCGGCGGCGGCGGATCGAAGCTCGGACGGCGCGGGGGACCGAGATCGTCCGGCTCGTCGCAGACCCGAACCCGGCGGATCACCGGCTCGCCGTCGGCGTCGAAGCGGCGCTTCACGAAGACCCGGCAGGGCGAGGGCGCGAGCTCTGGGGCGGCCGAGAAGCGCGGGTAGCGGGGCGGCGGGGGCGGCTGGCGCCCGTGATCCGCCTCGAAGCCCGGCCCGAAATCCGGGCGCGGGCGGTAGGCCCCGTCGAAATCGGCTGCCTGGGCGGCGGTGCCGGCCAGCATTAGGGCGAGCAGCCCGAAGCCGCGCAGGCGGCGGGGCGAGGGGAGGCGCGACATGGACATCCTCTGATGCCGCGTGGCCGGCGAGGCGCCGGGCCATCGGTGAGGATGGTGTCGCACGCCGCGCCTGAACGGCGCGGGAGCGGTCCCGTTCGGCGCCGTTCAGGCGCCGGGATCCGCGACTCGGACTACCGGTCGCTCGGCGCCACCGCGGGATCGCCGTCCGCGAAGGAGCCGCCCGCGCTGAACAGCTTGCGCAGGAAGCCCGGAGCCACGGCCGAGAGCGGGTTCACGCTGACCTCCGGCGAGGCCAGCCGTCCCTGAACCCGGAAGTTGACCGCGAACAGGCCCTCGTTGTGCCCGCCCGCGAGCAGAGGCCCGAACAACGGTACCTGCGCCACCACGTTGTTCAGCCCGTAGAGGGGCACGAAGGTGCCGTTGATGTCCGTGCGCTCACGCCCCGTGTCGAGGTAGCCCGAGAGAGTGAAGCCGAGCGCCGCGTTCGAGATCGCCGCATCCGAGAAATCGACCCGGCTGCCGGTGCGCACGAAGTTCGCCCGCATCCGATCGAAGGTCACCTCGGCCGCCTGCTGCACCGCGGGCCGGCGCCGGCCGCGGGCGTCGACGGTCTCGGGAATGTCCGGCCCTCGCGCCATGATGCTCGAGAGCGCCGGCTCGTTGCGGAGCGTGAAGCTGCGGATCTGGACCACGCCCGCCTGCGGTCCGTCGTTCAGGTTGATCCCGGCGCTGAGCTTGCCGCCGAACATCCGGCGGTAGATGTCCACGAAGCGCAGGGTGGCGCCGGCATCCGCCGTCTCGACCGAGAGAGTGGGCACGCCGCGCTCCCCCTTGGTCACGCTTGCCGCGAAGGGCGCGGAGCGGAACCGGCCCGCGATCGTCGCCGCGCGCAGGTCCTTGCCCCGGAGCGAGAGCTTGAGGCTGGCGTTGGTCAGCGCCTCCTCGTTGTGGCCGGTGAGGATGCCGAGGGTGATGTCGGCGTCGATGTCTTTCGGGGCGGCGTCGCGCCCGCCCTTCTGGTCCGGCCCGGTCAGCGACTTCAGGAAGGGCCGGGCATCGGCCACCGCACCCCGCACGGTGACGCGGTAGCCGGCCCCGTTCCGGTCCACGACGACCCGCATGTCGTCGCCGGGCGAGAGCTTCACCCCCGAGAGCTCCGCCCGCTCCAGGCCCGCCTCGCCGAAGCTCGCGGCTCCGCGGGCGGAGGCCGTGCCGGCATCGAGCACGATGTCGCGCAGATCCGCTCCGCCCTGCGTCTCGGAGAGGCTGAAGCTGAGGCGCCCGGCCTTGCCCGGGGCCTTGGTGAGGCCCGGCAGCAGCCCGTCGATGCCCGCCCGGGTCAGGTCGGCCTCGACCCGGACCGGCGCCTTGCCCGCCCGCCCGAGCGGCACCACCGCCCGCACCGGGATCGTGCCGCTGAGCTGCGGCGCGGTGGGCAGGCCCTTCTTCGCCCGCACCGCCTCGTCGAGGGCAAGGCCCACCTGCACCTCGCCGCCCCCGCCGGTGCGGGGCTGGCGCAGATCGACCGTGATCGGCGCGCCGAGCACTCGGGCATCGCCCTTCAGGCTGAAGCCGTCGCGGCCGTAGGCGACGGCGAAGCGGCCGGCTTCGAGCCTGTCCTTGCCCACCACCTTGTCGACCGAGAGGTCGGCGAGGGTGCCGGAGATCGTCACCGGCAGGTCGGGCAAATCGGGAATGTGCTTGAGGTTCAGCGGGAAGGCGATCTGCAGGTCCGCCGAGCCCTTGACGGCGGCCGGGTCGAGATCGGCGCCGGACAGGCTCTTGAACATCTTGGTCTGAAGGAGGGCGGCGAGCGCGTCAGCCCCGCCGCCGAGCCGCAGGCCGATCTGTGCCACGACCGTGTCGGGGGTGATCTCCGGGATTACGAAGCTGCCGTCCGAGATCGTGAGCGCCCGGCCATCCGCCATGCGAAGATCCGCGGTGACGTCGCGGATCCGCGTCGTGCGGCCGGTGATCGTGCCGGCCACGCGCCCGCGCGTCAGGGGCGGCGCGTCGGGGGAGACCTCAAGGGCAGCCTCCGAGACTCGGAAGTCGATATGCACCGCGTTGTCGGGCATCGGCTCGCCGCGGGTCGCCGCGGCGAGCTCCGCCCCCGACATGTCGACGCGGATGTCCACCATGTCGATGCGCCCGCCGCGGAGCGCATCCACGAGGTAGTTGCGCGCGCCCGGCGCGATGTTCTCGGGCCAGAGCCGCAGGGCCGTGCGCGCCTCGCTGTCGCTGGCCGCGATGTGCAGCGTCAGCCCGTCGTCGTCGGCGCTTGTGCCGAGCGTGCCGCCGAGCTGGCCCTTCACGCCGGGTCCCGCGAGGGTCAGCGCGTCGATGCTCAGGCCGCCGGCCCGGCCGGAGAGGCGGGCGTCCAGCGCCCCGATGGCCACGGGCGCGTCCTTCGGGGCGGCGCCCCGCAGCACGCCGTCGCGGCCGGTCAGCGTCGCGGTCCAGGCGGTGTCGGCGCCGGCCGGGCTCGCCTGCCAGAGACCGGAGAGCCGGACCTTGTTGCCCGCGCCCCGGTAGTCGAGGCTGGCGAGCGTCATGGCGCGTGCCATCTCGTCCCAGCTCGCCTCGGCGGTCAGGCTCTCGACGGTGACGGGGTTGAAGTCCTTCTCCTCGATGAGCAGCGAGCCGTCGCCGGTGCGCAGGCCGAGCTGCATCGTCTCGATCCGCCCGTTGAGGAGGGCGGCGTCGGCCCGGGCCGAGAGCTTGAGGTCGGTCGTCACCGGCAGCTTCGACTGGCCGGAGAGCAGCAGCAGGTCGGTGACCGGCAGGTCGTCGAGGGTGATGACGCCGGTGCGGCGCCCGTCCGCAGCTTCGCGCAGCGTGCCGCCGAAGCGCCACTGCCCGTGCGGCCCGTCGATGCGCAACTCGAACAGGCGCGCGTCCTGCGTGGCGTCGCGGCCGAACAACCCGTTGACGCGCTCGAACACGGCCTTGGCCTGCCCATCCTCGCCGACGAGGGTCAGGCGCGCGTTGGTGACGCGGGCCCGGTCCAGGGCGCCGACGATTCCGGCCGGATCGAGCACCACGCCGAAGATCGAGGCGATGCCCGCCGAGAGCGGCGAGACCGTGCCGCGCGCCGTGTCGACGCTCGGCAGGGTCTGGGGTGTGCTGGCCTGGCCTGCGTCGGGCGACGCGAAAGCGATCGAGCCATCGTGGTGGACGAGCGCCGTCATCTGCACGTCGCGGAACTCGATAGAGCGCGGCTGCACCGCCAGCCGCAGCAGGCCCCAGCTGTCGAGGCTGACGACGGCGAGCGGGGCCCGCACCACCAGCGCCCCCTGCGGGTTGCGGATGTCGAGCCCGGCGATGCGCAGCGCGAGCGAATGCTCGGCGTCCAGTTCGAGAGAGGAATCCCTGAGATCGATGCGCCAGCCCGGCCCGATCCGCTCGGCCACCGCCGCCGCGACACGCCCCGAAAAGGCATCCAGGCTGATCGGGCCGGCGGCGAGCCGCAGCCAGACGAGGCCGCCCGCCAGCCCGACGAGCAGGACCAGGCCGAGCATGGTCAGCCCGCAGGCCAAGCCCCAGCGGCGTCCCGCCCGGGGCGGCGTCAGTCCCTCGGGTGCTTCAGCCATCGAGACCTTGTGTCGAGACCAAACTTCGAAGCGTGACCGCTGGATCGGGACACGGGCTCATTTTAAGAGCGCGGCTGATCCCGACCAGATCGGCTGTCGAACCCGCTGTTTCGGGGTCGTTCCCAGGCACACCATCAATCGGCCGAAAGGAAGGCACGATGTCCCTCACCGTCGGAGATCCGGCACCGGATTTCACCCTGCCGGGCTCGTCCGGGCAGAGCATCGCGCTCTCCGCGATGCGTGGTCACAAGATCGTGCTCTACTTCTACCCGAAGGACGACACGAGCGGCTGCACCCTCGAGGCGCAGGGCTTCAACGCGCTGCTCGCCGAGTTCGAGGCCGCGGACGCGCGGGTGATCGGCCTCTCGCCGGACCCGGTGAAGAGCCACGACAAGTTCTGCGGCAAGTACGGCCTCCAGTTCCCGCTCGCCTCCGACGAGACCAAGGAGACCCTCCAGGCCTACGGGGTCTGGGTCGAGAAGAGCATGTACGGGCGCAAGTACATGGGCGTGGAGCGCACGACCCTGCTCGTCGACCGGGAGGGGCGGATCGCTCGGATCTGGCCGAAGGTGAAGGTGCCGGGCCATGCCGAGGAAGTGCTGGGCGCGGCCCGCGATCTCGCCTGAGCGCGTGCCGTCCGGGATCGCCTCCGGACGGCAAGCCTTCGGGGTAGCTCCTTCGGGCTTCCTTAACCCTAACCGGGCCTGATGGGCGTCGCGATCCGCGAAGCCCCGCTGCCCATGCGCCACACCGAGACATCGCCGCGACGCCCCCGGCCGGCACGCCCCGGCGGCCGCGCCCTGCTCGCCGGCGGTCTCGGGCTCGCGACCCTGTGGGCGGGCGCTGCGACCTACGGCCTCGTCTTCCGCGACGACGCGCTCGCACGCCTCCTGAGCCGCCAGAGCGGGATGCAGGCGGCCTACGAGGCGCGCATCGCCGACCTCGATGCCGAGATCCGGCGGGGCCGACGGATGCTGGACGAGCGCTCCGACCTGGAGCGCCGCCTGTCGGCGGCCCTGGAGCGTCAGGCCGAGTTGGAGCGGCGCCAATCGGTGCTCGGACGCCTGCCCGGCCTCGTGCCCGCCGAGGCGGCCCGGCCCGCACCCGACGCGTTCGAGCTGCGCGGCGAGGACGGCTCCCGGTCGGGACGGCGGGCCGAGCAGGCGACCGTCCGGCTCGCCGGACTCGAGAGCGGGCTCGATGCCGTGCAGGCGGCCCAGGCCCGTGCGCTCGCCCGGGTGGTGGACGGGGCGTCCCGGACGGTGCGGCAGCTGCGCGGGGTGATCCGTGGCGCCGGCCTCGATCCCGCCCGCTTCACGGGAGCGGCCTCCGCGGTCGGCGGCCCGCTTGTGCCGCTGCCCGCCGGCGACTTCCCCGGGATGCTGGAGGCGGCGCAAGCCGCGGTCGGCGAGGCCGAGCGCCTGCGCCGTCACACGGAGGCGCTGCCCCTCCGGCCGCCGGTGCAGGGCGCGCACGGCGTGTCGAGCGGCTTCGGCGCCCGGCTCGATCCCTTCACCCGCGGCCTCGCCCTCCACACTGGCCTCGACCTGAAGGCGGAGACCGGCGAGCCGGCCCGCGCCACGGCGCCCGGCCGGGTGACGGCGGCGGAGTTCGCGGGCGGCTACGGCAACATGGTCGAGATCGACCACGGGCACGGCCTCACCACGCGCTACGCGCATCTGGCGCGCATCGCGGTGGTGCCTGGCCAGTGGATGACGGCGGGGGCCGTCGTCGGCCGGATCGGCTCCACCGGACGCTCCACGGGCGCGCACCTGCACTACGAGACCCGGATCGACGGCGAGCCGGTCGATCCGGAGCGCTTCCTCGAAGCCGGGCGGCGGCTCGAGACGGCGACGCCGTAGACTGCCTCTACCGCAGGGCCCGAAAGGCCTTGGCGGCCGCGTCGTCCGTGTCGTCGATGTCAGGCGCGTCGATGCGCCGGTAGCGGGCCTGGATCAGACCGAAGGCTCCGAAGGCGACGTGGCCTGCCGCCACCACGGCAAGCAGGATCCAGCCGTATTGCTGCTGTCGCAGCAGCCGGAACGCCTCGCCGAGGCCCTTTACCTCGGAGGAGCGCTGGTACCACGCCGCCACGACGAGGAAGCCGCCGATGATCAGGAAGGCGATCCCGCGCGCCGCGTAGCCGAACCGCCCGACCGGCCGTGCCCAGCGGCACTGGCCCTGGCTCAGCGCCAGACGCTCGGTCACATCGCCGCCGACCGCCTTGCCCAGGAAGCCGAAGCCCCCCGCCACGATCCCGAGACCGATCAGCGCCAGCAGCCAGCGGCCGAGCGGTTTGGCCATGAGCCACGCGCTCCAGTCCTGCATCCCGTCGCCGCCCTTCAGGCCGAGTCCCAGGCTGAGGCTCGCCGCGGTCAGCGCGAGGCCGCCGTAGATCCCGGCGCTGATCAGATGCGCGCCCCGCACCGCGAGTCCCTTCGGACCTGTGCCGCGCCGATCCGCGTCGGTGATCCCCTCCACGAGGCGCCAGATCGCGAAGGCGAGGAGCCCCACCGCGATCGCGCCGACGACGACGGGACCGAACGGGCCGCCGAGCACCGCCCGCAGGGCGCCCTTGCTGTCGCCGGTCTGCCCGCCCGCGCCGAGCGCCGCCAGCACGGCCAGCGCGCCGACCACGCAGTAGACGAGGCCGCGCGCGCCGTAGCCGTAGCGGGCGAGGCGTTCCAGGGTGTTGCGTCCTCCGAAGCTTTTCACGCGGGCGAACGCTGCGGCTTGCCGGAGAGCGAGACGTAGAAGCCCAGCCCGTCCTGGGCCGGCAGGGTCTGCAGCCGCTCGATCAGGCCGCGGCGCTTGGCGTCGAGCAGGAGCCGGCCGATCGGCTGGAACAGGGTCTCGCCGCCGCCTTCCGGGGGCGGATCGAGGCGGATCGCCACCACCTTGCTCTTCCCGAAGCGGGAGCGCTCCAGCATGTCCTTCAGCGAGGCCTCCGCCGTGGCGCGGTTGGCGCCGCGCAGGTCCAGCACCGCCTCCGCGTCGGTGACGCCCAGCGAGCCGCGCAGCTTGTCGGCGTAGAACTCTTCGAAGTGAGGCAAGAGCAGGGGACCTTGGGCGGGAGACCTGATGGGGGTCTAGAAGACGACGCGGGCGTAGATATCCGAAACGGCCAAGTCGCCGCCGAGTTCAGGCAGCGCGATCCGGTCGGCGGGACCGAAGACCTGCATCTCCCAGTCGCGGTCGCGCTGCCAGACCTCGATCCGCGTCTCGTTCTGGTCGACGATCAGGAAGGTTCGCAGGCTCGGCACCGTGAGGTAGAAATCCACCTTGCGGCCGCGGTCGTTCGCCATGGTGGAGGGCGAGAGGACTTCGGCGATCAGCACGGGGTCGCGGGCGTAACCGCTCGGGAGCGGAGGCCCGCAGCGCACGACGATGGCCGGGATCGGCGCGAAATCGTCCATGGCCTCGCTCAGGATGGCCAGGCCCGGTAACGCCTCGCACCCGCGCGCGTCGGCGAGGTCGCCGACGCGGCGCAGCAGGTTGTAGACGAGCCGCGGGTGCCGGTGCTGCGGCAGCGACATCAGCACCGGCTCGCCGTCGAGGAGTTCCCAGCGCTCCTCGTCGGGGCGGCTCTCCACCCAGACCTGATACTCGGCGACGCTCATGCGGGCGTCGCGTCTCGCGGCCAAAGCCATCGGGGCCCCATCCTGCCTGCACCCGGATGGTAGCATCGCGGCGGCCGCCCGCAACAGCGCCCGCCGGGGCCGAGGCCCCGGCGGACGGATCAAGACAGGCTCAGCCGTGCACCAGCACGTTGCGGAACTGCCAGGGATCCTTTGTGTCGATGTCCTCCGGGAACAGGCCGGGGCGGTCGGTGAGCGGGGTCCAGTCGGTGTAGACGCCGACCACGGGGCCGAGATACGGCGTCTGGACCTCCAGGCAGCGGCGGAAGTCCATCTCGTCGGCCTCGACGATGCCGGCGTTCGGGTTCTCCAGCGCCCAGACCATGCCGGCCAGCACCGCGCTCGTCACCTGAAGGCCGGTGGCGTTCTGGTAGGGAGCGATGCGGCGCGTCTCCTCGATGGAGAGCTGCGAGCCGTACCAGTAGGCGTTCTTCTTGTGGCCGTAGACGAGCACGCCGAGCTCGTCGATGCCGTCCACGATCTCGTTCTCGTCGAGGATGTGGTGGCGCTCCTGCACCTTGCCGGCGTTGCCGAACATCTCGTGCAGCGAGAGCACGGCGTCGTCGGCCGGGTGGTAGGCGTAGTGGCAGGTCGGACGGAAGACCGGCTTATCGCCATCGCGCACCGTGTAGTAGTCGGCGATCGAGATCGCCTCGTTGTGGGTGACGAGGAAGCCGAACTGCGCGCCGACCGTCGGCACCCAGGTGCGCACGCGGGTGTCGGCGCCGGGCTGGAGCAGGTAGATCGCGCAGCGCGAGCCCTTCTCCTGCTCG
Source organism: Methylobacterium gregans (assembly GCF_022179245.1). Lineage (GTDB taxonomy): Bacteria > Pseudomonadota > Alphaproteobacteria > Rhizobiales > Beijerinckiaceae > Methylobacterium > Methylobacterium gregans. The sequence goes on from NZ_BPQM01000092.1 coordinate 31,835, forward strand.
CGGGCGTTCGCGGGCTTCCAGGTCTCGTTGGTGCCCCAGCCGAGCTCGGCCGGCTGGTTGCCCTCCGAGACGAAGCCCTCGACCGACCAGGTGTTGACGAAGACGCCGCGCGGCTTCGGGTTCTTCGCGCGCTGGGTGTCGCGCTCGGCGATGTGCACGCCCTTGACGCCCAGATCCTTCATCAGAGCGGCCCACTCGGCCTTCGAGGTCGGCTCCGCCCGCTCCAGGCCCGTGTCCTTCGCGATGTTGAGGAGCGCCTGCTTGACGAACCACGAGACCATGCCCGGGTTGGCGCCGCAGCAGGAGACGGCCGTGGTGCCGCCGGGGTTCTGGGCGCGGGCGTCGAGGATGTTCTCGCGCAGCGCGTAGTTGGTGCGGTCGCCCTGGCTCTTCGTCTTGTCGAAGTAGAAGCCCGGCCAGGGCTCGGCCACGGTGTCGATGTAGAGCGCGCCGAGCTCGCGGCAGAGCTCCATGATCGCCCGCGACGAGGTGTCGACCGAGAGGTTGACGCAGAAGCCCTGGCCGCCGCCCTCGGTCAGCAGGGGGGTCAGCACGTCGCGATAGTTCTCAGGGGTCAGCGCCACCGTCTCGAAGCGCAGGCCGTGCTTCTCGGCGAGCGGCTTGTGCGTGTCGACCGGGTCGATCACCGTGAAACGGGCGCGGTCATATTCGAAGTGACGCTCGATGAGCGGCAGGGTGCCCCGGCCGATCGAGCCGAAGCCGATCATCACGATGGGGCCGCTGATGCGGCCGTAGACCGGGTGATGGGTCGGCTGATCGGTCATTCCGGGGGGATCCTCATCATCTCTCGCGCCCCGGCGGGGGCGGTGGTCAAAGGTCGGTGGTTAAGCATCGTCTATGACGAAGCGGCGACAAACGGGGCGCGGACGGCCCGGCATATTCCGGGTGGGCACCGGGGGCGGGCAGCGGGACCCCGCGCTGGGGCTTCTGACCGCGCGCGCCCGCGTGGTCAACCATTCGCAGCCGGGCGGGTTTGGGCTGCATCAAGTTTTCATCCGATCCGTGGGTGTGGAGAAAGACAGATCTTTCCCACGGCGAGTGGGCGCGATCGCGCCTGTTCGAGCGACCATGCAGAAGAGCGCAAGTGTTCCACGCCGATGGCACTTTGCTACATATGACATTCCCGCATGCGCCCTCTGCGGCGCGGCGCGTTGCGCCGATCGGGTACCCCGCGCACATTGCAGTGCGACAGGAGGCCGAACGGTCCGTGGAAGCGCCCTTCGACGCCCATGGAGTGAGCCATGCTCTCGGTTCTCGTCTCCCAGTGCCCCGCCCCCGAGCAGGAGGCGGTCGACCGGGATCCCGGCCTGCTGACCCTCGCCTTCGCGCTGGCCCGAAGCCTGCGCCGCCGCTGGGCCTGAGACCATTCCACCACGCGTTTGCTGGCACATCTTGGGAGATCGCCCGCTCGCGATTGCCTCGCCCCCGCACCGGCGCTAGAGCGCTCCGGGCCGTCGAGATCCGATCTGGAACGGCTCTAAAGCTCTGGCCGCGCATCGACTTCCGCTGCCGTCCGGTGCGTCGCCGAGGGGACGAGATCGATGCCGACACGCGCGCTTGCCGCTTCCGCGGACCGGACGACCCGGCGGTGGGTCGGCCCGGGGATCGCGCTGCTCGCCGCCTTGCTGCTGTCGGGATCCGCCGCGGCCCAGGAGGCGGCGCCCGAGGCGGCCGAGGCTCCCACGGCGGCCCAGAAGCCGAAGCCCAAGCCCGTCGCCAAGCCGAAGCCCAAAGCTGCCGAGAAGCCGCCGGAGGCAAAGCCCGAGGCCGCCTCCGCGGCCGTCTGGCCGGCTGGCGCCGACTCGGTGAGCGAGACCTACGGCGAGTGGACGACGAACTGCGCCCGCGCCGAGACGCGGACGAGCTGCCTGGTCACCCAGTCCCAGGGCGATCGCCAGAGCGGCCGGCGCCAGTTCGTGTTCGAGCTGCGCACCCCGCAGGAGGGCCGGGCCGAGGGGCTGCTCCTGATGCCGTTCGGGCTCAACATCGAGAGCGGCGTCACCTTCAAGCTCGACGAATCCGTGCTCGGCAAGGGCGCGCCCTACACCACCTGCACGAGCGAGGGCTGCCTCGTGCCGATCAGCTTCCCGACCTTGGCCACCGACGGGATGAAGACCGCCAAGGCCCTCGTGGTGAACGCTCAGAAGGCCAACAGCAGCGAGGCGGTGACCATCACCCTGCCGCTCGGCGGCTTCAACGCCGCCTTCGCCCGCGCCGCCGCGCTCGGGGGCTGAGCCGGCGCTTGGCAGGCGGTTCCGTGACTCCACACGCCCGGCCGGGTTAGGAGAGGGCGCAGGCCGGGCATAACGACCGCGCGGGACCGGACAGGGAGGAACCATGAGACGGATCATGCTGGCGGCGCTGCTCGCCGGGGCGGCGATCCTGCCCGCGCGGGCGCAGGAGCCGGCCGCGCCGACGCCCCCGGCCGCGCCCTCACCCGCCACGGAGGCGAAGCCGCCGGAGCTCTCCAAGAACGAGACCATGGCGGCCCGGCTCGCCGGGCTGGTGGGTTTCGTCAACGTCGCCTGCCCGAACCTGCGCGGCGAGCCGGAACAGCTCCAGGCCGCCGTGCGCCGCCTCGGCATCGAGCCGGGCGCGCTGAATTCCGGGACGCTGCACTTCGCCGCCGCCTCCTACCTGGAGAGCTACCGCAAGGACCCGGACGCCAACTGCCGGCGCGCCTTCGACAGCTTCGGCCCCACGGGCAGCCTGGTGCCGAACCTCGTCGTCCGCCGCTGAGCCGGATCCCGCACGAGCCCCATTAAGCCGCCGTTAGCCCTGCGCCCCGCAGAGTCGCGGGGCGTACGGCGTCGGGGCGTTCCATGGGGGCGGGGCAGGTGAGGGGAGGCCGGGCGGGCGGCCTGAGGGCAGTGCGCGCCGCCCTGCTCCTGGGAGTCCTGGCGGCCCTCCCCGTCGCGACGCCGGTCGCGGCCGCACGGCTCATCGCCCTCAAGGGCAGCGAGGCCCGGGCCGGCGAGGGCGCGGCGCCCGCCGGCTACGGCCGCATCCGCCTCACCTTCGACAAGCCCGTCTCCGTCAAGGCGCGGGCGAGTGCCGGCGTGCTGGTGCTCAGCTTCTCCGAGCGGGCGCCCGGCGGGGCCGAGCGGCTCGCCCAGGAGATGCCCGCCTACATCGCGGTGGCCCGGCGCGATCCGGACGGGACCGGCCTGCGCCTCGCCCTGCAGCGGCCCGTCCGGATCAGCGTGCAGGAGGCGGCCGAACAGGTCTTCGTCGATCTCCTGCCCGAGGGCTGGACCGGCCTCGTGCCGCCGCTGCCCGCGGAGGTGATCGCGGAGCTGGCGCGGCGGGCCGAGGCCGCCGAGGCGGCGCTGCGGCTCCGCAACCCGCCCCCGGCCCGCCGGACGCTCGCCCTCGAGGTTGCCCACCTGCCGACCCTGACGCGCCTCTCCCTGCGCCTGCCGCCCGGCGTGCACAGCGAGAGCCTGCGCGAGGGCGCCGCCACCCGCCTGCGCATCGACGGGGCCTGGACCATCGACACGGGCGAGGCGCGCGGCCGGACGGCCCCCGTCCTCGCTGACCTCGCGGCGGAGACCGGATCGGACTCCGCGAGCCTTCTGCTCACCCCGGCGGACGGCTACACGATGCGCATCGAGCGCGAGGACGACGCGGTCTCGATCGACCTGATGAAGGCCGGCGAGAAGCCGGGCGAGCCGGCCATCGCTCAACCGTCCGGGCCGACCGCGGAGGCACCGCGCCCCGCCCCGGCGCCCCAGCCCGCCCCGACGTCCCGGGATCCAGCCCCCCGCGAGGCGCCCCGCCCCGCCCCGGCGGAAGCCGAGCCCCCGCTGGGCAAGCCCGGCACGGGCCTCGTCTTCGGCTTCCGCACCCTGCCGCCGGTCGCGCTGTTCGAGCGCACCGGCGTGGCGACGCTCGCCTTCGAGACGGACGAGCCGGTGCGCCTGCCCGAGTCCGGGGCCACGACCGGGCTCAGCCCCCTCGGCGAGGCGCGCCGCGTCGGCAATCTCACGGTGCTGCGCTTCGCCGTGCCGCCGGGCCGGCTCGTGGACCTCTTGCCGGTGGCGGTCGGCGAGGGCGCCGGCTGGGAACTCGCCGCGGGCGATGCCCTGACGCCCAGCACAGCGCTCAATCCGAGGCGGCGGCCCGACGCGGCCGGCCGCTTCGGCCTCACGGTGGATCTGCCGAAGCCCGGCGCGGCGACGTGGCTCGATCTCGACGGCGAGCGGATCGCCCTCGTCACGACACGGGGGCGTCGCGCAGCCGGCATGTCGAAGCGCCAGCGCTTCGTCGATTTCGAGCTTCTCCCCAGCCGGTTCGGCCTCGCCGTGCTGGCACTGGCCGACGACCTCGCGGTGCGTCCGGACCTCGACGGGGTGGCGGTCGGGCGCGAGGGCGGGCTCGCGGTTTCGAGCGTGATGCAGCGTGCCGAGACGGCTCTCGCCGAGGCCGGCGCCCCGGCTATCGATCCGGAGGCCTGGGCGCGGGGCAGATCCGGCAATCTGCGGGCGGTTCTGCGGTCGCAGTTCGCCGCCGCCGCCGCCGCGCCCCCGGGCGAGCGCGGCCCCTTGCGCGTCGCACATGCCCGGACGCTCATCGCCGCCGGCCTCGATCTGGAGGGCCTGACCGCGCTGGAGACCGCGGCGGCCGACGACCCGCTGGTGGCGATGCAGCGCGAGACCAGCCTCTGGCGCGGTCTCGCCCTCCTGCGCGCGGGCCGCCTTGCCGAGGCGCGCGCGGCGCTCGGCGGCGACGTGCTGCAGCGCGATTCGGAAGCGGTGCTGTGGCGATCTGTGGCGGAGGCGGGGCTGGGCCTGTGGCGCGAGGCCGAGACCGGGTTCGGCCGCACCCTGAACCTCGCCGGGCGCCTGCCCGAGGATCTGCGCGACTTCGTGCTCGCGGCGGCTGCCGAATCCGCGATCGAGAGCGGCGACATCGACGCCGCGGTGTCCCGGATGGACGCCGCCGCCAAGCGCGACCCGCTGGTGCGCGATCGCCTCGCCCTGGTGAAGGGCCGGGTGGAGGAGTTGACCGGCCAGACGGTGGCCGCCCTCGACCGCTACGAGCGGCTGGAGGTCGCGGCCGCAGCCCCGGTCGCCGCCGCCGCGGGCCTGCGCCGGACCCTGCTGGCGCTCGGCACGGCCAAGATGTCCTCCGGCGAGGCGCTGGCCCGGCTGGAGCGCCTCGCCCTCACCTGGCGCGGAGGCCCGACCGAGGAGGCGATCATCGCCGGGCTCGCCCGGAGCTACGCGACCGCCGGCCGCTTCCGCGAGGCCTTCGCGACGACCCGGCGCGCCGCGATGGCCTTCCCGGCCTCCGAGATGGCGCGGGTGCTGAACGGCGAGGCTCAGAGCCTGTTCGACGCCCTCTATCTCGGCGGGCGCGGCGACGCGTTGCCGGGCGTCGAGGCGGTGGCGCTCTACTTCGATTTCAAGGAGTTCGCTCCGATCGGCCGGCGCGGCGACGAGGTGGTGCGCCGGCTGGCCGACCGGCTGGTCGGGCTCGACCTGCTCGACTCGGCGGCCGACCTGCTCCAGCACCAGATCGACCATCGGCTCACCGGCCAAGCCCGCGCCGCTGTGGCGGCGCGCCTCGCCACGGTGCGGCTGATGGACGGCAAGCCGCTCCAGGCGCTGGAGGCGATCGACGCGACCCACCTACCGGAATTGCCGGCCGACCTGCGCCGCGCCCGCGCGCTGGTGCGGGCGCGCGCGCTCTCGGACCTGAGCCGCACGGACCTCGCCCTGGAGACGATCGAGGACGAGAGCGGTCCGGACGTCGCGCGCCTCAGAGCCGACATCCTCTGGGCGGCCCGCCGCTGGCGGGGGGCCGGCGAGGCGCACGAGGCGCTGTTGGGCGAGGTCTGGCGCGGCACCCAACCCCTCGACGAGGCCGCCCGCGCCGATGTGATCCGCGCGGGCATAGCCTACGATCTGGCGGACGAGCGCCTGGGACTGGAGCGGCTGAAGGCCAAGTTCGCGGGGCTGATGGCCGAGAGCGCGGACGCGCGCAGCTTCGCCTTGATCACCGGCACCGATCCGACACGCCAGCCAGGCTTCCGCGAGATCGCGCAGCGCGCCTCGAAGGCCGAGACGCTGGGGGCGTTCCTCGCCGAGTACCGCAAGCGCTATCCCGACACCGCCGCACCCGAGCGCGGCAAGCCGGAAGGCAGTTCCCCACGCGGATCAGGGGAGGGAGCGCAGAGCCGGGCGGAGACACAGCCTCCGCCACCGCCCGGATAGATTCCTCAAGAGCCGAACTGCGAGCCGAGCTGTTCCAGGTACTCGGCGAGGTCGAGCCCACCGACGCGCTTGCCATAGTCGAAGCGCTGGCCCTCGCGGATGTCGATGCTGGCACTGCGGGTCGTCAGCGTGAACGGACGCACGCAGACCCAGGCGCCGTCGCGGCGATGCTCGAAGTATCCGAGAATGTCATGCTTGGCCATTGCACCCACCGAGAGCGGAAATCGACAGGTTAACGGCTAGCAACGCCCGCGGTTCGACTGCCTATCCGAAATCGTCCGCCACGGCGTTACGGTCAAGCTTGGGGCAGGGCAGGGCCGACGATCCCAGCGACCTCCGCTGATCCTGCCTGCCCCCTCCGGGAAGGGCCCGAAGGAGGCCGCTTCGCCCTCAGGCCGCTGTCCGGCCTGCCGTGAAGGCGGCGTGATCGGCGATCAGGGCACCCGAGAGCGCCGCGGCAATGAGGGCGCGCGTCTCCTCGACGCCGTAGAGGGCGACGAAAGAGCCGAACCGGGGACCACGCGCCTCGCCGAACAGCACATTGTAGATCGTGCCGAACCACGCCTGCGACACGCCGGGTCGGCCGTCCGGGCTCTTGGCCTTGCCGGAGAGATCGGGGAAGTGGCGCCGCCCGACCTCGTAGACCGCGGCCTGCAGGGCCTCCGGATCGGTCGAGCCGGCATGCTCGGCCAGCGCCGCCGCCAGATCCTCCAGCGCCGCCCGCTCTTCCTGGGTCGGCTCGCGGTAGGTCTTCGCGGGGCGCACGAAGTCCCGGAAATAGGCGAGTGCGTGCCCGACCAGCCGGTCGAGATAGGGATGCGTCTGCGGCCCGATCCCGGGGGCGTAGCGCCGGATGAAGCCCCAGAGCACGCCCTTGTCCTCGGTGTTGGCCACCGCCGCGAGGTTCAGCAGCATTGCAAAGTTGACGCCGCCGCCCTCGACCCGCTCCGCCTCGGGCGGCGCGCCCGCGTGCAGGTGCCAGACCGGGTTGCCGAGGCGCAGCTTGGCGTCCTGCTTCGGATAGCGGTCGAGGAAGTTCAGGTACTCGTCGACGTGGCGCGGAATCACATCGAAGAACAGGCGCTTGGCCTCGCGCGGCTTGTTGTACATGAACAGCGCGAGCGAGTCCGGCGTGCCGTAGGCGAGCCATTCGTCGATGGTCAGGCCGTTGCCCTTCGACTTCGAGATCTTCTGGCCCCGCTCGTCGAGGAAGAGCTCGTAGTTGAAGCCCTCCGGTGGCTCGGCGCCGAGCGCGCGGGCGATCTGGCCCGAGAGCTTGACCGAGTCGATCAGATCCTTGCCGGCCATCTCGTAGTCGATGCCGAGCGCCACCCAGCGCATCGCCCAGTCGGGCTTCCACTGCAGCTTGGCGTGGCCGCCGGTGAACGGGGTCTCGTAGGCCTCGCCCGTCGCAGGATCGCGCCAGGCGAGCGTGCCCTTGGCGGCGTCCACACGATCGATCGGCACCTGAAGGACGTGGCCGGTGACCGGGTGGATCGGCAGGAAGGGCGAGTAACTCGCCGAGCGCTCGGCGCGCAGCGAGGGCAGCATGATGTCCATCACCGCCTGGTAGCGCTCGGCCACCAGCATGAGCGTCGCGTCGAAGACGCCCGAGCGGTAGCACTCCGTCGCCGAGCGGAACTCGTAGTCGAAGCCGAACGCGTCGAGGAAGCGGCGCAGCTCCGCGTTGTTGTGCGCGCCGAAGCTGTCGTGCGTCCCGAAGGGATCGGGCACCTTCGTCAGCGGCAGGTTGAGGGCGGCCTGCAGCATCTCGCGGTTCGGCACGTTGTCCGGCACCTTGCGCAGGCCGTCCATATCGTCCGAGAAGGCGATGAGACGCGTCGGCACCGCGTCCTTCGTCAGCACCCGGAAGGCGTGGCGCACCATCGAGGTGCGGGCCACCTCGCCGAAGGTGCCGATATGCGGCAGGCCCGACGGCCCGTAGCCGGTCTCGAACAGAACCTCGGCCTTGGGCTTGCGCTCCAGGCGCGCGACGAGCTTGCGCGCCTCCTCGAAGGGCCAGGCGGCGGCGTGCGCGGCGGCCTCGATCAGGTCGGGGTCGAGGGTGAGCGGGGCGGGCATGAAGCGGTACGTTCCAGCATGTGCCGAGAACCCGCCTCACTACGGTAGGGGCGCCGGACGGGTCAACGCGGGGCACCCATGCCGGCTCGGTCTCAGAACGGGCTCACGGGGAAGAAGCGCAGGTACAGCTCGGCGTACTTGCCGTCGTCCCAGAGCCGCTGGAGCGCGTCGTCGAGCGCGCGGGCGAGGCCTGCGTCCTCCTGGCGGGTCACGAGGCCGATGCCCTCCCCGAAATACCGGTTCTCCAGATAGTCGCCCCCCGTGAAGGCGCAGCACCCGGCCGCCTCCTGGCCGCCGAACCAGAGCGCGAGGTTGACGCCGTCCGCGAACAGGTACTCGGTCTCGCCGCGCTTCAGCGCGCCCTCTGCCGCCGCGAGATCGGTGAACTCCTTCGTCTGTGCCTTCGGGAAGAAGGCCCGGAGATAGGCCGCGTGGGCGCTGCCCGCGATCACCCCGACGCTGCGGCCCGCAAGCCCCTCGGGGGATGGGGGCGGCAGGGGCGGGCTCGTGCGGGCGGCGAAGCGGGCGGGCCAGCGGAAATAGGGCCTCGTCGCCAGGAACTTCTCTCGGAGCGTCGGGGTCAGCGGGATCGCCGCCGCGACCACGTCGCCCTGGCGCTCGTTCAGCGCGTCGAGCAGCGTGTCGAAGCGGCGCGCCTGCACCGTACAGGTGATCGCCAGGCGCTCGCACACGGCGCGGGCTAGCTCCACCGCGAAGCCGGTCGGCGCTCCGTCGGGACCGGCGAAGTGCAGCGGCGGGAACTCGTCGTCGGTGAGAAAGCGGACCGGGCGGCCGGTCTGGGGCGCCTCGATCCGCTCGCCACGCGCACGCGGGTTCCAGAAGTTCGGGATCCTTACGCTCTCGGAGGGAGCAGGATCGGCCCGGACCTGCTGCCCGGCAGGCGACAAGAACAGAACTGCCGCGATGATCACCCGGAATTTTTCAATCATGCCGAACGCGTCTTGACGGTTGAACAGTCCTGGTGTCCGCTGGCCCCGGTCAGGCGGCTCGGCTCGCACGCCTGTCTAGCACGTTCCGCGGGTCGCGGGAGCGGGTGTCCATGTCGTTCCTGCGCCTCCTGCTCAGGCCCACCTCCGACGCGTCGGTCCTGCCGCCCGAGATCGCCTTCCTGCTGTGGGAGGGCGTGGCCGCATCGGATCTGGCCCGCGCCGCCGATCTCGCCCGGGCGAGCGGCACCGATGCGGCGACCGCCATGCTCAACGCCGGCTGGATCCACGAGGACGCCTACTACCGCGCGCTCGCCCGGGCGCTCGGCGCGACCTTCCTCGACGACGAGATCCCGTTCGGTCCGGGCCTGCGCTATCCCGACAGCCTCGTCGCGGGGCTCGCGCCGCTTGCCACGGGCGCGCTCGCGCCCTGCGTTCTGGCGCCCCGCGGGCCGCAGGTGGCCGAACTCCTCGAGACCGGATACCGGCGCGGCATGCCGGCGATCACCACGCCGACGCGGCTGCGCGAGGCGGTGTTCGCGGCGCGGGGTCCCGAGATCGCGGCCTACGCGGCGGACAACCTCCAGCGCCGGGCGCCGCACTGGGCCTTCGGGCGCGAGCCGGCCAACCGCTGGCTGCTGTTCCTCTTCCTGCTCGCCTGCACCGGGTTCTGCCTGTTCGCCGCACTGCCGCCGCCACTCGCGTTGGCGGTCACGGTCGCTGTTCAGCTCGTGTTCCTGGCGATGACGGGCCTGCGGATCGGCGCCGCCTTCCTGGGGGCGGGGGTGATCGCGGCGCGCGCGCGACCGCTCGCGGAGGCGGAGCTGCCCACCTACACGGTGATGGTCGCGATGTATCGCGAGGGAGCCGTGGTCGACCGCCTCGTCCGGGCGATCGCCCGGCTCGACTACCCGCTCTCGAAGCTCGACGTGAAGTTCCTGATCGAGGCCGACGACGCCGAGACAGCGCGGGCGCTTGCCCGCATCCCCTTCCCGGCCCGGTTCGAGACGATCGTGATGCCGCCGGGCCTGCCGCGGACGAAGCCGCGCGCCCTCAACGCCGCCCTGCCCCTCGCGCGCGGCAGCCTGCTCGTCGTCTACGATGCCGAGGACGTGCCCGCGGAGGACCAGCTCCGGCTCGCCGCGTCCCTGTTCGCGCGCGCGCCCGCGACGACCGCCGCGCTGCAGGGCCGGCTGCTCGTCGACAACCCGGGCGATTCCTGGTTCGCCCGTTTCTTCACGCTGGAATATCTCGGGCTGTTCGGGGTGCTGAATCCGGCGCTCGCCCGCTGGCGCCTGCCGATGCCGCTCGGCGGCACCTCGACCCATTTCCGAACCCGCACCCTGCGCGATCTCCACGGCTGGGACGCCTGGAACGTCACCGAGGACGCCGATCTGGGCGTCCGCCTCGCGCTCGCAGGCTACGATGTCGGCGACCTGCCGAGCGGCACGATCGAGGAGGCGCCGATCCGCGGTCAGGCCTGGCTTCACCAGCGGGTGCGCTGGATCAAGGGCTTCCTCCAGACCAGCCTGACGCATGGAAGGGCGCCGCTGGAGACGCTCCGCCGTCTCGGCGCGGTCCGCGGTCTCGCGGCGCTGGCGCTCGTGCCCGGCGCGGTGCTCTCCGCCCTGGTCTATCCGCTCTACCTCGTGCTCTCGGTCTACGACCTGTTCCTGCGCGCGCAGCCGGAGACGACGACCCTGCTGTCCCGCATGCCGCAGGGCCTGTCCATGCTGCTCTTCTGGGCCGGGTTCTTCGCCCTGATGCTGCCGGCGGCGCTCGGCTGCGTCCGGCGGGGCTGGCTCGACCTCATCGTCTGGGTGCCCCTGATGCCGTTCTACTTCTGCTGCGTCAGCCTCGCGGCTTGGCTCGCCGTGTTCGAGCTGGTGCGGGCGCCGAACCGCTGGAACAAGACCGAGCACGGCCTTGCCCGGAGCTCGCGCAGCGGGCTGCTGCGACTGGGACGGCGCGCCCCGGGTGAGGGCGCCTACCCGGCATCTTTCAGGGCGGTGAGGCCTTCGCGGTAGGTCGGGAAAGCGAGATCCACGCCGAGTTCCTCCCGGATCAGCCGGTTCCGCACGCGCTTGTTCTCTCCGTAGAAGCTGCGCGCCATCGGGCTGAGATCGGCGGTCTCGAAATCGACCTCGGGCGGCAGCGGCAGACCGGCGATCCCAGCCGCGTACTCCGTCACCACCTGCGGGGGCGCCGGCTCGTCGTCGGTGACGTTGTAGACGGCACCCGCTCGGGGACGATCGATCGAGGCCGCGAGCGTTGCCGCGATGTCGTCGATGTGGATCCGGTTGAAGACTTGGCCGCGCTTGACGATGCGCTGCGAGCGGCCCTCCCGCAGCTTCACGATCGGATTGCGGCCGGGCCCATAGATGCCCGACAGCCGGAAGACCTGCACGGTCTTGCCCGTGTCGCGGCCGAGGTCGAGCCAGGCGTTCTCCACCGCGAGCCGCATCTTCGAGCGGGCGCTGAGGGGCGAGGGCTCGGTCGTCTCGTCGATCCAGGCACCGCCGTGATCGCCGTAGACCCCGATCGTCGAGAGATAGCCGATCCAGCGGATGCGGCTGCCCACGATGGCGTCCTGGTAGGCGCGCAGCGTCGGATCGCCCTCCGCGTCCGGCGGCACGGAGACGAGGAGCACGTCGGTGTCGGCAAGATCCTCGGCGATGCAGGAATCCGCCCCCTCCGGCCCGAAGGCGCGCACCGCGAATCCGGTCTCGTCCGAGAGCGCGCGGGCCTTCTCCGGGTCGGTCACGCTCGCCCGGATCCGGCCGAAGCGCCCGCGCTGGCTCTCGGCGAAGCGTCGGGCCGAGAAACCGAGGCCGAAGACGAACAGGTTCATGGATCTCTAGGTCTCCGGATCGTGCGCCAGCGCCGCCCGCCACTCCGCCCGCACATGCGGGTCGGCCTCGGCCGCGCCGTGCCGGGCGTGCAACTCACTGAGCGCCGCGCTGTCGAGGTAGCGCGCCGCGGCCCAGACGGCCATGCCCCGCACGAGTGGCGAGGCGTCGGCGAGATGGTCGAGTGCCGCCGCGCCGAGGGCAGGGTCGCCCGCGTTGCCGATCGCGATCAGCACGTTGCGCAGGAAGCGGTCGCGGCCCGTGCGCTTGACGGGCGTGCCGGCGAACCGCGCCCGGAAGGCGGCGTCGTCGAGGGTCGCGAGTTCCGCCAGCGGCGGCGCGGCGAGGTCGTCGCGGGCGCTCATCCGGGCCTCGGCGGCCGCGTGCGCGAACTTGTTCCAGGGGCAGATTGCGAGGCAATCGTCGCAGCCGAAGACGCGGTTGCCCATCGGGCGCCGGAATTCCTCGGGGATCGGCCCAGCGTGCTCGATGGTCAGGTAGGAGAGGCAGCGCCGCGCGTCGAGCCGGTAGGGCTCGGGGAAGGCCCCCGTCGGGCAGACGTCGAGGCAGGCCCGGCAGGAACCGCAGCGGCTCACGCCGGCCGCGTCCGGCTCCATCGCGGCGGCGCTGTAGATCGCGCCGAGCAGGAGCCAGTTGCCATGCTCGCGCGAGAGCAGCACCGTGTGCTTGCCCTGCCAGCCGAGGCCCGCGGCCTCGGCAAGCGGCTTCTCCATCACCGGGGCCGTGTCGACGAAGACCTTCACGGGCCGGCCGGACTTCGCCGAGAGATAACCGCCGAGTTCCTTCAGCTTGCCTTTGAGCACCTCGTGATAATCGCGCCGCTGCGCATAGGCGGCGATCGCGCCGCGATCTCGGCGCGCGAGGAGGTCGAGCGGGTCCGTCTCGGGCTTGTAGCTCATGGCGAGCACCCAGATGCTGCGCACCTCGGGCCAGAGCGTCGCCGGATCCGCGCGCTGGTCGGCGCGCTCTTCCATCCAGCTCATCTCGCCCTGCGCGCCCTCCGCGAGCCACGCGCCCAGGCGTTCGGGCAGCAGCGGCACCGCGTCGGGCCCGGCCAGGCCGAGCGCACAGAAGCCAAGCGCCCGGGCCCGCGCCTCGACCAAGCGGCGCAGGTCGGCGCCCGCATAGGTACGCTTGGTGTTGAAGGCCTGCACGCTCATCCGGGGTCGCCGCACGCGCCGGGGCAACCCGGCGACGGCGTCCGTCTATCCCATCGGGGGCTGCATCACACGCCGGTCAGCATGTCGACCAGAAGCTTCAGGTTCAGCACCACGATGATCCCCGCGATCGCCCAGGCCAGCCATTTGAGCCAGCCCGGCACCACCAGCGCGCCCATCTTGGCCCGGTCCGAGACGAAGCTGACGAGCGGGATCACCGCGAAGGGCAATTGCATCGAGAGCACCACCTGGCTCAGCACGAGGAGCTTGGCCGTGCCCGCATCGCCGTAGAGGACCGCCACCACGACGACCGGCACGATGGCGATGCCGCGGGTGATCAGGCGCCGAGCCCAGTTCGGCAGGCGCAGGCGCAGGAAACCCTCCATCACGATCTGGCCGGCGAGCGTGGCGGTCACCGTCGAGTTGAGGCCCGATGCCAGGAGCGCCACGGCGAACAGCGTCGAGGCGAGGCCGACGCCGAGCAGCGGCGAGAGCAGCTCGTAGGCCTGCTCGATCTCCTCCACGTCGGTGCGCCCGCTCGCGTGGAACACGGAAGCCGCCAGGATCAGGATCGCGGCGTTGACGAAGAGCGCGAGCGTCAGGGCGATGGTGGAATCCGCCACCGCGAAGCGCAGGGCCTCGCGCTTGCCCGCGAGGTCGCGGGGGTAGGCCCGGGTCTGCACGATCGAGGAATGCAGGTAGAGGTTGTGGGGCATTACCGTGGCGCCGATGATGCCGATGGCGATGTAGAGGGCGGCCGGGTTCGTGACGATCTCGCGCGACGGCATGAAGCCGCCGAGCACCGCCGCGACCGGGGGAGCGGCCAGCGCGATCTGCACCGCGAAGCAGACGAAGATGACGGTGAGCAGCCCGATCACGAAGGCTTCGAGCGCCCGGAAGCCCCGGCGGAGCAGCAGCAGCACCACCAGCACGTCGAGGGCGGTGATCACGGCGCCGAGCCAGAGCGGCAGGCCGAAGAGCAGCTTCAGGGCGATCGCCGTGCCGATCACCTCGGCGAGGTCGCAGGCGATGATCGCCGCCTCGCAGGCGAGCCAGAGCGCGAAGCCCACGGGCCGCGGATAGGCGTCGCGGCAGGCCTGGGCGAGGTCGCGCCCCGTGGCGATGCCGAGCCGGGCACTGAGCGCCTGCAGCACGACCGCCATCAGGTTCGAGATCAGGATGACGGCGAGAAGCGTGTAACCGAACTGGGCGCCGCCCGCGATGTCGGTCGCCCAGTTGCCCGGGTCCATGTAGCCGACCGCCACCATGTAACCCGGCCCCAGGAAGCCGAGGAGCCGCCGCGGCCAGGATCCGCCCGCGCGCACCGCCACGCTGGCATTCAGGGCGCCGAGGCTCGGCTCATCCGCGGGACGCGCGGAACGCCAGCTCGGGTCCGGGGCGACGGGGTGCGGGCTGACGTTCACGAAGATCCTCGTACCGAGAGCCGGAACGGCCCATTGGCACAATATAGCTCGTGCTATAACGGTTGTGAACAGCTAAGTCGCTGCGCTGCAAAGCGCGCCGCCTCCACCGGGCGGCGGCCCGGGGGCTCCCGACGGGCGGACTCCTGGGCTATGAGGACCGCCAGTCCTTCCGCGCGTCATCTGCCAGACGAGGTGTCCCGACCGATGCAGGCCCGCCGCACGACCGCCCCCGCGGGAGACCCGCTCGTCGATCCGGAGATCCATGTCGCGAGCTTCCGGCAGGCCCGCGAGGCCCGGCGCTCGGAACTCGCCGAGGACTATGTCGAGTTGATCGCCGACCTGATCGGCGACGGCGGCGAGGCTCGGCAGGTCGACATCGCGGCCCGCCTCGGCGTGGCGCAGCCGACCGTCGCCAAGATGCTCAAGCGGCTCGCCGAGGACGGCCTGGTGCAGCAGCGGCCCTACCGGGGCGTCTTCCTCACGGAGGCCGGGCGGATCCTGGCCGACCAGGCGCGGGAGCGTCACAGGATCGTGGAGCGCTTCCTCTGCGCGCTCGGCGTCAGCCCCGAGACGGCGCGGCGCGACGCGGAGGGCATCGAGCACCACGTCAGTGGCGAGACGCTGGCAGCGTTCCGGCGTTTCGCGGATGGCGGAGGATAGGAGCCCCTATATCGCCAGCGCCAGTTCCGGCACCGCCTCATCCTCCGGGATCACGTCCACCTCGACCCGAAGCCGCTGACGGCCCGAGGCGGTGACGATGCCGTCGATCGGGGCGACATCGCCGTAGTCGCGCCCGCGCGCCACCACGATGTGGTCGTTGCCCACGGCGCAGTCGTTCGTCGGGTCGAGGCCAAGCCAGCCCGAACCACACCAGACCGCGACCCAGGCGTGGCTGGCATCCGCCCCCTGCAGGCGGGGGCGGCCGGGCGGCGGCGTGGTGCGCAGGTACCCGCTGACATAGGCCGCCGGCAGGCCCATGCCGCGAAGCCCCGCGATCATCACGTGGGCGAAGTCCTGGCAGACCCCGGCGCGCAGCCGGAACGCCTCGGCGAGCGGCGTGTCGACGGCGGTGGCGCTCGAATCGAACCGGAAATCGGCCCGGATCCGGCGCATCAGGTCGTGGGCCGCGCCGTAGGCGCTGCGGCCCGCACGGAAACTCGCCCGGGCGTAGTCCGTCACCTCCGGCACCAGGGGCACGCGGGCACTCGGGAACAGGAAGTGCACGGGGGCCGCGCCCGAGAGGTCGCGGCTCGCCAGCACGGCGTCGCGCACCGCGTTCCAGGTGGGGCCGGCCTCCGGCTCGGGCGGTGCGGGGCGATCGACCGCGACGCGGGAATTGGCTTCGACCACGAACTCGGCGTGGGGCGTGTCGAGACGGATGCCGAGCGCCTCGATGCCGAAATAGTCGCGCCGGGTCACGGCGTTGGCCGGGCTCGGCTCGATCGTCACCGCGCTCGCCAGCACGGTCTGGCCTTCGCCGTCCTGCGGCTTCAGCCGCAGGGAGCAGCGGGCGAAGCGCACGGGTCGGGCGTAGCGGTAGGTGGTGCGGTGGCGGAGCGTGTAGATCACCCGAGCCCCCCAAGCTTTTCCGGACGCGCGGCCTGGGGGCCGGCCGGGAAGTAGCGGCCGGCGATGGCGTCGGCGAGCCGCTCCAGCTCGCTCTCGACCCGGGCCATGCCGACCGCGTCGAAATCGGCGGCCTCGCCGCTGCGGAACTCCGCCACGATGCGCGCGGCCAGCCGGCAATGGGGCTCGGGCACCCCGTCGGCAGCGAGCGGCGGCAGGTCGGCGAGGTGGCGGGCGATCGCCTCCGCCTGGAAGGCGACGGAGCGCGGGTTGTAGGGGTCGAGCAGCACCATGTCGCGCACGGGATCGAGTGCCACACCCTGCATGTAGCGGGAGCCGTAGCTGAGCTGCGAGTCGCAGAGCGCCAGCATCACCCCGAGGCTCTCGGGGGTGGCCTCGTCGTCGGCCAGCGCGAGCGCGAAGTCGCAGGTGTTGATCGCCCGCTCGATGCGTCGGCCCAGATCGATGAAGTGCCAGCCCGCCGCCCGGCTCATGTTCTCGTGAGCGAGACCCGAGAGGGCCGCGAGGTGGCTCAAAGCCCGCTCGGCCCGGCCTGAGAGCTGCGACTCGGTGAATGCTCGGCCCGGATCGAGGGACAGCAGGTCGACGAGGTCGGCGAGCACGCGCCAGGCCTCGCCCGAGAGGCGGTTGCGGAGCTTCGCCGCGTTGCGCCGGGCCGACTCGATATGGGCGCGGGCCGAGCCCGGCGCCGTGCGCCCGGAGAGCGCCTGCTGGGCAAGTGCGGCGGTCGGCAGGTTGGGGGCGCTGCCTGCGCCCCACTCGGCGATCAGGCGGCGGATGCGGGCGGCGGTTGGGGCGTGCGCGCCGCCCGCGATGTCGGTGACGACGGCATCGCCCACGCTTCGGAGATGAGCGAGCACGAGGCGGATCACGGCCTCGGCCCGCTCGGTGTAGCGGCCGAACCAGAACAGGCCGTCGGCGGCCCGCGAGGGCAGGTGGCCGGCCAGGCGCCGCACCCGGGGCGTGCGGCCCTGGATCGGGGTCTGCGTCTCGACGGGCGTCTCGGAGAGGACCCAGACATCGGCCGCGCGGATGCCGAGGCGCATCTCGGTCGGGTCGACGTCGTCGCGCTCGGCGACGCGGCAGAAACCGCCCGGCATCACCTGCCAGCCGCTGGGCGTGCGGGCGGCGAAGACCCGGAGCACGAAGGGGCGCGGCACGAGGCGCAGGCCCGCATCGGTGCGCTCCCAGCCCGGCATGGTCGAGAGCGGCCCGAGCGCCTGACCGACATAGTCGAAGGGCCGCTCGCGCAGCGCCGCGACGGCGCGGTCCCGGTCGGCGGCCAGCGTCTGCGGCCCGAGGAGCGCGTCGCGGCCCGCCCCGCGCTGGGGCGTCGCCGCCGGGCGCAGCGTCAGGGCGTCGAGGTTGTCGCGGACATGCGCCAGCCCGTCCGGGTCACCGCACCACCAGGTCGGCGGCCCGGCGAGCGTCAGCGGCTCGCCGAGCATGCGCCGGGCGATGCCGTCGAGATAGGGTTCGAGCGCGCCCGACTCGCAGAGGCCCGAGCCAGGCATGTTGGCCATCACCAGGCTGCCGTTGCGCAGGGCCTCGAGGATGCCCGGGACGCCGAGGCGCGAGGCGGGGTTCAGTTCCAGCGGATCGAGATAGTCGGCGTCGATCCGGCGCCAGAGGGCGTCGCAGCGCTTGAGGCCCGAGACGGTGCGCACGTGCAACCGCCCGTCCTGCATCACGAGGTCGTCGCCCTCGACCAGCATCAGCCCGAGATAGCGGGCGAGCGCGGCCTGCTCGACATAGGTGCTGCTGTAGGGGCCCGAGGTCAGCAGGCAGATGCGCGGGTCCGCCCGCTCGGCGCCGGCCGCGAGCCCGTCGCGAAACGCCTGGAAGAAGGCCGGAAAGCGCTCGACGTGGCAGGCCTCGAAGATGTCCGGGAAGGCGCGGGCCAGCACCATCCGGTTCTCCAGCGCCCAGCCGAGGCCGGAGGGAGCCTGCGTCCGGTCGGCCAGAACCCGCCAGCGCCCGTCCGGCCCCCGGCCGATATCGGCGGCGTAGAGCTTGAGGTAGCGCCCGCCCGGCGGCGCGACCCCGTGGAGCGGGCGCAGGAACTCGGGCGAGCCCGCCACCACGGCAGCCGGCAGGTAGCCACCCGCCACGAGGTCGCCGGGACCGTAGATGTCGGCAAGGATCGCCTCCATCAGTTCGGCCCGCTGGACCAGCCCGGCGCTGAGGTCGCGCCACTCGGCGGCCCCGATCACCAGAGGCAGCGAACTCAGCGGCCAAGCGTGCTCGCGCTGGTCGCCGTAGACCCGGAAGGAGATGCCGGCATCGCGGATGTGCCGCTCCGCCGAGACGAAGCGGGCCATCATCTCGGGCTCGCCGAGGCGCCCGAGGTGGTCGAGCAGGCGTGACCAGGCTCCCCCTGCCGAGTCGCGCGGTGTGCCGTCGGGGGCGAGATAGGCGTCGGGCCGGCCCGGAAGCGGCGCGTAGCCCTCCGTCCAGCGGGCGAGCGGCACGGTGCCGCCCGCCTTCTCCTTCACCTCCGCGAGCGCGGTCATTGCGGCCCGGGCGTCCGCAGGTCGAGGGTGAGCGGGAACTCGGGATTCACCTCCTCGCGCGGCATCGCGATCCGGCCCGGGGTGTGCCCGTGCGGCTGGAAGCGGGAGAGGCGGCGCCCCTCCGCCTCGTAGGCGTTGACCGGATGGGTCTCGTAGTTGCGCCCGCCCGGATGGGCGACGTGGTAGCGGCAGCCGCCAAGCGCCCGCCCGCTCCAGCTGTCCAGGATGTCGAAGGTCAGCGGCGAGTGCGCGGGGATCGTCGGGTGCAGCGACGAGGCCGGCTGCCAGGCCTTGAAGCGCAGGCCCGCCACCGCCTCCCCGGCCGTGCCGGTGGAGGTCATCGGCAAGCGCCGGCCGTTGCAGGCAATGACGTGGCGCCCCGGCACGAAGCCGGCCACCTTCACCTGCAGGCGCTCGACGGAGCTGTCGACGAAGCGCACGGTCCCTCCGCTCGATCCTTCCTCGCCGAGCACGTGCCACGGCTCCAGCGCCTGACGCAGTTCGAGATGCACGCCCGCGTGCTCCACCTGCCCGAAGACGGGGAAGCGGAACAGGCTCTGCGCCTCGAAGGCGACCGGATCGAAAGCGTAGCCGGCCCGGGCGAGGTCATCCAGCACGGAGCGGAAGTCGGCGGCCAGAAAGTGGGGCAGCATGAAGCGATCGTGCAGCCCCGTGCCCCAGCGGACACAACCGCCGGCCTGGGGCTCGCGCCAGAACCACGCGATGAGGGCCCGCAGCAGGAGTTGCTGAGCGAGGCTCATCCGGGCGTCCGGCGGCATCTCGAAGGCGCGGAACTCCACGAGGCCGAGGCGCCCCGTGGGTCCGTCCGGCGAGTAGAGCTTGTCGATGCAGATCTCGGCCCGGTGGGTGTTGCCGGTGACGTCCACGAGGATGTTGCGGAAGATCCGGTCGACCAGCCAGCGCGGGATGTTGGGCGCGTCGGGCTCCGGCACCTGGTTCAGCGCCACCTCCAGCTCGTAGAGCCCGTCGTGGCGCGCCTCGTCCATGCGCGGGGCCTGGCTCGTCGGGCCGATATAGAGGCCCGAGAACAGGTAGGAGAGCGACGGATGCCGCTGCCAGTAGAGCACGAGGCTCTTCAGCAGGTCCGGCCGGCGCAGGAAGGGCGAGTCGTCGGGCGTGGCGCCCCCTACCACCACGTGGTTGCCGCCGCCCGTGCCGGTGTGGCGCCCGTCCGTCATGAACTTCTCGGCGCCGAGCCGGGTCTGGCGCGCCTCCTCGTAGAGGCCGGTGGTGATGTCCACCGCCTCGCGCCAGGATGCGGCCGGGTGCACGTTCACCTCGATCACGCCGGGATCGGGCGTGACCTTGATGAGGCTGACGCGTGGGTCGTAGGGCGGCTCGTAGCCCTCGATATGGACGGGCTGGCGGCACGCCGCCGCCGCCGCCTCGACGTGGCCCACGAGCTCGAAATACTCGTCGATGCGCTGAAGCGGGGGCATGAACACCCGCAGCACCCCGTCGCGGGGCTCGACCGCCAGCGCCGTGCGGACCGCCACGCCCTCGATCCCGCCGCCGTTACGCACGGCGGAGCGCCCCGGCGCATCGGCCAGCGCGCCGCGCGCCTCAAGCGGGTCCTGCGGCTGGTAGTAGGGGTAACTTTCGGGCGGCACGTGCGGCAGCGAGCCGAGCGGCAGGCGGAAGCCCGCGGGTGAATCGCCCGGCACCAGGAAGGCGTGGCCGCGGCGGAAGTCCCAGGCCTCCGAGATCCAGGCCCGCTCGGCGAAGCCCCCCATGGCGAGGCTCGCCAGCGGCAGAACGTAGGCGGTCGGCTCGCCGAAGCCGCGGGTGAACACCCGCTTGATCCGGGCGTCGTACTCGGCCGAGCCGCTCTGGGCGCGGATCGGCGTGACGTTGACGGGCAGGCGCTCGCGCTCCTTCTCCCAGTGCTCCGAATCCTCGAAGGCCGGGATGACGTAGGCGCGCAGGCCCAGCCGCTCGGCGAGTGCGTCGGTGAAAGTGCGGGCCTGCGTGATGGTGGCGCCGGTGCCGGCTTCCGGCGCGATCAGGTCCGCGTCCGACCAGACCGGCTTGCCGTCCCGGCGCCAGTACAGGCCGAAGGCCCAGCGCGGCAGGCTCTCGCCCGGGTACCACTTGCCCTGGCCGTAATGCAGCAGCCCTCCGGCCCCGAAGCGGTCGCGCAGGCGCCGGATCAGCTTGTCGGCGAGATCGCGCTTCGTCGGCCCGACCGCCCCGGTGTTCCACTCCTCCGCCTCGAAATCGTCGATCGACACGAAGGTCGGCTCGCCGCCCATGGTCAGGCGCACGTCCTGCGCGGCCAGATCCCGGTCGACCCGCTCGCCGAGCGCGTCCATGTCGGCCCAGACACCGTCCGAGAACGGCTTCGTCACGCGCGGGGACTCGGCGACGCGGGTCACGCCCATCTCGAAGCCGAATTCGGTCTCGGCCGGCTCGGCGAGCCCCGAGATCGGCGCGGCCGTGCGGTAATGCGGCGTCGAGGCCAGCGGGATGTGGCCCTCGCCGCAGAGCAGGCCCGACGTCGCGTCGAGCCCGACCCAGCCGGCGCCCGGCAGGTAGACCTCGGCCCATGCGTGCAGGTCGGTGAAGTCGGTCTTGGTGCCCTCCGGCCCCTCGACCGCGGTGGTGTCGGGCACGAGCTGGATCAGGTAGCCGGAGGTGAAGCGCGCCGCGAGACCGAGGCGGCGCAGGATCTGCACCATCAGCCAGGCCGAGTCGCGGCAGGAGCCTGACTTCAGTGTCAGGGTCTCGGCGGCGCTCTGGACGCCCGGCTCCATGCGCACGCCGTAGGTGACCGCGTCCGCCACCGCCCGGTTCAGCGCCACGAGGAAGAGCACCGTGTTGGTCTCGCCCCCGGTCCTCTCCGGCAGGGAGGCCAGGAAGGCGTCGAGCTCGGGCCCCTGCGCCTCGTCGAGGGCGAGATAAGGCGCGAGTTCGCCCTTCAGATCCGCCTCGTAGGCGAAGGGCACCACCTGCGCGTAGTCCTCGACGAAGAAGTCGAACGGGTTGATCACCGCCATCTCGGCGGTGAGGTCGACCTCGATCTTCAGCTCGTCGGTCTTCTCCGGGAAGACGAGGCGGGCGAGCCAGTTGCCGTTCGGGTCCTGCTGCCAGTTCAGGAAATGATTCTGGGGCGTCACCTTCAGGGCGTAGGCAGGGATCTTCACCCGCGCGTGCGGCGCCGGGCGCAGGCGGATCACTTGGGGGCCGAGGCTGATCGGCCGGTCGTAGCGGTAATGGGTGACGTGGTGCAGGGCGGCTTTGATCGACACGGGCAGTCTCGTCTGAGCGATTCCGGGCACGAACGCCGCCCGATCCCGCCGCGCGGCGGGGCGACGCCCGATGATACACGGGGGACGCCGCAAGCAAGTTCCATGCGGCCCCGCCGCGCTTCGTGAGCGGCGGTCGCACAGTCCGGTTAGGAGAGAAGGGAACTTTGTCCGTCAAGACACTTTGACGCGTCAGGGGCGTGGCGCAGGATAAGCGTGTCCCTCGGCACGGCCGCCGCGGCGGACATGGCCGGCCTCGGAACCCGTTCATGAAGATCTTCCAGTGCCAAGCCTGCGACCAGCCGGTGACCTTCGAGGCCACCGCCTGCGAGAGCTGCGAGCGGCGCCTCGGCTATGTCTGCGACCGGCACGAGGTCTCGGCTCTGGAGCCGGTCGGCACCTCGGCGCATCCGGGTTCGGTCGGGATCCCCGTCTTCCACGCCTACGCGCATTCGGGCCGCCGCTACCGCTTCTGTGCCAATGCCCGCCATGCCGCCTGCAACTGGCTGGTGCCGGACGAGAGCCCCGACATCTTCTGCGTCACCTGCCGCCACAATCACGTGGTGCCGGACCTGACGATCCCCTGGAACCTCACCCGCTGGCGACAGGTGGAGGCTGCCAAGCACCGGCTGTTCTACTCGCTGCTGCGCCTGGATCTGCCGCTCGCGACCCGGGCGCAGTACACGGACGGCCTCGCCTTCGACTTCCTGGTCGATCCCTCCGAGACCTATCTGGGCGGTCCCCCAGTGATGACCGGCCATCTCAACGGCCTGATCACGATGAACATCGCCGAGGCCGACGACGTCGAGCGCGAGCGGCGCAGGACGCTGTTCGGCGAGCACTACCGGACGCTGCTGGGCCACTTCCGGCACGAGATCGGACACTACTTCTGGTACCTGCTGGTGCAGAACAGCCCGCACCTCGGGGCCTTCCGCGCCCTGTTCGGCGACGAGAGCCTGAACTACGCAGCCGCGCTCCAGACCCACTACGCAAACGGCGCGCCGGCGAACTGGGAGGAATCCTACGTCTCGACCTACGCGACCAGCCATCCGTGGGAGGACTTCGCCGAGACCTTCGCCCACTACCTGCACATCGTCGATACAGTGGAGACCGCCTCGACCTTCGAGCTGCACCTGCGCCCGCGCCTGCGCAAGGAGGTGGGCGCGCCAGTGGTGATCGACTTCGACCCCTATCGGACGCAGGACCTCGACCGCCTGATCGAGGCATGGCTGCCGCTGACCTACGCGATCAACTCGCTCTCCCACAGCATGGGGCAGAGCGCGCTCTACCCGTTCAGGCTGACACCGGCGGTGATCGCCAAGCTCGCCTTCGTGCATGAGCGCATCTACGCGGCGCGCGGCGACCTGCCGGCGCCGGACCCGGAGGCCGCCGGCACCGAGATCCTGAAGGCGGTGATCAGCGGCTTGCGCCAGAAGGTGGCGGCGCCGACGGTCTGAGCAGCGAGCACCCTCCGGGGACGAAGGCCCTTTCGAAGCACAGAGGCGCTGCAAACGGGGCCGGCGGAGCGCAGCCCCGGATTGAAACCACCGCCCCGGCGGAGCCAGGACGGCAGTTCCAGAGGCAGGGCTCTGCCCTGCGCCCGCCGAAGGTCCCGACCTTTGGAATTCGAGACCGGACCGGCCGCGTGAAAACCTTCTCCGGATGCTGCGGGAGAGAGCGAGGGCTCGTCCCGACCACCCTGGAGAAGGGAGGCACCTTCCATGGCGGCCCGTAGCGCGGCAGGCTATTCTTCCGCTGGCGCGCCAGGGCCCCGCGCCCACCGAGTCCCCGAAAGACTTTCAGAAAGACCGATGTCAGACCGTCCGCTCCCCGCCGAGGCGCAGCCGCTGCCGATTGCCGTGATCGGGGCGGGGTTCAGCGGAACCGCGGCGGCGATCCAACTCCTGGCGCAGTTGCCGCCGGGCCGGTCGGTGCTGCTCTGCGAGCGCGCCGAGCGCTTCGGGCGCGGTCGTGCCTACGCGACGGGCAACCCGGACCACCTCCTCAACGTGCGCGCTGCCAATATGAGCGCCTTTCCCGACAGGCCGGCACAGTTCGAGGACTGGCTGGCGAGCGCCGACGCCGCAGAGGGAATCCGCCGAACCCCGGCCGGCACCTTCGCGGCCCGCGGCCTCTACGGGCGCTACCTCTCCGAACTGCTGACCGCGGCGCTGACCGGGGCGGACGCTCCGCGGCTGCAACTCGTCAACGAGGCGATCACCGACATCGCGCCGGAGGAGGGGCGTCTCGTCCTGCGCAGCGAGGGCGGCCGACGCTTCGCCGCCGCCGGGGCCGTGCTCGCCATGGGCAATCTCGCGGCGCCCGAGGAGCCTGCGAGCCGGCACCGGGCCGATCCCTGGAACCCGGACGGGTTCGGGCGCCTGCATCCGGACCGGGCGGTCCTCGTGGTCGGCACCGGGCTCAGCATGGTCGACGCGGTGATGAACCTGCGCCGCCACGGCTTCACGGGCCGCATCGTCGCGCTCTCGCGGCGAGGACAGGCTTCGACCGTGCACGCGCAGGCCGGCGCCTGGCCGCAGCCGGATTTCTCCCCGGCCGAGCGGACCTCGCTCACGCGGCTCCTCCGGCGGATCCGCCAGGAGGTCGCCGCGGCCTCCGCCGCCGGAATCGGCTGGCACGGGGTTCTGGATGCCCTGCGGCCGGTCACGGACACGCTCTGGCTCGGCCTGCCGGAAGCCGAGAAGGCGCGCTTCCTGCGCCACCTGCGCCCGTTCTGGGACGTGCATCGTCACCGCGCCGCCCCGCCCGCGGGCGCGGCGATCGCCGCCGAGATCGCGGCCGGCACGCTGGAGGTCCGCGCGGCCAAGCTCCTGGCCATCGAGGACCGGCCCGACGAGGCGCTGGTCACCTGCCGGCCGCGCGGGGCGCGGGAGCCGGAGACCTTCGCGGTTCAGTGCATCCTCGACGCCCGCGGCATCGGCCGTGTTGCCGAGACGGTCGACCCGCTCCTGCGCCGGCTGATCGATCGCGGTCTGGTGCGTCCCGGCCCCTTCGGCATCGGGCTCGACGTGCGCCCCGATCTCTCGGTGATCGGGGACATGCCCGCCCCGCTCTGGACGCTCGGGCCGCTGATCCGCGGCGTGTTCTGGGAGTGCACGGCCGTGCCCGATATCCGCAATCAGGCCGCGCAGCTCGCGCGGGCCGTGGCGGCAGGCGTGCGAGGATAAGAGTGCGGAGGGCGGCGGATGCCGCCCTCCGCAAGCCTCAGGCGGCGGGCTTCAGCGCGCCCGTCCGGGCGTGGAAGTCCGGGCCGTTCGTCGTCTTGGCCACGTGGCCGGCGCGGATAACGAAGTCGCCGAAATGCTCGCCCGGCTGCCGGTTCTTCGCGAAGTCGGCAAACAGCGGGTCGAGGATGCCGCGGATCTCCGAGGCTTGCACGTCCTCGCGGTAGAGCTTGCTCAGCCGCGAGCCGTCGAAGGCGGCACCGAGGTAGAGGTGGTAGCGCTCCGGCCCACGGCCGACGAGGCCGATCTCGGAGATGAAGGGCCGGGCGCAGCCGTTCGGGCAGCCGGTCGAGCGGATCGTGATGTCCTCGTCCTGGAGGCCGTGGCTGGCCAAGCTCTCCTCGAGCTCCGAGACGAGGTCGGGCAGGTAGCGCTCGCTCTCGGCGAGCGCGAGGCCGCAGGTCGGCAGCGCCACGCAGGCGAGCGCGTTGCGGCGCAGCGCGCCCGCGCCGTTGGTGAGGCCGTACTCGGCCACCAGCGCGTCGATCTCGGCCTTCTTGGCCGCCGGCACGTTGGCGATGATCACGTTCTGGTTTCCGGTGAGGCGGAAATCGCCCTCGTGCACCTCGGCGATGCGGCGGAAGCCCGAGAGGAACTGCGGCCCGCCCTCGACGTCCTTGATCCGGCCCGAGGGCACGTAGAGCGTGAGGTGGTGGCGCCCGTCCTCGCCCTCGACCCAGCCGTAGCGGTCGCCGTTGCCCGTGAAGGTGAAGGGCTTCGGGTCGGCGAGCTTCTTGCCGACGCGCTTCTCCACCTCGGCCCGGAAGGCGGCGAGCCCGTAGCGCTCGATCGTGTACTTGAGCCGCGCGTTCTTGCGGTTCTTACGGTTGCCCCAGTCGCGCTGGACGGTCATCACGGCTTCCGCCGCCTTGAGGGCGTCCTCGGGCTTGACGAAGCACATCACGTCGGCGGTGCGCGG
Source organism: Methylobacterium gregans (assembly GCF_022179245.1). GTDB lineage: Bacteria > Pseudomonadota > Alphaproteobacteria > Rhizobiales > Beijerinckiaceae > Methylobacterium > Methylobacterium gregans. The sequence goes on from NZ_BPQM01000092.1 coordinate 58,084, forward strand.
GAAGGTGTCGGTCTCGCCGTGGGTCATGCCCATGCCGCCGCCGACCGTCACGTTCCAGCCGGTGAGCTTGTTCTTCTTGTCGAGGATCGCGATGAAGCCGAGATCGTGCGCGAAGATGTCGACCTCGTTCGAGGGCGGCACCGCCACGACCGTCTTGAACTTCCGGGGCAGGTAGGTCCGGCCGTAGATCGGCTCGATCTCGGCCGCGTCCTCGCCGCCGACCACGCGCTCGCCGTCGAGCCAGATCTCGCGCCACGCGCTGGTCTTGGGCAGGAGCGAGTCGGAGATGTCCTTGGCGAGCTTCAGGGCCTCCCGGTGCGCGCCGACCTGGGCCGGATTCGTCGCCGCCATCACGTTGCGGTTGACGTCGCCGCAGGCCGCGATCGTGTCGAGGAGCGCCGCGTCGATCGCCGCCATCGTGCGCTTGAGGTTCGACTTGATCACGCCGTGGTACTGGAAGGTCTGGCGCGTCGTGGCGCGGAGCGCGTTGCCCGCGTAGGTGCGGGCGATGTCGTCGAGGATCAGCCACTGCTTCGGCGTCACGACGCCGCCCGCGATGCGCAGGCGGATCATGAAGCTGTAGGCCTTGTCGAGCTTCTTCTTGGTGCGCTCGGCCCGGATGTCGCGGTCGTCCTGCAGGTACATCCCGTGGAACTTCACGAGCTGCCCGTCATCCTCCGAGATCGCCCCGGTGGCGTGCTTGAGCAGGCCGTCGGCGAGCGTGCCGCGCAAGTAGCCGCTCGCGATCTTGATGTGCTCGTTGGCCGCGAGATTGGCGGCCCGGGCCGCTTCCGCATCGGTGATCGGCCGCTCGGTCGGCGGGGTCTCGTAGACGCGCCCGGTCGGGGCGGGGGCGTCGGCGCGGGGGCTGTGGTCGTCCATGGAACGAATCCAATATCGTCGAAAACGTAAGTCTCTCCCGCGCCGGGGCCTCGGGCCCGCGGGGCAGGGGAGAGCGTGAAGCTTCGTGTTCGGGAGGGCTGCTCCCTGCCCCCATCCGGGGGTACCCGCCCTGGGGGCGGGCGTTCCCGTGCCTTAGTACACGTCCTGCTGGTAGCGGTGGCCGCGCTCCAGGGTCGCGACCTGCGCCTCGGCATCGGCGGGGCTGAGGCCCTTCACCGTCTCGTAGGCCTTCACCACCGCGGCCCGCACGTCGCGCGCCATGTTCTTGGCGTCGCCGCAGACGTAGAGGTGGGCGCCCCCGTCGAGCCAGGAGACCACCTCCGCGGCGTGCTGGGTGATCCGATCCTGCACGTAGATCTTCTCGGGCTGGTCGCGCGAGAAGGCCACGTCGATCTTCGTCAGCGAACCGTCCTCCAGGGCCTCCTGCCACTCGAGCTGGTAGAGGAAGTCGTGGGTGAACTGGCGGTCGCCGAAGAACAGCCAGGAGCGGCCGGAGGCTTCCGTCGCGCGGCGCTCCTGCACGAAGGCGCGGAAGGGCGCGACGCCCGTGCCGGGCCCGACCATGATGATGTCGGTGGCCGGATCCTGCGGCAGGCGGAAATGGCGGTTCGGCTTCAGCCGCACCCGCAGCTTGGCGCCGTCGCGGATCCGGTCGGCCACGTGCACCGAGGTCACGCCGGAGCGGGCGCGCCCATGGGTCTCGTAGCGCACGGCGGCGATCGTCAGGTGGACCTCGTCGCCGACCTCCTTGCGCGAGGAGGCGATCGAGTAGGCCCGCGGCGGCAGCGGCCGGGTGATCGCGCTCAGGTGCTCGCCGGTGAGCTTGGCCGGGTAGGTCTCGATCAGGTCGATGAGCTGGCGGCCCTCGATCCAGGCACGGGCCTCGCCGCTCTCGACGAGCTTGCGCGCCTCCTCGTGCCCCGTCGCCTTGACGAAGCGCTCGATCGTGGCGGCCGAGAGGGTGGTGATGTCGCGCTCGGCGATGAGCGCCTTGCGCAGCGCCTCGTCCCCTTCGAGGCCGGCGCTCCGCAGGATCTCGTCCACGAGTTGCGGGTCGTTCTCGGGGTAGATCTCGAGCGAGTCGCCCGGCTCGTAGGCCGGCGCGCCGTCCTCGAAGGCCAGCGCGAGATGGATCGTCTCCTTGTCGGAGCGCGAGGAGTTGAGGTTCACGTGCTCGACCACCTCGACCACGTGGGGCTCGCGGCTGGGCTCGGCATCCTCGTCCTCGGTGCCCGCGCGGGCGAAATCGACCGCCACCACGTTGTCGGCGGGCGCGGGCGCCAGCGCCTTGAGCGTAGCCTTGATCCAGTCGGCGGCGGGCTTCTCGAAGTCGAGGTCGAGGTCGGCGCGGCTTGCCGCGCGCTTGCCCCCCAGCGCCTCGAACCGGGCATCGAGCGCCTTGCCGATGGCGCAGAACTCCGCGTAGCTCGTGTCGCCGAGCGCCAGCACCGCGAATTCCACGCCGTCGATGCGGGGCGCCGCGTCGCCCATCAGCTCGCCGTAGGCCCGCACGGCCCGGGCCGGCGGCTCGCCCTCGCCCCAGGTCGCGGCGATCGCCACGATCTTGCCGGCCTTGGGCAGGGTCGCGAGGTCGAGGTCGGCGAAATCCACCACCTTCGGCTTGAAGCCCTGCTTGCGCGCGAGCTTGCCTACGTCGCCCGCGAGCTTCTCCGAATTGCCCGATTCGCTGGCGAACAGGATCGTCAGCGGCTCGGCGGCCTTCGGGGGGGCAGCCGGCACCGCGGCAGGCTGGCCGCCCGCGGCGTCGAGGCCGGCCAGGAACCCGGCGAGCCAGGCGCGCTGGATCGGCGTCGCGGCGCCGAGCACCGCGTCGAGACTGGCGCGCTCGCTGTCGGCGAAGGGGGCGGTGCGGGGAAGAAGGGCAAGGCGTGACATCAGGGGACCATGTCGTCGTACGCGAGGCTTCTGTCAACGGGGGACGTTCTTTTTACAGAACCCTGCCGCCGGAGAAAAAGCCGTCTGTTGTTGCGGCGCAAAAGAAAATATTATTCCCCGACCACCGCAAGAGTCGGCGCGGTGCCCGGCAGGTGACGGCCGTGCGTCGGGGGCGCAGGCAGAGGGAGGGCGGTGGTGGACTTCACCTTCTCCATGGCGAAGCGGGAGGTGACGTTCTTGAGTGGCAGGGTGGCGATCAACTTCTTGTAGAAGGTGTCGTAGGCGGCCATGTCGGCGACGACGACCCGCAGCATGTAATCGACGTCGCCGGCCATGCGGTAGAATTCCAGCACTTCGGGCATCGCCGAGACGGTGTTGGCGAAGCGCTCCAGCCAGTCCTTGGAATGGTCGGCAGTCTCGATGGAGACGAACACCGTCAGGCCGAGGCCGAGCTTGACCGGGTCGAGCACGGCCACGCGCCGGTCGATGACGCCGTCCGCCTCGAGCCGCTGGATCCGCTTCCAGCACGGCGTCTGCGACAGGCCTACCCGCTCGCCGATCGCGGCGATCGAGAGCGTCGCGTCCGTCTGGAGCAGGGCGAGGATCTTCAGATCGATCGAATCCACGGGACCTCCGGCGTAACGTTCGGGGGCAGCGGGCGAAGCGGAAAGGATCTTCCCCGACGAGAAGGATCTTTCCCAAAGCGGCAACCGAACCGGCTTCCGGGCCGTTGCGCCGCTATCCCCCGCGCGAGGAGCGGATGCGCGATGCGCAAGGCCGCCCCGCCTTGACTTCGTTCGTTATAGCGAACATCTCAGCCCTCACACAACCGCAGTTTTTTCGCGGACGCATCGATGACCCTGCTCAACCCACAGGCCGCGGAGATCCTCGCGGCCGCCCTGAAGGAGCGCGACCTGCCCGGCCGGATCCGGCTGATCGAGGCGGAGGTGCCGGGCCGGCTGGTCTTCACCACGAGCCTCGGCATCGAGGATCAGGTGCTGACGCACGCGGTCGCGCTGGCCAAGGGGCGCACCGAGATCGTCACCCTCGACACCGGCCGCCTCTTCCCCGAGACCTACGACGTCTGGGCCGAGACCGAATCGGCCTACGGCATCCGCATCCGCGCATACGCGCCCGAGCGCGAGGCCGAGGAGCGCTTCGTGGCCGAGGAGGGGATCAACGGCTTCCGCCATTCCGTCGCCGCCCGGCAGGCCTGCTGCGGCTTCCGCAAGGTCGAGCCGCTCGCCCGCGCCCTCAAGGGCGCCGCCGGCTGGCTCACGGGCCTTCGCGCCGGGCAGTCGGCCAACCGCGCCGCGACCCCGCTCGCGGCCTACGATGCCGAGCGCGACCTCTTGAAGCTCAACCCGCTGGCCGACTGGTCGCGCGAGGATGTCGACCGCTTCGTGCGCGACAACTACGTGCCCTACAACGTCCTGCACGACCGTGGTTTCCCGTCGATCGGCTGCGCCCCCTGCACCCGTGCGGTCCGCGTCGGCGAGCCTGAGCGCGCCGGCCGCTGGTGGTGGGAGCAGGAAGAGAAAAAGGAGTGCGGCCTCCATGTCGGCCGCCCCGACGCGAACATCGAGCCCGGCCGCGAAGCCGCCGTGTTCGAACCGCAATCCGCGACCACAGAGACCCCACGCAACCTGGAGATGGCCCGATGAGCGCCGCCCAAGCGGTTCAGGCCGCGCCGAGCCGCACCCTTGGTCAGGACCGGCTGACCCACCTCCAGCGCCTGGAGGCCGAGAGCATCCACATCTTTCGGGAGACGGTTGCCGAGACCGAGAACCCGGTAATGCTCTACTCGATCGGCAAGGACTCGTCCGTCCTGCTGCATCTGGCGCTGAAAGCCTTCGCGCCGGGCAAGCTGCCCTTCCCCTTGCTCCACGTCGACACGACTTGGAAGTTCCGCGAGATGATCGCCTTCCGCGACCAGCGCGCGAAGGAACTCGGCCTCGATCTTCTCGTCCACACCAACCCGGACGGGCTCGCTCGCGGCGTCGGGCCGATCAGCCACGGCTCCGAGGTCCATACCGACGTGATGAAGACGCAGGCCCTGCGGCAGGCGCTGGACCACCACAAGTTCGACGCGGCCTTCGGCGGCGCTCGCCGCGACGAGGAGGCGAGCCGCGCCAAGGAGCGCATCGTCAGCTTGCGCACCGCGCAGCACCGCTGGGACCCGAAGCGCCAGCGCGCCGAGCCCTGGCACCTCTACAACATGCGCAAGAAGCGCGGCGAGAGCTTGCGCGTCTTCCCGCTGTCGAACTGGACCGAGCTCGATATCTGGCTCTACATCGAGCAGGAGAACATCCCGATCGTGCCGCTCTACTTCGCCAAAGAGCGGCCGGTGGTGGAGCGCGACGGCCAGCTCCTCATGGTCGACGACGAGCGCCTGCCGCTCAATCCCGGCGAGACCCCGCAGATGCGCCAGGTCCGCTTCCGCACGCTCGGCTGCTACCCGCTGACCGGCGCGGTGGAGAGCCCGGCAGCGACCTTGCCCGAGATCATCGGCGAGACGCTGGCCGCCCGCACCTCGGAGCGGCAGGGCCGGGTCATCGACAAGGACGGCGCGGGCGCGATGGAGCGCAAGAAGCAGGAGGGCTATTTCTGATGACGATTCACCAGTCACCGGAGGCCTTCGGCTACGAGGCCTTCCTGGCCGCCCACCAGCGCAAGGAAGTGCTGCGCTTCATCGCCTGCGGCTCGGTGGACGACGGCAAGTCGACGCTGATCGGGCGCCTGCTGCACGACACCAAGCAGATCTTCGACGACCAGATCTCGGCCCTGCAGCGGGATTCCCGCAAGCACGGCACGCAGGGGCAGGAGGTCGATCTGGCGCTCCTCGTCGACGGCCTCCAGGCCGAGCGCGAGCAGGGCATCACCATCGACGTGGCCTACCGCTTCTTCTCGACGGAGAAGCGCTCCTTCATCGTGGCCGACACGCCCGGCCACGAGCAGTACACCCGCAACATGGCGACCGGCGCCTCGACGGCCGACGTCGCGGTGATCCTGGTCGATGCCCGCCAGGGCCTGACCCGGCAGACGCGGCGCCACGCGCTCCTCGTCTCGATGCTCGGCATCAAGCGGATCGCGCTCGCCGTGAACAAGATGGATCTGGTGGGCTGGTCGCAGACCAAGTTCGAGGAGATCCTCGGCGGCTTCACGGACTTCACGAAGAACCTGGGCTTTGCCGAGATTCGGGCGATCCCGCTCTCGGCCAAGAACGGCGACAACGTCGTGCTGCCGGGCACCGCCGCCACGTGGTACGCGGGCGGCACGCTGCTCTCCTATCTGGAGGACGTGCCGGTGCACGAGGAGGCGCTCGCCGCCCCCTTCCGCATGGCGGTGCAGTGGGTGAACCGGCCGGATTCCGAGTTCCGCGGCTATTCGGGCCGCATCGCGTCGGGCCGGGTGCGCCCGGGCGACAGCGTCACGATCGCGCCGAACGGCCGGACCTCGACGGTCGCCCGCATCTACACGGCGGACGGCGACCTCGCGGTCGCGGGCGAGGACCAGTCGGTGACACTGGTGCTCTCCGATCAGGTCGATGCGTCGCGCGGCAACGTGATCGCGGCGACCGACCGGCCGATGCAGGTCTCGGATACGCTGGATGTCCGACTGTTCTGGGCCTCCGAGAGTCCGCTGGCGCCCGGCGCGGCTTTGCTCGCCAAGATCGGCACGGTGACGACGAACGCGACCGTGACGGCGATCCGCACCCGCATCGACCCGGAGACCGGCCGGCCGGGCCCCGCCGAGCAGCTCGCGGCCAACGACATCGCCGACGTGACGCTGACCCTCGACCGGCCTGTGGCCTTCGACGCCTACGCAGAGAACCGCGAGACCGGCGGTCTCATCCTGATCGACCGCGAGACCACGGACACGGCCGCCCTCGGCCTCGTCCAGGCCCCGCGCAAGGCGGATGGCGGCGCGCGCATCCCGACGACCACCGAGGTCGCGGACGCAGCGAAGCCGCAGCAGGGCGGCTTCCTAGCGAAACTGCGCAGCCTGTTCGGCGGCTGATTAACCCACGGCCACGCAAATCTCCCTCCCCCTCGAAGGGGGAGGGAGAGCGGGGTGCGCTCATGCCTTCTCCAAACCCGCGATCGCCCTGGCAAAATCCCGGGCCGCGAAGGGCTCCAGATCCTCCACGCCCTCGCCGACGCCGATGAAGTGCACCGGCAGGCCGAACTTCGCCGCGAGCGCCACCAGGATGCCGCCGCGGGCCGTGCCGTCGAGCTTCGTCATCACCAGCCCCGAGACGGGTGCCGCCTGTGAGAACAGCTCGACCTGGCTCAGCGCGTTCTGACCGACGGTGGCGTCGAGCACGAGGAGCGTCGCGTGCGGCGCCTCCGGGTCGAACTTCCGGATCACCCGGATGATCTTCTCGAGTTCGGCCATCAGCCCCGCCTTGTTCTGAAGCCGGCCGGCGGTGTCGATGAGGAGCACGTCGGTGCCGGCTTCCCGAGCCTGCTTCAGCGCGTCGAAGGCAAGCCCGGCCGCGTCCGCCCCCTGCGCACCGCTGATCACCGGCGTGTTCGTGCGCGCCCCCCAGACCTTGAGCTGGTCGATCGCCGCCGCCCGGAAGGTGTCGCCGGCCGCCAGCATCACCGAGCGCCCCTCGGCCCGGAACTTCAGCGAGAGCTTGCCGAGCGTCGTGGTCTTGCCGGCCCCGTTCACGCCGACGCAGAGGATGACGTAGGGCTTCTTCGAGGCGTCGATGGTGAGCGGCTGCGCCACCGGGTCGAGCGCCCGCTCCACCTCCGTCGCCAGTATGGCCCTGACCTCGTCGGGCGAGATGCCCTTCTCGTAGCGGCCCTTGCCGACGGCGTCCGAGATCCGGGTCGCGGTCTCGACACCGAAATCGGCCTGGATCAGCGCGTCCTCCAGATCCTCCAGGGTGGTGGCGTCGAGCTTGCGCTTGGTGAAGAGCCCCGTGACCCTGTCCGACAGGTTCGTCGATGTGCGCTTCATCCCCGAGGTGAGGCGGCTCCACCAGCCGCGAGCCTCGGGCTCGCGCTGCGGCCCTGCCCCGGCATCGAAGGCGAGCGCGGCGGCCGTATCGACGGGCTGGATATCCGGAACGGACCCGGGGGTAGCCTCGGAGCCTTCGGGCGCGCCGGTCTCGGGGTCCCGCGCCTGGGAGGTGGTATCGGCGGGCTCGGCGCCGCGCGCGGGATCGTCCCCGGCCGTGCCGGCGGGCGGACGCTCCTCCTGCCCCTCGATCGGCATCAGGTCGGCGCCCTCGACGACGTCCGGCACTGTGTTGCGTGCAGGGGCCTCGGGCGCGGGCTCCTCCGGCGGCAGGGGCACGTGCGCGACGTCGTCGGCGGCGGTCGCGAAGTCGGGGTGTCCCTCCGCGGGCGAGGCCGCCTCGTCCGGCGACGGCGTCTCCTCCGCGGGCGGCTCCGGCGCCTTCTCGGCGGCTTTCCGCCCGAACAGGCGTCCGAACCAGCCCGGCTTGTCCTCGCTCATCGTCACGTCCTTGCTGGCGCCCGGTGTCCCGGCGCGCCGGAATGGTCTAGCGGGGAGATATGTCCGCCCCGATCCTGCCTGACATAGGCGCGCGCCTCCTCTACCGCGATGCCCTTCTGCTCGTCATCGACAAGCCGGCGGGTCTGCCGGTGCATCCGGGGCCGAAGGGCGGCGAGACCCTGACCGACCATCTCGACGCGCTCCGCTTCGGCCTGCCGCGCCGGCCTGAGGCCGTGCACCGGCTCGACCGCGATACCTCCGGCTGCCTCGCGCTCGGGCGCCACGCCAAGGCGCTGGCCCGGCTCGGCAAGCTGTTCGCGGGCTCCACCGTCGAGAAGACCTACTGGGCGGTGGTCGCGGGCGGGCCGGAGGCGGAGGCGGGCCAGATTGACCTGCCCCTCGCCCGGCGCTCGCCCGATCCGCGCTCGTGGTGGATGAAGGCCGACCCGGCGGGCGACCCATCCCTGACGCACTGGCGCGTGCTCGGACGCGACCCGGAAGCTGGGCAGACCTGGCTTGAGCTGAAACCCGTCACGGGCCGGACGCACCAGTTGCGCGTGCACTGCGCCGAATCCGGCTGGCCGATCCTGGGCGACCCGATCTACGGCGGTGGCCCGCGCGAGGGCGTGCTGCACCTGCATGCGCGGTCGCTCGCAATTCCGCTCTACCCGAAGCGCGAGCCCATCCGCGCCGAGGCCCCGGCTCCCGCGCACATGCGGGCGGCCCTCGCGGGCTGCGGCTGGGGCGGGTAGGACCTGGGATCCCAAAGGGACGAGTCCGTTTGGCGGGGTACGGGGCGCGCAGCCCTGCACCCGCGAAAGGTCTCGACCTTTCGATACCAGGACCTCAAGCCGCGATCAGCGCCCGCCCGTCGTGGCCGGCGATCGTCACGGTGTGGAGCGTACCGGGCTCCGCTGCGAGGCGGACCGGCGTGAAGCCCTCCGTGCGGCCGGTGCCGCCGCGCTCGGCGAGCACCCGGTGCGTGCGGCCGACCTCGCCGTCGAGATGGCGCAGGAGCGCCGCCGCGCCGGCCTCCCGCAGCCGCGCCGCGCGCGCGCGGATCGCCTCGGGCGCCACCGGCGGCATCCGGGCCGCGGGCGTGCCGGGCCGGGCCGAGTAGGGGAAGACGTGCAGGTGCGTCAGTCCGCATTCCGCCACGAGGTCGAGTGAGCGGGCGAACTGCGCCTCGGTCTCGGTCGGGAAGCCGGCGATCAGGTCGGCGCCGAACACCGTGTCGGGCCGCAAGCGCCGGATCTCGGCGCAGAAGTGGATCGCGTCGGCGCGCCTGTGGCGCCGCTTCATCCGCTTCAGCACGAGATCGTCGCCCGCCTGGAGCGAGAGGTGGAGATGCGGCATCAGCCGCGCCTCCTCGGCGAAGGCGCGCACCAGTTCCGGATCGGCCTCGACGGAATCGATCGAGGAGAGGCGCAGCCGCGCCAGATCCGGCACCCCGGCGAGGATCGCCCGCACGAGAGTGCCGAGGGCGAGGCCGTCCGCGAGGTCATCCCCGAAGTCGCGCCCGTAGGCGGTGAGGTCGACGCCGGTCAGCACCACCTCGCGGCCACCGGCCTCGACGATGCGGGCGACCTGGGCCACGACCTCCGCCACCGGCACCGAGCGGGAGTTCCCCCGACCGAAGGGGATGACGCAGAAGGTGCAGCGGTGATCGCAGCCGTTCTGAACGGGCACGAAGGCGCGGGTGTGCCCCGCCATGCCGGTGATCCGGGTCGGCGACACAGCGCGCGCCGCCATCACGTCGGGCACGCTCCGCGCGGGCGGGGCGGCCCAGGCGGCGGGCTCGAGCTTCTCGGCATTGCCGACGAGGCGCGCCACCTCGGGCATCGCGGCGTAGGCCGCCGTCTCGACCTGCGCGCCGCAGCCAGTCACCGCGATCGTCGCGCCCGGCCGCTCGCGATGCAGCCGCCGGATCGCCTTGCGGGCCTCTCGGCCCGCGGCCTCCGTCACCGCGCAGGTATTGACGATGACGAGATCGTCCGGATGCCCGGCGGCGGCCGCGCGCATCACCTCTGCCTCGACGGTGTTGAGCCGGCAGCCGAAACTGAGCGTCTCGACCGCCATCAGGCGGCCCCGGCGAACAGCTCCGGCGCGAAGGTGCCCTCCGCCTCCAGGAAGACCGGGCCGGTCATCAGCACGTGGTCGTCGGCCCGCCACTCGATCACGAGATCGCCGCCCGGCAGGCTGACGGTGGCATGACGACCGATCATGCGAAGGCGCGAGGCCGCCACCACCGTGGCACAGGCGGCCGTGCCGCAGGCGAGCGTCAGGCCCGCGCCCCGCTCCCAGACCCGGAGCTTGATCGTGTCCCGGCCCGTTACCTGGGCGACCGAGATGTTGGCGCGCTCCGGGAAGATCGGGTGGTTCTCGAGGAGCGGCCCGAACCGGGCGAGGTCGTAGCTGTCCGGATCGCGATCGGTGAAGAACACCGCGTGCGGGTTGCCCATGTTCACGACGCCGGGCGAGTGCAGGACAGGATCGTCGATCGGGCCGATCTGCAACTCGATCCGGCGGGTATCGGGAAAAGGCTCGGTCAGCGGGATCTCGTCCCAGGCGAGCCGCGGGCGCCCCATGTCGACCGTGAAGGCGCGCTCGGCCACGCGCCGCACGCCGACCTGACCCGCCACCGTCTCCAGGGTCAGGCGGCCGCCCTCGGCGGGCCGCGCCATCGCGGGGTCGTCGAACATCGCGTAGGCGACGCAGCGCGTGCCGTTGCCGCAGGCGCCCGATTCAGAACCGTCGGTGTTGTAGATCCGCATGTAGGCGTCGGTGCCGGAGCTCACGGGATCGTGCACGACCATGAGCTGATCGAAGCGCGAGCCGGCATCCGCCGCGATGGCGCGCGCCTCCTCGGGCGCGACGCGGTGCGCGCTGCCGCGCAGATCCAGCACCACGATGGCGTTGCCGGCGCCGTGCATCTTCAGGAAACGTCGATTGGCGAGTGCGCTCATACGGTTTGCGGGGCAGGTGTCTTGGATGTCGGGCGGAAGCTGTCGTCTATATGGCAAACCCCGCCCTCCGGTGCGAGGGGGCCGGGCGGGAGGCGGCCGCGCGCCCGCGCGATCGCCGCTCCGCGCGGCTGGTGGGCCGGGTGACTTGCGCCGCGTGGCTCGCGCGCCCTCGCGGGACGGCCCGTTCGTCACTACCTTGCGCAGCCAGGCCCGGACGATTCGCAACCGGGACGGGTAGAGACCATCCCTGCCGGAGCGTATCCTTGATTCGCCTTCGTCCCACGCTGTTCGCCGCCCTCGTCCTCGCCCAGCCGGCGCTCGCCCAGCAACAGCCCCCGCCGCCACCCTCGACCGCGCCGTCACCGGCGCAGACGAACCCGCTGTCGACCACGACGGCGCCGAACCCGCCGCAGGACCCGGAGCGCTCCGCAGCACCGCAGCCCGAGAAGGCGCTGACGCCCCCGACCGCGCCGCCCGCCGACGCCAAGCCGAACGTGGCCTCCTCGCGCCCGACCCTCGTCGGGACGCCCGGCGACGCCAGCGACGTCGACGAGGTCTCGCTTCCGGCCAAACCCGCCGCGATCCTCGCCGGCAAGGCCAAGTGGGAGGAGGCGGCCCAGAGCCTGCGCCAGAGCTTCGCCCGGATCGAGTCTGACCTCGCCAAGGCCGGCATCGCGCCGGCTGGCAGGCCGATCGCGGTCTTCACCCGGACCGACGACGACGGCTTCCAGTACGAGGCGATGATCCCGGTCGCCCAGGCCCCCGAGCGGGCGCCCGAGGGCGAGCTGCGCTTCGGCACGACACCGTCCGGCAAGGCCCTGCGCTTCTCGCACAAGGGGTCCTACGAGGGGATCGACGGCACCTACGAGACGCTGACCGCCTATCTCGACGCCAAGGACATCATGGTCCAGGACCGCTTCGTCGAGGAGTACGTCACCGATCTGACGGACGGCGCCGACGACAAGCTCGAAGTGAACATCTACGCGCTGACGCGATAGAGCCGGGCTTCGATCCGCTCGCCCTCGCGACGGACCGGTCCGTCGTGGAAGGGGGCGGCTCGGCAAGGACGATACCGAGCCGCCCCTGCCCGGGCCTCCGCGAAGGGCCAATCATCGGCCTCCATCAGGTCTCTGAGTAGCGCCGCGGTCGCGCCCGCGGAGCCTCCGCCCACCTGTGCGTGGGGCTTACCGGACGCGCAGATTCGGACCTGCCAGCCGATGCATCGCTCGGATGCCAGATCTCCGGAACGATTATTTATAAAGCATTCATCAAACAACATTCAGCGTGTCATTTCACGCAAAAAAACCGTATCTTCACCGAGCATAATCTGAGCAGGCGAGACCTCCGACGCGCATGCAAAGGACCCGGTATCGCAACGCTCGTTTCCTGCCTTGATTGATTCCCCGCCAATCGTCTCAGAAAACAACTTAGCTGGCACAGCTCTCGCTTGAACGCGTCCGTACATGTTCTTGAGTTTCCTATTTAGCACCGACCTGGTCACAAGCGGGACAGGACCGAGATCGTGCAGACGCTCTCCGTCCCAGAACGAGAAAACCCGTGCCGGGCAACGGAGGGGGAAAGGATGAGAAGTCGATTTCAATCCATTGCGCATGGCCTACGCGGTCTGCCGATCATCTCGTCTGTCATGTTCGGCGGGATGTTGCCGGCCTTTGCCGTGGCGCTCACGCTTGCCGACGGCACGGCGATCGCCACAAGCAGCGACAGGCTACTGGCGTCCTTCGCCTTCAACGCTTTCCTGTTTGGGCTGCTCGCCTATTCCGGAACCCATCTGCTGAAGAGGTCAAGCTTCCTTTTAATCTACACCATCGTCGTAATTTACTCATTCCTTTACGCGACGTTTTACGTTTACCATTTCAATATTTTCGGGCAGATTTTCGGCGAGTCGTCCATCAATGCGGTGCTCGACAGCAATCCGCAGGAAGCCGGCGAATTCTTGAGTTGGGCCCTCAGGCTGGAGCACCTGCTCCTTCCGCTCATGGCCGCGCTCATCGTCGCCGCCGTCCTCGTCGTCCGGGCACCCACCGCACCAGCCGTCCGCTCGCGCCGCGTGGGCCTCGCCACCCTTGCTGCGGCGCTGCTGATGCTGCCGCTCGCGGCCGTGAAGACCAATGTCATTCTGTACAACCCGATCTTCTTCCCGGCGCATGCGACGTACAAAGCTTTCGCAAATCGAGCCGCGGTGGCTGAAATACAAAGCAAAATCGATACGATCCAAATCGGATCCGTCGACGGCCCTGAAGAGAAGGCTGTCACACACATCCTGATCATCGGCGAATCGACCACGCGGCGGCATATGTCGCTCTACGACTATGTTCGGGACACCACCCCGCGCCTGCGCAGGCTCGCGCCCGAACTCGAGGTCGCCACGGATGTCTGTTCGTCACGCGGCGCGACCGTGCCGGCGCTTCAGGAGATGCTGACGTTCGCCACGCGCGAGGACCCTGCACCGCTCTTTGAGAAGCCCAGTCTGCTCCAGATCATCAAGGCGGCGGGCTTCCGCTCCTGGTGGCTCTCCAACCATGCCTTCTACGGGGACTTCGACAACTGGTCGATGGTTCTATCGCGGCCAGCCGATCTGCGTCATTTCGTCAATCGCGTCGGCGAGGGCACGAGCTTCGACGAACAGCTTCTGCCCTATCTGAAGGATGCGCTCTCGGATCCGTCGCCACGCAAGTTCATCGTGCTCCATCTGCTGGGTGCGCACTCGGATTATACGCTGCGCTACCCAGCGGGATTCGATAAATTCACCGGCGCAGCGTTGCCGCCAACGCCCCGGACGCTCACCAGCCGGGATGCTCGGTTCTTCAACGCCTACGACAACGCGATCCTCTATAACGATCACATCGTCGGCGAGATCATCGCTGCGGCCCAAGCGGCCGACAAGCACGCCACCGTCACCTTCGTGTCCGACCATGGCGAGGCGCTGGGCGAGATCTCGGACTTCTTCACCCATATCGACGGTCGCGCGCCGCGACAGGTCTACGAGATCCCGCTCGCCTTCTGGATGTCCCCGGCCTTTCGGGCGAGCGCCACACCGCGCATCAGCCGACTGCGAGGCAACCTCGGGAAGCCCTTCCAGACGGACGCGATGATCCACACCCTCCTCGACCTCTACGACATCCGGCACGACGCGCATGCGCCACATCGGAGTCTGTTCGCCGCCGACTACAGCGTACCGTCGCGCTTCTGCGACAAGATGCCGGGGCTGCCGGCACCGGTGACCAACCCACGGATGGTCGTCGCGCAGTGAGCGGCGATCGGCCCTCCCGTCCCGACCGTTTCGCGCGCCCGCGATCCAGATCGCGCGGTTGGCGCGGGAGCAGCTTCAACACCCATCCCCAAACCCGTTCTCGTCCAGGTCCTAGAGGCACCGATGTTCCTGACCCAATCCCGATCGGCCTTGCGCAATTCGCTGCAAGGCCTGACCGTCGCCGCACGCTCCGAGCGCGCCGTGCGGCAGGAACTGGTCGTTCTCGCCGTTGCCCTGCCCGCAGCCTTCGTGATCGCCGATCAGATCTACGATTGGATCGCTCTGATCGGCAGCCTCACGCTCGTGCTCATCGTGGAGCTTCTGAACACGGCGATCGAGAAGCTGTGCGACCACCTGCATCCGGGGCGCCACCCGGCCATCGGCACCGTGAAGGATTTCGGATCGGCGGCCGTCTTCTGCGCGCTGATCTTCGCGCTCGTCGTCTGGGTCAGTCTGGCAACGCTGAACGTTCTTCTTCCGCACGGCGACCTGTGATGTGAGCCTTCGTCATCGGGCGACCTGCCGTGGCACGGGCTCCGCGCAGGTCGCCGGAAGCATGGCGGACGCGCCGCCCCGCCGCGCGGCTGGGCGGCGCCCCCGGGCCGCCCGACCGGAGATCACCCTCGCCTCGATCGTAGGGGGCCCGGGAATCAGGCGAGATAGCCGGCGCCGTTGCCGAAGGACGCCGCCGCGACGCCCGCCAGCGCGACCGTGCCGCCGCCGGAGAGGGTGAGCACCGCGTCCCCGTTCCGGTCCGAGCCGAGCGTGAAGGTCTGGCCCGCCAGACCGAGCTGGTCGCCCGCGGACAGGTCGAAGCCGAGGATGAGGTCGCGGCCCGACCCCACCTCGAAGACGTAGAGGTCGCCACCGAGACCGCCGACCAGCACATCGTCGTCGGCGCCGCCGATGAGCACGTCCGTGCCCTGCCCGCCGTAGAGCGTGTCGGCTCCCGCGCCACCGAACAGGATGTCGAGGCCCGTGTTGCCGTAGACGATGTCGGCCCCGTCGCCGCCCTCGAGGGTGTCCGCGCCGCGATTGCCCCAGAGGCGGTCGTCGCCGCGATTGCCGAAGAGCCGGTCATCGTCCTGGCCGCCGTAGAGGCTGTCCGCCCCCTGGCCGCCGTAGAGCGTGTCGGCGCCCTGGTTTCCGTAGACGAGGTCCGGCCCCTGGTTGCCGTAGACGAGGTCGTTGCCGGTGAGCCCCCGCAGGGCGTCGTCGAGGGCGGTGCCCTGCAGGCGCTCGTCGCCGGCGGTGCCCTGGATCACGTTGCCGCGGGCGAGCACCGCGTCGGCGCGCGCCGCAAGATTCTGGATCCGGGTGTCGCCGGCCGGCGCGGTGTCGGCGCTGCCGTAGGGCGTGACACCGTAGAAGGCCCGGAGGTACTCGGCGAGCGCGTCCTGCTCGGATCCCTGGGCCGCGAAGGTCGCGGCGTTCGGCAGGCTCGCGGCGGCGGCATCGCGCAGGTTCACCCGGTTCTCGCCGAAGGCCGGGAAGGGATAGCTGTCGCCCCCGAGCGCGGGCGCGGTCGAGGACGGGTTGGCCAGGAAGTCGAGGGTGACCATCCGGATCTGGCGATCCGGGTCGCCGACGACCTGGCCATCGCGCACCAGCACATCGACGATGCGCCCGTCGCGGTCCGTGATCGCGGCGGAGCGGATGCGCTGGCCCTCGGTGGCGACCGTGCCGGTCGTGCCGTTGAGAACCTGCGCCTGCCGGGTCGCGTCGAAGGCGTAGGCGATGCCGGAGACCTGCGCGAACTGGCCCGGGGTGGCCCCAGGTGCGGTTCCGGCGACGGCGTGCTCCAGGATCCGCTCCAGCTCGCCCGCCGACACGGTGACGAGGGAGAGGTTGTTGTTGAAGCGGAGCGCATTCTGAACGTCGAGCTGGGAGACGTCGCCCGCCCGCTTGCCCGCCTCGGGATTGGCGGCCGGCGGCAGTTCCGCCGCGCCGCCACCCGTCGCCGAGAACGATCCGATCGAGTCGCGGATGCCGCCGCCGTTGCGCAGGGCCACCACGGTGCCGCCGTCGAATTGCTGGGCGTACCAGAGGGCGGCGTCGCTCGACAGGTCTCCGAGATTGGTCTGCTCGGTGCGCACCTCACCGCGACGGCCCTCCAGGTAGACCGAGGAGCGGCCCAGGATGGTGCCGTCCTGCTGACGGATGATGTCGGCGATGCCAGCCGTCTCCTGCACGCCGTCATTGTTGGCGTCGAGACCCTCGATCACCTCGCGCACGAGATAGCCCTTGGAGCCCGGCGTGAAGGCCGCAGCGGTCGAGCCGTAGAGTTGCGCCACGGTCGTGTCGTCCACCGCCACCGCCCCGGAGGTCGCCGGATCGATCGCGTCGCGGATCAGATTGCCCTGATCGTCGAAGGTTGCGGTCAGCCGTCCGACATAGGCGTACTCGGAGGCCGTGTTGACCAGCGCGAGGGTCTGGCCGCTCGCGTTGGTGAAGAACTGCGGATAGACGCCCCCCGGCACGTCGCCCGGCAGCAGACGGTCGTCGCCGTCGGACAGAAGGGTGTGCGAGCCGCCGCCGATCAGGATGTCGACGTTGCGCAGGAGCGGGGCCAGCGCCTGCTCGTTGGACAGCTGCTGCAGATGGGTGCCGACGATGACCTTGTTGAGCCCGGGATTGGCCGCGAGCTGACGGTCGACCTCGGCGTTGATCTGATCGGCCAGCGCCCGCATGTCGTCGCGGCCCGAGACGCCGTCGAGGGTGACGTTGCCGAGCGAGGTCAGCTGCGCCTCAAGCTGCGTGGTGGCACCCACGAACAGGATGCGCTCGCCGTTCTCGGTGATGATGGTGGAGCGGGCGAGCTTGTCGGAGCCGGTGCCGGTCTGCGTCGTGGTCGGACCGGTCTGGGCGAAGGTCGCGTTCAGCCCGTCCGGCGCGACGCGGCCGGAGAGGGCCGATTCGCGGGCATAGTTCAGATTGACCGAGAGGTACGGGAACTGCGCGCCGACCCAGGTGTCGTCGGCCGGACCCGCGGCGCTGCCGAGGCTCGACCCGATGATGTTGTTGACCTCCGTCGGGCCGGCATCGAACTCGTGGTTGCCGACGACCGCGGCCTGCACGCCGATGATGTTCTGGATCGTGATGTCGGCCCGGCCCGGCGAGGCGGTGAGCGCCCGGTAGCCGGTGGCGGCGTTCAGCCCGTAGAGCTGGTTGTAGACGCCGTTGTAGGTCGCGGCCATCTGCGGATCACCGCCCGCGATGAAGAATGGGCTCGGGATCCAGCCGTCGCCGGTCGAGAGCGTGATCGAGTTCGGGGTGGCATCTTCCAGCTTGTCGACGATCGCCGCGAAGTTCGCCGCGCGGCGCGTCGCGAGCAGCCCGCCCTCCCAGTCGGAGGCGTGCAGGATCTGCAGGGTATAGGCCATCGCGCGTCGGTCCCGGTCGGGCGGCGGTCGCGGTGCGGCCGCCAAGCTTGTTTCCGCCCTGTTATCCGCCGCGTGAGACAGGCCCGTGACGGGGCGCGGCCGGGCGCGCCCAGGCGTGCGACAGCCTCTTGCGAAGGATGTCTGCGGGGAGACGGATAGCCGCGGTTGCTTGGCGCCCGTGCGCCCTCTACATCGGCGGTCCCCGTGGCCGATGCGCCTGAAGGTTTCGCGAGCCCGCTCGGGCCGGCATGGTAGCGGGGTCGGCAGTGACGGGACGGTCCGGACCAGTTCTCTGGCCCGCTCCCGTGAGACCCAGTGGGCCGGGCGGCTGCAGGCGTGTCGGAGGCGCGGGGAACAGGAACCGCGGATCCGGCGCATGGCCCACAAGCTTGACCGCGGCCTGACCCGTTCCGGGACACGCGCCGGACCGGCCCTTGTCGCTTCGTTCACGCCACCCGGTAAGGATAAGGGCGGGCCGGGGAACCGGCCGCGTGCCACCGCGTTCCTTCGGGCCTGACGACCATGCGACGCCTCCTCACCGGTGGCATCAAGGCGATCCTGGCGATCGCCGCGCTCTCCACCGCCGCTCACTGGGCCCTGCGCGTTCAGCGCGAGCAGCCCACGACCATCGCCCGCGCCATCCCCGAGCCGACGACGACCGGTTCGATCGCGCCGAGCCAGACCGAGCGCCCGGCAGCCGTTGCCGCCCCGGCCCGCGGGCTCGACCAGCAGCATCTCGGCGCGCTCATCGCCAGCCACAGCGGCGAGAAGGCCCGCGTGCAGAAGGCAAGCACCCGCGAGACGACCCGGGAAGCCCGCCGCTGAGAGCGGTCCGGTAGCGCCCGGCAGGGCAGCCCTGCGCCGGCCGGGCTCGCGCGGGGCGCGGCCTCGGGTTAGGAACGGGGCTCCGCCGCCCGCCCTGATCCGACGCCCCTGCGGGCCCGCGCGGCGCATCGCCCGAGAGACCCGACGTGCCCCAGGCCCATGCCCAGGCCGATGACCACGCCCATGCCGTGACCGGCCCCGCGACGCGCACCGCTCCGGACCGACGCCGCCTCGTCGGCATCGCGCTGATGTGCGGCGCGGTCGCCTCCTTCGCGAGCCTCGACGCCTGCGGCAAGACGCTGGCGGGACTCGGGGTCGACCCGCTGGTCTCGACCTTCATGCGCTACGCGGTCAATGTGGCGCTGATCACCCTTGTGCTGAACCCGGTCCGCCACCCCGAGGTGGTGAGGAGCCGCCGGCTCACCTTGCAGATCCTGCGCTCGCTGCTGCTGTTCGGCACCACGGCGCTGAACTTCCTGGCGCTGCGCTACCTCCAACTCGCCGAGACGGTCTCGATCCAGTTCGCCGCCCCGCTCGCCGTGGCGCTGCTCGCCGGGCCGCTTCTGGGCGAGCGGTCCTCCCGCGACCGCCTCGCCGCCATCGCGGTCGGGTTCCTGGGGGTGCTGGTGATCGTGCGGCCGGGCCTCGGCACCGTGCACCCGGCCGTGCTGTTCAGCCTCGGCAACATGGTCTGCTACGCCTTCTACGTGATCCTGACGCGCAAGCTCGCGGCCCACGATTCGACCCGCACCACGCTGTTCTTCTCCGGCCTGTCGGGGCTCGCCGTGATGCTGCCGGTGCTGCCCTGGATCTGGTCGAGTCCCGCGACCTGGCAGGTCTGGGGACTGCTCGTCGGCATCGGGCTCATCGGCACCTTCGGGCACTGGCTGCTGATCCTGGCCCATGCCCGCGCCCCGGCGAGCGTGCTGGCGCCCTTCATCTACACGCAGCTCGTCTGGTCGGTGACGCTGGGCTTCCTGGTCTTCGGCGACGTGCCGAGCGGCTGGACGCTGGCGGGCGCCATGATCGTGATCGGCTCGGGCCTCTACCTGCTGGCACAGGAGGCGGGCCGGCGGGCGCGGCCGGAGGCGGGCTGAGCCAGCGCCGACGTAGGGCCGACGTCACGGTTGACGTCGTGGCCGCCGCGGGCGATCCCCGATACAGATCGGCGCGAAGCGCTTATATCGGGGCGCATGCAGATCGAATCCGTCCCCCCGCACCGCCACCTGCCGCCGCTCCTGAAGCTCGCCCTGGAGATGGGGCCGCTGGTGCTGTTCTTCCTCGGCAACGCCTATGCCGAGCGCTTCGGGATCGCGGCCGACCAGAAGCTCTTCGTCGCGACCGGCGTGTTCGTGGCCGCGACCGTGACGGCGCTCGCCATCCACTACGCCCTGGTGCGGCGCCTGCCGGTGATGCCGCTGGTCTCGGGGGTCGTCGTCGTGGTGTTCGGCGGCCTGACCCTCTACCTGCAGGACAAGACCTTCATCATGGTGAAGCCCACCATCGTGAACACCCTGTTCGGCGTGGTGCTGCTCGGCGGCCTCGCCTTCGGCAAGCCGCTGCTCGCCGTCGTCCTCGACTCCATGTTCGCGCTCACCGACGAGGGGTGGCGCAAGCTCACCTTCCGCTGGGGCCTGTTCTTCCTGGCGCTCGCCGCGCTGAACGAGGTGGTCTGGCGCACGCAGACGGAGGATTTCTGGGTGAACTTCAAGGTCTTCGGCATCATGCCGATCACGGTGGTGTTCGCGCTCGCCCAGACGCCGCTGCTCACCCGCTACGAGCGCAAGGACGTCCGGGCGTGAGCGCGGCCTCCGGCACCCGGACCCTGCACCGGGCCCTCGTCCCGCTCGCCGCCTTCGTGATCGGCCTTGTCGGCATCGCGGGTGCGGCGTGGTTCACGCTGGTGCCCCCGCAGCAGGAGGCCGTCGCGAGCGTCGGCGGCCCGTTCACCCTCGTCGATCAGGACGGGCGGCCCACGACCGAGCGCGCCTTCGCGGGGGCTACGCACCTCGTTTTCTTCGGCTTCACCCACTGCCCCGAGATCTGCCCGACCACCCTGCAGCAGGTTTCCGACGTGCTGGCGGCGCTCGGCGACAAGGGGAAGGGCGTGAAGGTCGCCTTCATCACGGTCGATCCCGAGCGCGACCGGCCGGCGGACCTCAAGGCCTATCTGGCGAGCTTCGATCCGCGCATCGTCGGCCTCACGGGCACGCCGGAGCAGGTCGCGGCGGCGGTGAAGGGCTACCGCGCCTACAGCCGCAAGGTGCCCACCAAGGACGGCGACTACACGATGGAGCACACCGCGCTCGTCTACGTGATGGACGGAAAGAATCGCTTCCTCGGGGCGCTCAACCTGATGCGCCCGGCCGACCAGAGCGCCGCGGAACTCGCCAAGCGGCTGTGACGGCCCGCGCGGTCGTCAGGCCGCGTGCCGGTTCGCCGCCGGTCCGAAATGGCCAAGATAGCGCGCCGCGATCGCCTCGACCGGCAGCACCACGAACACGTCGGTGGTACCGAACTGGTGGTCCACCACCGCCCCGTCGCCGAAGGTGGCGCCGACCCGCAGGTAGCCCTTGATCAACGGGGGCAGGGCCTGGAGCGCCGCCTTGGGATCGAGCGCGCCGCGGGCGAGCCGGTCCATCGGCACGTGACGGCCGGGGAGCGCGCGCGCGCGCCAGCCCTCAGGCGCCCGGGCGTGGTGGTGGAGGAAGCTCAGGGGGAGGGCGAGCCGGTCCGGATCCGTCCCCTCCAGGCTGGCGCAGCCGATCAGCGCGTCGATCCGGTGGTGCTGCAGATAGGCGTAGATGCCCGCCCAGAGCAGCTCGACCGTGCGCTTGGTGCGGTAGGGCTTCAGCACGCAGGAGCGGCCGAGTTCCAGGATGCGCTTGCCGGCCTGCGCGGCCAGCACCGGCGCGAGGTCGTACTCGCCCGCCGAGTAGAAGCCGAAATTCCGCTCGGCCACCTCGCCGCGCAGCAGGCGGTAGGTGCCCACCACCTGGGGCCGGGCTTTTCGGAAGGGCTTGGCCTCGGCCGCGGCGTGGTCGATGACCAAGAGGTGGTCGCAGAGCGCGTCGTACTCGTCGGCATCGCGCCGCGAGAAGGCCGCCATGCCGGTCGGCACCGCCGACATCTCCTCGTAGAACACCCCGTAGCGCAGGCGCTGGGCCCGGCGCACCTCGCCCTTCTTCACCGCGAGGCGGACTTCCAGCGTGCCGAGCCGGCCGAGGCTCGGCCCCAGGCCGGGCGTGGCGAGCGGCGCCTTGAAGCGCTCGGCGAAGCGGATCGGCGTCGCGCCCGGCGGCACGAGGCTGCGCCCCCCGAGCCCCGGGATGCCGGCCTCGGCGCCTCTCCGCTTGAGCTTGGCGATGGGCTCGGCCACGCCCCGGTCCCAGCCGCTCGCAAAGGCCGCCCCGGCCCCACGGGTGAAGTTCGCGACCATCGTCGAAGCCCGCTCCGGAGGCCCCCCGGCCGCCATCCACCCGGACGGAGCGGCCCGCACCTCGCGGATCCACTCAAGACCACGAAGCGCGAACGCTTTTATGACAGCCGCTCGCCTCTGTCGCGCGGGCTGTCACACCGGGAGATCAGACGAACTGGTTCAGCCCCGGGATCGAGCCAACGATCGGGCCCATCACGTCCTCGCCCGCCTTCTCGCGGCCGTAGGCGAAGAGTTCCTGCCCGAGCGGCTGCATCTGGCCCATCGGCACGCCGGCCGCCATCAGCTTCTGGCCGAGCGCCATCACGCCGCCGCCCATCATGCCGCCGAGCATGCCCATCAGGCCGCCGCCGCCCTCCGAGGCGTTCGAATCGGCGACCAGAGCCTCCGAGCCCGGGATCGCCGCCATGAGCTGGGCGACCTCGGTCGCCGGGCCCTCCTTCTGCAGGAAGGCGATGATGTGCCCGATCGCGGTCTGCGCCGTGGCGGCGTCGAGCCCGGTGCGGTTGGTCACGCGGGCGATCAGTTCTTCCATGGATCGAAGCCTTCCCCGAAAAATTGCCCCCGTCTGTCGGGCCTGCCGCGCGGGAAATCAAGCTGTGCGGGCGGCTCTGGCATTCGGGCGGAACCGCGGCATAACCTTCCGCCGTGGCGCGCGGGGGCGCACGGGGATTCGAACGATGGCGGACGACGGCACGCTCCTGGTCGGCAAGAGCACGGGGCCAAGCGCCAAGCCCGAGGTGCTGGCGCTGCGGCTGGCCAACCGGCACGGGCTGGTGGCGGGCGCCACCGGCACCGGCAAGACCGTGACCCTGCAGGTGCTGGCCGAGGGCTTCTCGAACGCGGGCGTGCCGGTCTTCGCGGCCGACATCAAGGGCGACCTCTCGGGACTCGCCGCGGCGGGCGAGGCCAAGCCGGTCTTCGTGAAGCGCGCCGAGGAGCTCGGCATCCCGTACGAGCCCGACCGTTTCCCGACCGTGTTCTGGGACCTGTTCGGCGAGCAGGGCCATCCGATCCGCTGCACCGTGACCGAGATGGGTCCGCTGCTGCTGGCGCGCCTCCTCGAACTCAACGACACTCAGGAGGGCGTGCTCAACATCGCGTTCCGGGTCGCTGACGAGAACCAGTGGCCGGTCATCGACCTGAAGGACCTGCGCGCGCTCCTCACCTTCTGCTCGGAGAACCTGCGGGAGATCTCCGGCACCTACGGCAACGTCTCCTCCGCGAGCGTCGGCGCGATCCAGCGCCAGTTGCTGGTCCTGGAGAACCAGGGCGCCGACACATTCTTCGGCGAGCCGGCGCTCGACCTGAACGACTTCATGCGCAAGGACCGGGAGGGCAGGGGCACCGTCAACATCCTGGCCGCCGACAAGCTGATGCAGCGGCCGAAGCTCTACGCCTCGTTCCTGCTCTGGATGCTCTCGGAGCTGTTCGAGCAGCTGCCGGAGGTGGGCGACCTCGACCGGCCGAAGCTCGTCTTCTTCTTCGACGAGGCGCACCTGCTGTTCGACGACGCCCCGAAGGCACTCCTCGACGCGGTGGAGCAGGTGGTGCGCCTGATCCGCTCGAAGGGCGTCGGCGTCTACTTCGTCACCCAGAACCCGCTCGACGTGCCCGAGACCGTGCTGGGCCAGCTCGGCAATCGGGTGCAGCACGGCTTGCGCGCCTTCACGCCCCGCGACCAGCGCGCGGTGCGGGCCGCCGCCGAGACCTTCCGGCAGAACCCGGGCTTCGACGTCGCCAAGGCCATCACAGAGCTCGGCGTCGGCGAGGCGCTGGTGAGCTTCCTGGAGGCGCGGGGCACGCCCTCGATCGTCGAGCGGGCGCTGATCGCCCCGCCGCAGGGCCGCGTCGGGCCCCTCACGCCGGCCGAGCGCGCCGAGGTGGTCGCGAAGAGCCCCTTGCGCGGCAAGTACGACCAGGCCGTCGACAACGAGAGCGCCTACGAGATGCTGGCCGCCCGCAAGGGCCTCGACGCCGACACGGCGGAGGCCGCCAAGGAGAGCGAGGGCGGCCTCGGCGGCCTGCTCGGCGGCGTGCTGGGCAGCCTGCTCGGCGAGGAGGCACCGAAGGGCAAGGGCGCCGGAAGGGGCGGCCGCCGCCCGCGGCCGGGGATCGTGGAGCAGGTGGTGTCGAACGCCGCCCGCTCGATGGCCCGCAGCGTCGGCAAGCAGGTCGGCGACGCCATCCTGCGCAACGTGCTGGGCGGGCTGATGAAGAAGTAGCGGCCGCAGGATCTTTCCCTTCCCCTCTGCGGGGGAGGG
>NZ_BPQM01000093.1 GCF_022179245.1 Methylobacterium gregans
GACATCGTGTCGGCCTATGTGTCGAACAACTCCGTTCCTGCGGCCGAGCTGGCCGGTCTGATCGCGGGCGTGCACGCGGCCCTGCAACGTCTGACCGGCGCGGGTGCGGCTCCCGCCGAGGCCGAGGCGCCCGTCGAGAAGCCCACTGCCGCCCAGATCCGCAAGTCGCTCACCGACGAGGGCCTGATCAGCTTCATCGACGGCAAGACCTACAAGACCCTCAAGCGCCACCTCACCACCCACGGCCTCGACCCGCGCGCCTACCGCCAGAAGTACGGCCTGCCCGACGATTACCCGATGGTCGCCCCCGCCTACGCCGCCCAGCGCTCCGCGCTGGCCAAGCAGATCGGCCTCGGACGCCCCGGTGCCCTCGCCGAGCGCGAGGCCGGCGGCCGCCGCAAGGCCGCCTGATCGGCTGTCCGGCCCACGCTTGAGGCTTCACATGGGCGGTCGCGGCCGCCCTCCTGCCCGCCCTGCCGCCCCTCGCCGGCAGGGCGCCGCGCGCTACATGATTGCGCATGCCCCGTTGGTTGTTTGTCATTCTCGCCGCCGCCCTCTTCCTGAGCGTGGCCGGCATCGTCCTCACCTTCCTGCGGACCGGCCCGACGGACAATCAACCGTCCGCCAAGCCCTCCGCCGCGGCACCGCGCGGCGCGGCACCCTGACGATCCGGCCTGCTGCCCAGTCCGATCGAAGGGTTCGGTCGGGCTCTCTCCGCGGTCACTCCGGCGCGCATGATGAGCGAGACCGGAACCGAAGGGGCGCGCAGGTTCAGTCCCGAGCTTCGGCGTCCATGGGTTCCGGGTTCCGCCGAGGCGGCCCCGGTTTGAGGGCTCGGGACGGTGCTGGAGGAAGCGGCTTGAGAGGCCCGCCCGGTCGGGACCCGCCGCCGGCCCTTGATCCAGTTTGTTGTTCGCTGTTCCCACACGCTGGCAGCCTGCGGGCTCGCGTATCGGGGCACCTTCATGGGCGATCCTCCCGCACCTCTGGCGGGCCTGCACATTCTTCTGGTCGAGGACGATTACTTGGTCGCCACCGAGGTGGCACGGTGGCTGCGCGCGGCCGGCGCCGACGTGATGGGACCGGTGGCCCGGATCGAGCAGGCCTGCGGCTTGGTCGACCGGCGCAGGCCCGATGCCGCCGTCCTCCAGATCGGGCGCGCAGGCGGGCTCGAGATCGGTCTCGGCGGCGACACGGTCTTTGCCCTGGCGGACCGGCTCGACGTGCTCGGCGTCCCCTACCTGCTCGCGACCGGAGACCGGCGCCTCGACCGCCTGCCGGGCTACAGCGGCAAGCCGCGCATCGAGAAGCCGCTGCAGGAACCCGACCTCGTCACCGGGCTCAAACGCCTGCTCGACGGTGCGCGAGCCGATTGACGCCGCGCGGGACGCCGGCCGGACCCGGCGACGCCTGTCCGGGACCTCGACATCCGCGAAGCGCCCGCCGCGTCGTCCCAGAGGCAGGGCTCCCGGGGATCGGGCGTTCTATGAGATGCTCTTAGTCCGCTATTGACCCTGTCGCTGGAAATCCCGGCGGGCGGCCACCGCGCTTAACCGGGCGCCCATGGCGGGGAGCCAGAGTGCGGCCCAGATCCGTTGCCGTCCGTTGCGGAGAGCGCCGTGTCCCCGACCCCGCCCGATGCCGGCGCACCGCGCCGGATCCTGCACGTCTTCCGCGCCCCGGTCGGCGGCCTGTTCCGGCACGTGGTCGATCTCACGCGCCTTCAGGCGGCCGCGGGTCACGCGGTCGGCCTCGTCTGCGATGCGACCACGGGCGGCGCGCGCGCCGAGCAGATGCTCGATACGCTGGCGCCGATGCTCGCGCTCGGCGTGCTTCGCGTGCCGATGCGGCGCAACCCCGGCCCAGGCGATCTCGCGGCGCTCCGCGCGGTGGCGCGCCGGGCCGAGGCCGTCGGGGCGGACGTGCTGCACGGCCACGGTGCTAAGGGGGGCGCCTATGCCCGCCTCGCCCCCGTCCGCAGAGTGGGATGCGGCCCGATCCGCGCCTATACGCCGCACGGCGGCAGCTACAATTACCGGCCCGGCAGCCCTCTGCACCGGCTCTACATGGGTGTCGAGGGGCTGCTCGCCCGCCGCACCGACGTGTTCCTGTTCGAGAGCGCCTACGTGGCCGGGCGCCACCGGGCCTATGTTGGGCCCGGCCGTACGGTGACCCGCATCGTCCACAACGGCATCGACGAGGCGGAATTCGCGCCGGTGCTGCGGGCGGAGGACCCGTTCGACCTCGTCTACGTCGGCGAGCTGCGCGAGGCCAAGGGCCTGCCGGTGCTGCTCGACGCCCTCGCGGCCCTGCACGCCGCCGGCCGCCCCCTGCGCCTGCTGATGGTGGGCTCCGGCCCGGACGAGGCCGCGCTCGCCGCGCGCGCCGCCGCGCTCGGGCTCGGGACCGCCGTCGCCTTCGAGCCGGCCCAGCCGATCCGCCCCGTGCTGGCCCGCGGCCGGGTGATGGTGGTGCCCTCCTTTGCCGAATCGCTGCCCTACGTCGTGCTGGAGGCGGCGGCCGCCGCCCAGCCCCTCGTCGCCACCGATGTCGGCGGCATCCCGGAGATCTTCGGCGACGCTGCGCGCGACCTCGTTCCGCCGCGGGACGCGGGAGCGCTGGCCGGGGCCGTGGCCCGCCTGCTCGACGCGGAGCCGGCCGTCCGCGACGCCCGATTCCGCGCACTGAGCGAGTCCGTGCGCGCCCGCTTCTCGATGCGCAGCATGGGTGAGAGCGTGCTCTCGGGCTACGAGGCCGGCTTCCGGGCCCGGGCGCGCGCTCCGTTGCCGGCCGCCGGACGGCCCGGCCCGGCCTCCGCTTAAACATTCCGATAGGCCGCTCTGGCAGGATCGGGGGATGACCAGACGGGTGCGGCAGGGGCGAAGCGTCCGATGAGTGCGTTCGATGTCCGCGATATCCTGAAGGCGGCGGGTCCGCCCGGCCAGACGGACGCGCCGCGCGCGCCGCTCGCCGAGACCGCGGCCCCCGTGGCCCCGGGCGCGATCTCGACGGTGGTCGTCGCCGGGCTTGTGCGCATGGCCGAGTTCGGGGCGATCTGTGCGCTGGGCGTCGCCCTGCACGCGGCCCTGCTCGGCGGGGCGGTGCCTTTCGGGGTGCGCTACGCTGGCGCCGTCGTCGGCATCGCCGCGGTCTCGGTCGGCCTGTTCCAGGTCGCGGGTGCCTACCGCATCGCGGCCTTCCGCAACGTCTTCAAGTCGGCCGTCACCCTGTGCGGCGGCTGGGCGCTGAGCTTCCTCGCGATCGCCGCGGTCCTGCTCGTGACGAAGCTCGGCGACAACTACTCGCGGCTCTGGCTCGGCAGCTACTTCGCGGCGGGCCTCCCCCTGCTGCTCCCGGGCCGCATCACCCTCGGCCGGGTGATCCGCGACCAGACCCGCCGGGGGCGCTTCGACCGGCGCACCGCTATCGTCGGCGGCGGCCCCGCGGCCGAGGAACTGATCGCCGCCCTGGAGACCCAGAAGGAGAGCGGTATCCGGGTCGTCGGCGTGTTCGACGACCGGGGCGACGCGCGCTCCGGCGACGTGGTGGCGGGCTACCCGAAGCTCGGCACGGTGAGCGACCTCGTGGCCTATGCCCGCCACACCCGGCTCGACCTCGTCGTCTTCACGATCCCAATCTCGGCCGAGTCGCGCATTCTGCAGATGCTCGCCAAGCTCTGGGTGCTGCCGATCGACATCCGGCTCTCGGCCCATGCCACCAAGCTCCGCCTGCGCCCGCGCAGCTACTCCTATCTCGGCTCGGTGCCGGTGCTCGACGTGTTCGACAAGCCGATTGCCGACTGGGACGTGGTGGTGAAGGCGGTGTTCGACCGCTGCGTCGGCGCGCTGCTGCTCATCGGGCTCGCCCCCGTGATGCTCGGGGTGGCGGCAGCCGTGCGGCTGACCTCGCGCGGGCCTGTCCTGTTTCGGCAGAAGCGGCACGGCTTCAACAACGAGGTCATCGAGGTGCTGAAGTTCCGCTCGATGTACGTCGATCAGTGCGACCCGAGCGCCGTGCGTCAGGTCACCCGGGACGACCCGCGCGTCACCCCGGTCGGCCGCTTCATCCGCAAGACCTCGCTGGACGAGCTGCCCCAGCTCTTCAACGTGCTGAAGGGCGACCTCTCCCTCGTCGGGCCCCGCCCGCACGCGATCGGGGCGCGGGCCGCCAACACGTTCTACGATCAGGTGGTGGACGGCTACTTCGCCCGCCACAAGGTCAAGCCCGGCATCACCGGCTGGGCCCAGATCAACGGCTGGCGCGGCGAGACCGACACGAGCGAGAAGATCCAGCGCCGCGTCGAGCACGACCTCTACTACATCGAGAACTGGTCGGTGCTGTTCGACCTGCAGATCCTGCTGACCACGCCCTTCGCCCTGCTCAAGGCCGAGAACGCCTACTGAGCGGACCCTGAGGGCCGGCATGCGAAAGGGGCCGCCCGGCCTGGCCGGGCGGCCCCTCGTCGTTCGCGGCTGCGCGGAGCGGGTGCGCTACGGCAGGGCGCCGGCCTTCTCCTTGGCCTTCAGGATGGTGTCGCGGCAGGCGTCGGCGTTGCCGGCCTTGTCCTCGGCACGGGCCTTCTCGACGAGCTTGCGCGCCTCGTTCACGCCCGCGGCGGTCGACTTGCTGTTCGGGTCGCTCGGCTTGACGTTCGGCGCCTTGTCGAGGGCCTTGTCCGAGTTCGAGGAGGCAGGGCCGCCCGGCGGCACCGTGCCCGTCACCTGCGCGGCCCCCGCGCTGTCGAGGCGCTTCTCCAGCGTCACGATCTCGTCGGCGCAGGGCGTGGCGAGCGCGGGCGCGGTCATCAGCAGCAGGCCGGCAAGGGCAGGAATCATCCGCATCGGGCGTGTCTCCGTGTCTCGGTTCGGGGTCGTGTTCGCCCGTGGCAATCGACGGTTGCGCAACCCCGTTCCCGAGACCTGAGGCCGCAGGCCCGGAACGGAAAAACCCCGCGGACCGGGCAGGTCCGCTGGGTCGATCCGGGCTGAAGGCGGGCCCTGCGGCCCGCCATCCCGTGTCGCTTCAGTACTTGCGCACCAGCGGCTGCGGCTCGGCCATGGGCACGGGCGCTTCGCCGAAGGTGTAGCGGATGCCGCCGTAGACCGAGAGCGGCTGCCCGAGCGTCGTGGTGCGCGGGTCGTTCACGGGATAGCGGTTCGCGACGAGGCCCGGCTCGAAGAACGTGCCGAAGTTGCTGTAGCGGTTGTTCGTCAGGTTGGTGACGTAGCCGAACACTTCGAGGTTCGGGTTCACGCGGTAGCTCGTGTTGAGGTTCAGCACGTACCACGGCGGCAGCTTGCGGTTCAGGTTCGACTCGTCGCCGCGGTAATAGGCCGACGAGAAGGCCTGCAGCGCCATGCCGACGCGCCAGCGCGGCAGCAACTCGACGTCGAAGCCGACCTTGAACTGATGGTCGGGGATCAGCGGCACCTTGTTGCCCGGCACCACGAAGATCGCGCCCTCGTCCGAGAGCGGGTTGTTCGGCGAGGAGAGCGTGCCGTTGAAGCGGAAGGTGGCGTCGATCAGCGCGTAGTTGGCATAGACCGAGAGCCAGTCGGAAACGTATTCGAGCCCGACCTCGACGCCCTGGCGACGGGTCGCCGGCACGTTCACGAAGTAGCCGCGGGCCGCGTTGCCCGGGGTGGCGAGCGACAGGATGTCGTTGGTCAGGTCGGTGCGGAAGGCGCCGATCTTATAGTTCACCAAGCCGCCGTCGTAGAAGTTCGGCAGCGCGCCGCGGAAGCCCACCTCGTAGGTCTGGCCGGTGACCTGCTTGAGCGGCGGGTCGGCGACGAGCGAGTTCGGGATCAGGCAGGGCCGCAGCGGGTTGGCGCAGGCGAGCTCCAGCGGGGTCGGCGCACGGTTCGACTCCGAGTAGCCGCCGTAGAGCGAGATCGCGTCCGAGAACCGGTAGGTCAGGCCGGCCAGCGGGTTGATCTTGCTGAAGTAGTGCGTCCCCGTCACGTCCGGCGAGAAGCCGGTCTGGTCCTGGCTGGAGATGCGCGCGAAGTTGAGCCGCGCGCCGGCCGTGAGCGACAGGGCGTCGGTCAGGTCGATCGTGTCGGTCGTGTAGAGGCCCATGTAGAGGTTGTTGCCCGTGACCGAGCTCGGCGCGATGCCGAGCGCGCCCGCGGTGCGAATGAAGTCCGTGCCGAGCCCCGGGATGTTGCCGTAGAACGGGTTGTTCGGGTTTGTGGTGACGCTGAGATCCGGGTTGATCACGCCGAGCGTGCTCGACGACTTGTAGCTGTAGTTCGCCACGTCGATCGAGCCGCCGACCACGAAGCTGTTGCCGAAGCCGAAGACCTTGTCGCGGTTGGCCGCCTGGAGCGAGCCGCCGTAGCCGGTGGCCTCCGTCTTGGTGACGTCGAGCGTGCCGTAGGGGACGCCCGCCGTGAACGGGATGCCGTTGGCCCCGGCGCCGCGGCCGAGGATCAGGAACTGGTTGGTGAAGGCGTTGCGGCTCTGGCCCGGGGCCTGCTCGAAGCCGTCATCCTCGTAGCAGAGGCGGCCGCGGAACGAGGAGTTGCGCGAGCAGTTCTCGAAGTCGCCGTCGTTGCCGTCGATGTAGCGCTGGCTGAAGCGGCGGAAATAGGCGTTGCCCGACAGGTCCCAGGTCGGCGAGATGTCGACGCGGCCGGTCATCTGCAGCGTGCCGACCTCCGTCGTCGTGGTCTGTGGGTAGGTGAAGATCGCCCGCGGATCGACGTGCGTGAAGTCGACCGGGGTGGCGGCGGCGGCCCCGAAATAGGTGCGCGCGAGCTGGCCGATGAGGTGGAACTCGGAATCCGGCGTGCGGTAGCCGAGGTCGGCGTAGACGCGGCCGATCGTGCTCGGCGACTGGTAGCGCCAGCCGCGGTCGTTCAGGCCGTCGCCCGCGAAGTAGAAGCTCCACGGTCCGATCATCTTGCCGTACTGGAGCGAGCCGGCGGTGCGCGCGTCCGAGCCGCCGAGCGCGACGATCTCGGTACCCTGCCAAGTGAAGCCGTTCTTCATCTGGATGTTGATCGCGCCGCCGAGCGCGTTCAGGCCGAAGACCGGGTTGCCGGTGACGACGTCGATGCGGTTGATCGCGACCTGCGGGATCAGGTCGAGGTTGACCGTGTCGCCGAAGGCCTCGTTGATGCGCACGCCGTTCTGGTAGACGGCCAGCCCCTGCGGCACGCCGGTGACCGGCGAGGCCTGGAAGCCGCGGTAGTTGATGTCGACGCGGTTGTTGTTCCCCTGGGCGTCCGAGATGTTGAGGCCGGGCACGCGCCGGGCCAGCGTCTCGACGGCGTTGAAGGTCGCGCGGTCGAAGTTCAGGTCGGCAGCGGTCACCGACTCGACCGTGCTCGGGATCTTCCAGAGCGGCTGGGCGCCGCCGCGCAGGCGGGTCGTGGCCGGCGCCTGGGCGACCGGGCCGCCCGGCCCGTCGATCGCCACAACGCTTGGCGCGCCGTTGCCCGCCGACACGCCGACGGGCGTCGTCGCCACGACACTGATCTCACCGAGCGTGACCGCCTGCTGCGCCAGCGCCGCGAACGGCAGCAGCGAGACGGACGCGGCCAGGAAGCCTCTGAGCCCCCGCATGGACATTCCCCAACCCCTCAAGAACCCAGTCAGACCCTCGCCCCTTCTGTGCGGGGCTTAGAATTCGACTGATGCCGGGATCGCGGGAGGACGACAATCGGCCGGGGGGCACGCGGGCGGTGTTTGAGGGGCCGGCCGGTCGGGAATCACCGGCCCGTGATGTTCGCGCAACAGAAATGCCATATCATTTCAGACACTTAGGTCTTTTCGGCAATGGCTCCCGGGAGGATCTGGCAAGTGTTCGTCGTTTCTGCGGGTGTCTCCACAACGGCAGGGTGGGAGCGATCGCGTTCGGGTCGAGGCGTTCCCTATCAGAGAGCCTGGTAGGGCCCCCCGATCCGAGCAGGGAGGATTCGGGTCTGGGCGGGGCGACGCCGGGGCGCGACCGGGACGGTCTCGTCGCTCATCGCAGCTCGCTCCTGGACCGGGCTGCCGGCTTCCCTTCCGTCCCCCACGCCGTCATCCCGGGGCCGCCAAGTTCCCACGGTCGCGGAACCCGGGATCCATGCACACCGAGATGCCAGGGTCGGATTCTGCGGTGTTCATGGATTGCACGTTCCGCGCGCCCCTCCGGATCCGGGCTCGCTCAACGCGCGCCCCGGAACGACGGTGCGGGGACGGACGACGATCCGCTGAATGATGATGGCAGTCGCTCGGGTCTGGGCTGGATCAACCGGACGCCATCAGAGCTTCGCCTGGATCTTGCGGGCGATCTCGCCGAGGCGCTGCTCAAGGAGCGTCGGCACCTCGCAGACATAGGTCAGGGACTGGGAACGCTCCTGGAAGATGCGCCGGTCCCAGGCGAACTTGGTCTCCAGCTCGGACTGCTCCTTGGGCAGCTCCCGCGCGTCGGCGGCCGAGGGCGCGTCCTTGGTCTGGCTGATCTGGTCGGCCTCCTCGCGGATGCGCTCGGCCATGCGGCGCTGCCCCTGGGCGTAGCGGGCGATGCCGTGCATGACCTTGTTGCGCTCGCCGTTGATCACCTCGAACACGCCCGCGTAGACCCGGGTGAGGCCCTGCTCGCGCGCGGCCTTGTCGGCGAGCTTGGTCACATACGCATCGAGCAGGCCGTCGATCTCCTGCAGCTCCGTGCGGCGGGAGGCGATCTTCTGCGCGAGCGCGGCGGCCTCGTTGTCGTTGCCCCACTCGGTCGAGGCGGGCCCGAGATCGGGGCCGGTCCAGAACTGGCCGGGGCTCAAGCTGGCGACCTTGCGCTGCACGCAGGGCCAGTCGGGATCGGTCTTCGGCTGGGCGAGCACCGGGCCGGCGAGAGCCAGCAGGGTGGTGGTGAGAAGCGTGAGGCGGATCATGCGTTGTCTCCGGCCGGGCCGCCGCGCCGGGCCATGATGCCGCGGCCGGGATCGTAGGCGACGACCGCGAGGGTGAAGAAGGCGAGCGTCGTGCCGACGACGACCGCGCAGGCGACAGGCTCGAACTGCCCGTAGAGGGCGAAGCGCACGAGCTGCACCGCGTGGGTGAAGGGGTTGCACTGGCAGATCCAGTACAGGGTCTCGGAGGATTCCCGGATGCGCCAGAGCGGGTATAGCGCCGAGGAGGCGAAGAACATCGGGAAGATCACGAAGTTCATCACGCTGGCGAAGTTCTCGAGCTGCCGGACGAGCGAGGACAGGAACAGGCCGATGGCGCCGAGCATCAGTCCCGAGGCCAGGAAGGCCGGCAGCGCCGCGAGGTAGCCGAGCGGCGGGATGTCGGTCTCCCAGAACCACGCCACCGCGAGGAACGCGTAGGCCTGCACCACCGAGACCGAGACGCCCGCGATCAGCTTGGCGAGCAGCAGCAGCCAGCGCGGATAGGGGCTCGTCAGCAGCACCTTCATCGAGCCGACCTCGCGGTCGTAGACCATCGAGAGCGAGGATTGCATGCCGTTGAAGAGCTGGATCATCACCGCGAGCCCCGGCACCACGTAGACCTCGTAGAGCACGTAGGTCTGGTAGGGCGGCTCGATCGAGACCCCGAGCGTGTTGCGGAACCCCGCCGCGAAGATGAACAGCCAGACGAGCGGGCGCACCATCGCGGAGAAGAACCGCTCCTTCTGGTTGAAGAAGCGCAGGAGCTCCCGGCGGACGATGCCGCCGAGGCAGATCAGGTAGCCGACGGCATCCAGCCGGCCGAGATGGGCCGGCGCGCGGCGGCTCGTGGGGTTCGCGGACGTGCTCACGCGGCCCGCCTCCCCGGCTCGGCGACGAGGCGCCGGAAGGCGTCCTCCAGGCTCTCGGCGCCCTGCCCGATCGTGCCGGCCGTGCCGCGGGCGACGATCCGGCCCCGGTGCAGCACCACCGCGTCGTCCTCCGAAGAGATCTCCTCGAAGATGTGGGTGGCCCAGAGCACCGAGAGCCCCTCCTCCCGCACCAGGGCGCGCACGATGGCGACGATGTCGGCCCGCGATTCGAGGTCGAGACCCACCGTCGGCTCGTCGAGGAGCAGGAGGCTCGGGCGGTGGATCAGCGAGCGGGCGATCTCGATGCGGCGCGACTGGCCGCCCGACAGGGTGCGCACCTTGTCGGCCCGCCGGTCGGCCAAACCGACCCGGTCGAGCAGGACCGCGATCCGCTCGCGCGCGGCCCGGCGGGCGATGCCGTGCAGGCTCGCGTGGTAGGCGAGGTTCTGTTCGACGGTCAGGTCGGTATCGAGGGTGCGGGCCTGGAACACCACGCCGAGCCGGGCGAGCGCCCGCGATGGCTCCCGATCGAGGCCGTGGCCGAAGATCGCGACGCGCCCTTCCTGGTTGTTGTAGAGGCGCGTGATCACCGAGAAGAGCGTGGTCTTGCCGGCGCCGTTCGGGCCGAGCAGCGCCATGAAGCGTCCGCGCGCCACGGCGAGCGACACGTCCGCGAGCGCGGCCCGCGCGCCGAAGCGGTGGCTGACGCTCTCGACCGAGAGGGCCGGCGCCTCGCTCATCGCTTCAGGGCCCGCTCGGCGTCGCCCACCGCGTCGACGCACTCGTCGTACTCCGCCTCGCCCTGCTCGCGCTCGGCGACCCGCAGGGCCTTCTTCAGCTTGGGCAGGACGGATTCGGGCGGCGTCTTGGAGAGCGCGTCCTTGATCATCGCGATGCCGGCCGCGCACGCGGCCTTGTCGTCGGCCTGGGCCGGCGCGCAGAGCAGGATGAGGCAGAGGCAGAGGGGAGCGGCGCGCATCGTCACTTCACCGTAATCGTGCCGGTCATGCCCTTGGCCTCCAGGCCGCGGGCCTCCCACTTGTAGGCCCCCGGCTTGATCGCCACGAACTCGATCGCGATCTCGCCCGGATCGTCGAACTCGAGATGGTCGGGCGGGCCGCCGCCGTGGATCTCCAGGTGGTTGATCACGATCTGGTTGAGCCAGATGTAGCGGAAGAACTCGGGCGCGTAGAATTTGTACTCCTGCCGCCCCTTGGCGACGATGCGCAGACGGTAGGCACGCCCCGCCTCCATCTCGATATCCTTGTTCTCGACCACGAAGTCGTTGCCCTCCTCGTTGCCGAGCACGAGGTCGGGCAGGTTCTCCCGCTTCTTGGTGAGGTCGAGGGCCGAGGCCGGGGCCACGACGAGCGCGGCGAGCCCGATCAGGGCCGCCGGGAGAAGCTTGCGCATCGGCAAAGGTCCCAAACAATCACTGCGGGGAGACGGCCACGCCCCAGGGGAGCAGGCCGACCGGAATGCTCTTGACGACCTTCTCGGCCGCCACGTCGATCACCGAGACGTCGTTCGAGGTGCCGTTCGTCGAGAAGAGCAGCTTCTGGTCCGGCGTGAAGGCGAGCTGCCAGACGCGCTGGCCCACGGGGAGGTACTTCTGCACCTCGTAGGTCCTGGCATCGATCACCGCGACGCGGTTGGCGGGGCCGAGCGCCACGAAGGCCTTCGAGCCGTCCTTCGTGATGCGCACGCCGACCGGCTGGATCGCCTCGTCGTTCACGCTCGGGATCTTGAAGGTGATCTTCTTCACCACGCGCCGGCTCGCCACGTCGATGACGCTGACCGTGCCGCCAACCTCGGCCGAGACCCAGAGGAACTTGCCGTCGGTGGTGAACTCGGCAAACCGCGGCCGCGCATCCACCAGCACATTGTCGATCACCTGGAAGGTCTTGGTGTCGATGAAGTGGGCCATGTTGGTGGTCTCGGAGGTGTTGACCAGGACCTTCCCGTCCGGCGACAGGCCCATCCCCTCCGGCTCCACGCCCACCGGCACCTCGGCCAGCACGCGGTTCTTCTCGATGTCGATGACCGTGACCTGGCTGTCGTCCTCGTTGGCCACGTAGAGCGGGTTGCCGCTGGCATCGAGGATGAACTGCTCGGGGTCGGGGCCGGAGCGCAGCGAGCGCACCACCTTGCCGGTGGCGGCGTCGAGGACGTCGATGCGGTCGTCGTCGCTGGCGCAGACGAAGACCTCCTTGCCGTCCGGGCGGACCGTGATGCCGCGGGGGCGCCGCCCGACCTTCCAGGTCGCCGTCACCGCCATGGTGTCGGTGTCGATGACGCTGACCGTGTTGGCCTTCTCGTTCGAGACGTAGACGGTGTAGGCGGCGGCGCCCTCCGTCAGGCCGATCAGCGCGGCCGATCCCAGCGCGGCAAGTCCCAGCACTGCCGTGACGCAGCGGTCCATCCCGATCCTCCCTGGGCCCGCGATGCGGGCGTTGTTGCGGCAGATTGTAGTGCGTTTCCCGCCGGTTGCGAGGGCGCGGGCCGGGGCGGCGCCCGGCGCGCATCGCCGCATCCTGTGGATCACTTGAGTTTGCAGGCCGTCTCGGGGAGGTCGATCCCCAGCGTGTCGAGCGGCGTGCGCTGGTGCAGGAAGCCCTGCTCAGGCGCGACCGAGACCAGCATCTTCGGCTGCACCACAATCAGGGGCTGGCGCAGCTGCCGGTCCCAGGGGCGGAAGCTCAGGGACACGCCCTTGTAGGCCGGGACGTTGAAGTCCGGATCGATGAGGAAGGGCGCGAGCGCGGCCGGATCGGTGGTCTTCCGCACGGTCGCGGCGTTGCCCACGATCCGCACCGAGGTCCAGACCTGATAGTCGAGCGGGCGCATCAGCCGCCCCGCGAGGCGGCGGAAGCGGTTCTGCGCCTGGGCGGCGCCCCAGGTCTCCAGCACCGGCGACCACGTGGTGGCGACGAGCCCCTGCGTGCCGCCGACGGGACGCGGATCGACCGTGCGGTAGGGCACGTAGTCGCCCCAGTCCCCCGCCTCGTCGGCGACGATCGCCATGTCGTAGTCGAGCCCACGGGTGAACACCATCGCCTCGGCCCGGGTCGGCGTGTCGCCGCGCGCCTTGGCGAGCGGCCCGAAGGTCCAGGGCTTCTCGGCGCTGATCTTCAGGCCGAACTTGCGGGCCGAGTTCTTCAGCGCCTCGGCGTAGAGCCGGTCGGCCTCGTTCGGGCCGACGATCAGGAACAGCTTCCGCCAGCGCATCAGGGTCAGGTACTGCGCCAGCGCGTCGGTCTGCATCGCCCGCGAGGGCACGACGTGGAACAGGTTCTTCCGGCAATCGGCCCCGCGCAGGCGGTCGTCGGGGGCGGCGGCGTTGAAGATCACCGCGTCCGTGTCCTTCAGCGCGTCGGCCACCGCCAGCACCTCGTCGGCCGGCAGCGCCAGGACGATGTAGGGGGTGCCCTTCGCCACCAGCGCCCGGGCGGTCTCGACGGCGCCGGGGCCGCCCTCGGTCAGCGGCGCCTCGTCGAGCGCGTAGCTCTGCTTCGTGAAGCGCCCTGTGGTGTTGTTGTCGGCGATCCCCATGCGGGCGCCCGCGACGCCCTCGTCCTCCGGCGCGGCCTCCGCGTCGTAGGAGGAGGGCTGGGGCTGGACCCGGTAGATCAGGCCGATCCGCGTCTCGGACGGCGTCGGCGCCGCGGGCGGGGCTGCGGAATCCTGCTGGGCCGCGGGCGCTTGCTGGGCCGCGGGCGCTTGCTGGGCCGCTTGCGCGCCGGCGGGGGGCGCGGCGGCGCCGGTGAGCGCCAGGGCCAGGATGAAGGATCGTGCAGGTGCGGGCATGCGGCCGGCAGGTAACAGCATAAGCCCCGCCTACTCAACGGCCTTCGGCCGGGATCCGGCCCGCGCGGGCCCGCGCCGCCCGATTTCCCGCTCACATCCGCGCGGGCGGGGGCTTCGGGGCGAGCGGCGCGGAGGCCGAGAGACGCGGCGGCCGGTAGCTCAGGGTGTCGTGGCGCGCGCTCGGATGGCGCACCCGGGTGGCGCGGCCCTCGTCGCGCATCCGCTTGTCCGCCTCGGCCCAGCCCGGCAGGTCCGCCGCGTCCCAGTGCACGGTGCTGGCCTCGTCGCACCAGTGCGAGAGGCGCGGCATCGCGGCCCGGTGGGCACCGGCGCCCATGTAGGTCCGCATGCTCTCCGGCGCGTCCCAGGCCGTGAGCGTCCAGAAGGTCCAGTCCCGATCGCGCAGGATCGCCCCGCCCCGGAAGCCCGGCGCCGACCGCACCTGCCGGGCCGTGCGGATCGCGTGGAGCGCGAAGGCCGGCAGGAAGCGGAGCGCCCGGATGCGCAGGCGCGTGACGCTGACAAAGGGCATCGTGGATCCTTCTCCGGCCGATCGGTGCGGCGACGATGCCGGAGGCGCCGGGGATTGCCAAACCGTCCCTGCGCGCGATCCTTGGGGAACGCGCCGGTCCGTCACGAGCGCGACCCAGGGAGACCGACCATGCCCTTC
This sequence comes from Methylobacterium gregans, assembly GCF_022179245.1. Taxonomy (GTDB): domain Bacteria; phylum Pseudomonadota; class Alphaproteobacteria; order Rhizobiales; family Beijerinckiaceae; genus Methylobacterium; species Methylobacterium gregans. The sequence continues at coordinate 14,229 of NZ_BPQM01000093.1, forward strand.
GCGGTGCCTTCGAGCCCCTCGCGCGCGTGCCTCGCCGGCCTCGCGGCGCTCGCCGTCCTCGCCGGCGCGTTGTCCGCCGGGATGGCCGGCCCGGCGCAGGCGGACCCCACGAAGGCCGCCATCTTCCCCATCGAGCTGCTCGATCCGGGCGTGGTCGGCGGGCGCCGGGCGCGGCCCGACGAGACCCGCAAGCTCGCCCTCGTCACCGACGAGCTGAAGGGGGCGCTCGCCAAGCAGGGTGGCCTCGAGCCGGTGGATACCGCGCCCCAGGCGGCCGAGATCGCCAAGCAGGGTCCCTTCTACAAATGCGAGGATTGCGCGGCCCCCATCGCCAAGACGCTGGGTGCGGAGCTGGCCGTGACCGGCTATGTGGAGAAGGGGTCGAACCAGATCTTCAACCTGTACGTCCGCATCCTGGACGCCGCCAGCGGCAAGCCGGTGCGGGCCGGACAGGTGGTGATCCGGGCCGATACCGATGATACCTGGGCGCACGCGATGCGTTGGGTGGTGAAGAACCGCCTGCTCGCCGAGCCCCTGCCCGGAAGATCGTGACCGTTCTGACGCCCCTGCCCGAAGCCGCCCCGCCCCGCCTCCTCGTCAGCGTCCGCGACGTCGCCGAGGCCGAACTCGCCTGCGCGGCGGGGGCCGACCTGGTCGACGCCAAGGACCCGGCGCGCGGCGCGCTCGGCGCGCTGCCGGTCGCGACCGTCCGGGCGCTGGTGGAGCGCCTCGCCGGCCGCGCGGTGACCAGCGCGGTGGCGGGCGAGCCCGCGCCCGGGGACATGGCGTCCGCCGTGCGGGCGATGGCGGCCACCGGCGTCGACTACGTCAAGGTCGCGCTCCCGCCCGGCTGCCCCCCTGCCCCGCTCTCGGCCGCCGCCGCCGCCGCCCCCGGCCGGCTGATCGCGGTGCTGTTCGCCGAGGACGCGCCCGATGCGGGCCTCGTCCCGGCGCTCGCCGCCGCGGGCTTTGCCGGCGCGATGATCGACACCGCCGGCAAGGACGGCCGGCGCCTCACCGACCTGCTCGACCCCGCCCGCCTCGCCGCCTTCACGGCGGCGGCCCGGGCGCACGGGCTGCTCTCCGGCCTCGCCGGCTCGCTCCGGATCTCCGACATCGCGGGCCTCGCCCGGCACGCGCCGGGCTATCTCGGCTTCCGCGGCGGCCTCTGCCGCGACGGCGACCGGCGCCGCGAACTCGACCCCCGCGCGGTCGCCGAGGCCGTGCGCACCGTGAGCGCCCTGCCCGCCCGGGAGGCCGCGTGAGCGGGGCGCTCACCGTGGTGAAGCTCGGCGGCAGCCTGCTGGCCGACCCCGAGCGCCTGCGCGCCCGGCTGCGGCGGCTCGCCTCGGGCGCGGACGGCGCCTGCCTGATCGTGCCGGGCGGCGGCCCCTTCGCGGACGCGGTGCGGACGGCGCAGGGCGCGCTCGGCTTCGACGACGCCCTAGCCCACCGCCTCGCCCTCGACGCGATGGGGCGGATGGCCGAGGTTTTCTTAAGCTTGGAGCCGAGCCTGGCACGGTGCGCGATGTCCCTCCCTCCCCCCTCTGCGGGAGGAGGGAATGCCGCGCGGGTGTGGGATCCTTCGAGCCTTCGCGCCGGCCACCCCGACATCCCCGAGACCTGGGACGTCACCTCGGACAGCCTCGCGCTCTGGCTCGCTCGGCAGGTCGGTGCCGCCGCCTGCATCCTCGTGAAGTCCTCGGCCGCCCCGCCCGGCACCGGCCCGGCGGAATGGGCCGGCCTCGGCCTCGTTGACGCGGCTTTCCCGGCCTTCGCGGCGCGCTACAGGGGCACCATCCGCATCGAAGGACCGGCGCAGGGCCGGGTCGCCGCGTGAGCCAGCCCGAACATCTCGTCTTCATCACCGGCAAGCTCGCCCGCGCGCGCCTGGAGAAGGTCGCCGCCGCCCTGCCGGCCGAGCGCTTCGCCTGGAGCATCGCCGATTCCGGCGTGAAGGTCGCGGCGCTGATGACCGAGGAGATCATCCGCCGCCGCGTCACCCTGCCGGAGGGCGCCACCCGGGTGATCCTGCCCGGCCGCTGCCGCGCCAACCCCGAGGCGCTGGCCGCCCATTTCGGCGTGCCGGTGGAGCGCGGGCCGGACGAGATCGTGGACCTGCCGGCCCATCTCGGGCTCGCCGGCCGCACCGTCGACCTGTCCCGCCACGACCTGCGCATCTTCGCCGAGATCGTGGACGCCTCGAAGATGACGCCCGAGGCGATCCTGGCCAAGGGCCTCGACCTCGCCCGCCGCGGCGCCGACGTGATCGATCTCGGCGGCCTGCCCGACACGCCCTTCCCGCACCTGGAGGACACGGTCCGGCTGATGAAGGCGGCGGGGCTGCGGGTCAGCGTCGATTCCTTCTCGCTCGATGAGCTGACCCGGGGGGCCAAGGCCGGCGCGGACTACCTGCTCAGCCTCAACGAGGAGACGCTCGGCCTCGCCTTCGAGACCGGCGCGGTGCCGGTGCTGGTGCCGATGCGGCCCGACGACCTGCCCTCCCTCGACCGCGCCATCGCGCGCATGGAGCGCGCGGGCCTGCCCTACATGGCCGATCCGATCTTGGAGCCGATCCATTTCGGCTTCGTGGATTCCATCGCGCGCTACCGCGACGTGCGGGCGCGCTGGCCGGAAGCCGAGATGATGATGGGCACCGGCAACCTCACGGAGCTGACCGAGGCCGACAGCCTCGGCGTCACGGCGCTGCTCGCGGGAATGTGCTCGGAACTCGCCATCCGCAACGTGCTGATCGTGCAGGTCTCCAACCACACCCGCCGCACCGTGGAGGAGCACGACGCCGCCCGGCGCGTCATGTACGCCGCCAAGGCCGACGCGGCGTTGCCCAAGGGCTACGGACGGGCACTTCTGGCACTTCACGACAAGCGCCCCTTCGTGCAGACCCCCGACGAGATCGCGGCCCTTGCCGCCGAGGTCCGCGACCCGAACTATCGCATCGCGGTCGCCGAGGACGGTATCCACGTCTACAACCGCGACATCCACAAGGTCGGCACCGACGCGATGGCCTTCTTCCCGGATCTCAACGTGGCGAGCGACGGCGCGCACGCCTTCTATCTCGGGAACGAGCTGGCCAAGGCCGAGACCGCTTGGCGGCTGGGCAAGCGCTACGTGCAGGACGAGCCCCTGGTCTGGGGCGCGGCCGCCGACGCCGAGGCCGAGGACACCACCGCCTTCAAGAAGGCCGGCCACACCAAGCATTCGGGCCCCGGCGGGCCGCCCCCCGGCACCCGCGACGCGCGGATCCCGGCCGAGGCCGACGCGGAGCCGCCCGAGACCGTCGGCGCGGAGGAAGCCCGCGCCGAGGCGAATGTCGCCGCGACGCCGCGTCCCGGAAGAGCGCGGCTCGTCTGCGGCAAGCTGGTGGCCGAGGACTGAGACCGTGCCGCTGATCCTTGAGACCGTCGTCACCACCCTGTCGCCCGAGGGCGAGCTGCACCTCGTGCCGTTCGGGCTGATCCGCGAGGGCGACGCCTGGATCCTCGCCCCCTTCCGGCCCTCGCCGACGATCCGGAACCTGGAGGCCAACCCGCATTTCGCCGCCTCGAGCCCGCGCGACGTCCGGGTGATCGCGGGCGCGGTCACGGGCCGGCGCGACTGGCCGGTGGTCGCGTGCGAGGCGATTCCGGGCAAGCGCCTCGCCGACAGCTTCGGCCACGCCGAGTTCGCGGTGGACTCGGTCGAGGACGACGCGACCCGGCCGCGCTTCCGCGGGCGCCTGATCCGGTCGAGCGCCCACGAGCCCTTCATCGGCTACAACCGGGCGCAAGCCGCCGTGCTGGAGGCCGCGATCCTCTCGACGCGGCTGCACATGCTGACCCCGGAGAAGATCCTGACGGAGATGGCCTATCTCGCCATCGCGATATCCAAGACGGCCGGGCCGCGCGAGCGCGAGGCCTGGGACTGGATCGAGGACAAGGTCGCGCAGGCCCTCGGCCGCAGCGAGCGGGTTCTCGCAAACCCCGGCGCCGCACCCTAGACGGCGCCCGAAGGAGAGACGTCCATGAAGTTCATGAGGCTCGCGGCCGTGGCGGCGCTCGCCACGGTGTCGTTTACCGCGCAGGCCCACGGGCCCACGCGCCAGAAGGTCTCGGAGAGCGTCGAGATCAACGCGCCCGCCGACAAGGTCTGGGCGGTGGTCGGCAACTTCCAGGACGGCAGCTGGATTCCGGTGGTCGAGAAGACCGAGGGCACGGGCGGCAACGAGCCGAAGGCCACCCGCACGCTGACGCTGAAGGGCGGCGCCACGGTGCAGGAGGAGCTCTCCAAGTACGACGCCGAGAAGAAGAGCCTGATGTACCGGATCGACAAGGTCGACGTGAAGACCCTGCCGGTGAACGACTACTCGTCCTGGATCGAGCTGGATCCTCAGGGCGACAAGACCAAGGTGACGTGGCGCGGCGCCTTCTACCGCGGCTACATGAACAACGATCCGCCGCCGGACCTCAACGACGAGGCCGCCAAGAAGGCCGTCCAGGGCCTCTACCGCGCCGGCCTCGACAACCTGAAGGCCAAGGTCGAGAAGGGCTCGTGACGCCGGACGGACGCGCGCGTCCCGCGGGAGGCCGGCCTCGGGTCGGTCTCCTCGCGCTGCCGCGCGGGCTCGCCGCCTTCCTTCTCCTCGCCGCCCTCCCGCCCTCCGCCCGCGCGGCCGAGGCCCTGGTGACCGTCCAGGGCGACAACGCCGTCGAGGTGGTCGATCTCGACGCCGCCAAGGTGGTGCGGCGCATCCCGGTCTCCGGCTCGCCCGCCGGCATCGCGCTCTCGCCCGACCGGAGCGTGGCCTACGTCACCCGCCCCGACCTGCCGGGGCTCGCGGTGATCGACCTGAAGACCGACACGGTCGTGCAGGATCTCAAGCTTCCGGGCGGCCCGCTCGGCATCGGCGTCGATCCGCGCGCCGGCACCGTCTACGTCGCCGATTGGTACGCCGCCCGCGTGCTGGTGCTGCGACCCGAGGGCGGCCGCCTCGTCGCGGACGGGGAGATCGCCGTCGGCAAGTCGCCCTCCGGCCTCGCCGTGACGCCGGACGGCACGACCCTGCTGGTCGCCAACCGCGAGGCCGACAGCGTCTCGGTGGTCGACATCGCGGCGCGCCGGGAGGTCGCCCGGGTGCCCGTGGGCCACCACCCGTTCGGCCTGACCCTCGATGCCGAGGGTCAGCGCGCCTACACCGCCAACGTCACGGGCGACGACGTCTCGGTCATCGACGTGCCCGCGCGGCGCGAGATCGGCCGGGTGAAGACGGGCGAGCGGCCCTACGTGGTGGCGCTGGCCGGCGGGCGCGGCTTCGTCACCGACCAGTACGCCAACAGCGTCACGGCCTTCGACCTCGCGACGCTCGAGCCGCTCCGGGCGATCGACGTCGGCGACCATCCGGAGGGCATCGGGGCGGACCGGGAGGGCCGCTTCCTCTACGTCGCGAACTGGGGCTCGAACACGCTCGGCGTCATCGACGCGCGGACGCTGACGGTCGTGCGCGAGATCCCGACCGGCGACGGCCCGCGCGCCTTCGGGGATTTCTTGCGATAGGGTCCGCCCGTCCCGGGGCGGGCAGCCCGCTCAGGCGGCTTCCGGCGGCTCGTCCGGGTCGGGCGCGCCGGAGGAGTTCAAGATATCCTCCAGCTCGTCCACCAGCATGTCGATCTGCTCGTGGGTGGCGAGCACCTTCACCACCTCCCCGCCCTCCGTGGCGAGCGCCAGCTCGATATGCGGCCCGACCCGGCTCGTCAGGACGCGGGCGAGGATCTTCACGGCGCTCATGCGGGTCTCCCGGATGCGGCTTCAAGAGGGTCGTCGGCGGCGATGAGGCCCACGGCCACCGCGGGGCCGCAGGTCGAGGCCCAGGCGGGCTCGCCCGCGATGCGCGCCGCCAGGATCCCGGTGAAGGGGATGGCGGGGCGCCCGAGCCGGGCGGCGAGGCGTTCGGCCAGGAAGGCGCCGGCCCCGCAGGTGACCAGGGGCGCGTCGGCCGGCAGGTCGGTCCGCGACAGCAGCGTGGCGGCCGCGTCGTGGAGCTGGCGCAGCTGCGCCTCGGCGAAGTGCCGGGCGAGCGCGGCCCATTCGGCGGCGCTCCCCTCCTGGCGGTCGCGGCCGATCATCCGGGCGAGCCGCGTCTCGCTCTCGGCCACCGACTTGCCCTTGAGATCGCCGGTATGCTGCTGGTCGGCTCCCTCGGCCAGGTCGCCGGTGATGCGGTGGACGTCGCCCGCATGCGCGAAGGTCTCGGCCATCAGCCGGGTGCGCCGCCCGCGGAACGGCGCGTGGTCGGCGAGCGCCAGCAGCGGCGTGCGCACCACGCCTGTGTAGACGAGCTCTCCCGTCTCCAGGCGCTCGGCGTCGCTGTAGCCCGCGCTCTCCGGCGCACCGTCCACGATCGGAATCAGGTCGGCGGTGGTCGAGCCGATATCGACGAGGAGCGCGTGGCGCAGATGGCGCCCGACGAGCGCCGCGGTGGCGTGCCAGTTCGCCGAGGCGATGTCGGCAGCGCGGCCCTCCGCCCGCTCGGGCGCAATGAGGCCGGCGCGGCCCGCGTAGATCCGCACGCGGCCCGCGAGGTTCGCCGCCGCCCAGCCCGCGAGCTGCGCCACGCCGTCCGTGCGGTCGGCGAAGCAGTCGGTCAGCTCGCCCGTCATGGTGACGGCGTGCAGGGCCTCTCCGCGGGCCCAGTCGGGCAGTTCGGCCAGCGTCTTGTCGAGGGCCGGCAGCCCGCGCCAGAGCGGGCAGGCCGCCTGCACCACGTCGCGCACGACGCCGCCCTCGACGAGGGCCGCCTTGACGTGCACCCCCCCGAGATCCCACCCGATTCGTCTGTGACTGGATGTCGGTGCTGCGGACAAGGGGCGTCTCGATGGCGGAGCGAGTGGACGGTTTCGCGGTGATCCCGGTGCTCGACCTGCGCCGCGGGCAGGTGGTCCGGGCGCGCCGGGGCGAGCGCGACTCCTATGCCCCGATCGAGACGCCCTTGGCAAAGGGCTCGGCTCCCGGCGCGGTCGCCGCCGGCATCCTGGCGGCCTTCCCCGCTCCTCTGCTCTACGTGGCCGACCTCGACGCGATCATCGACGGCGCCCAGCCCGACCGCGCCGCCCTGGAGGCGATCGCGCGGGCGTGCCCCGGCACGACGCTCTGGGTCGATGCCGGCTTCTGCGAGCGTGCGGCGACCGAGGCCTTCGCCGAGGCCGGGCTCGGGCGCCCGGTGATCGGCAGCGAGAGCCAGCGCGACGGCGATCTGGTGCGGGCGCTGGGCGACCGGGCGGTGCTCTCCCTCGACAGCCGGGGCGACGAGCGGCTCGGGCCGGCCGTGCTCCACGCGGACGCCGACCTCTGGCCCCGCGACGTGATCGTGATGACGCTGGCCCGCGTCGGCGCCGATGCGGGCCCGGATCTCGACGGCCTCCGGGCGGCGCGCCGCCGGGCGCCCCGGGCCCGCATCCACGCGGCGGGCGGCGTGCGGGGCCCCGACGACCTCGCCGCGCTCGCGCAGGCGGGCGCGGCCGGCGCCCTCGTGGCGACCGCGCTCCACGACGGCCGCCTGCGCCCGGAGCATGGGAAGGCCTGGGCCGGATAAACTTCCGGGCCGGGGCCGCCGCTGCTATATCCGCCCGCGAACCCGAACGACGGCGCGAAGACCCATGGACAAGTTCACCACCCTGGAGGGCGTCGCGGCGCCCATGCGGATCATCAACATCGACACCGACCGCATCATCCCGAAGCAGTATCTCAAGACGATCAAGCGGACCGGCCTCGGCAAGGGCCTGTTCTCGGAGATGCGCTACAACGAGGACGGCTCGGACAACCCGGACTTCGTCCTCAACCGGCCGGCCTACCGCAACGCCAAGATCCTGGTGGTGGGCGACAATTTCGGCTGCGGCTCCTCGCGCGAGCACGCCCCCTGGGCGCTGGCCGATTTCGGCATCCGCTGCGTGATCTCCACGAGCTTCGCCGACATCTTCTTCAACAACTGCGCCAAGAACGGCATCCTGGCGATCGTGGTGGCGCCGGAGGATCTGGAGAAGCTGTTCGAGGATGCCGAGCGGGGCCAGAACGCCACCCTCACCGTCGACCTCGAGGCGCAGACCATCCGGGGCCCCGACGGCGGCACGCTCCACTTCGACATCGACCCGGCCCGCAAGCACAACCTGCTGAACGGCCTCGACGAGATCGGCCTGACGCTGGAGCGGGCGCCCGCCATCGACGCCTACGAGGCCAAGCTCGCGGAGCGCGGCTGGGCCTGAGCGGAGGCCCGGCGCAGGTCGCTCACGGTTCCTTTACCTTGATGCCGCCTTGAATGGGCGGCATCCGAGACCGCAAGGAGCCGCCTGATGACGACGACGCCGCGCGCCACGATCCTGCCCTTGCTGGGGCTTGCCGGGATGCTGGCGGCCGTGCCCGCCCGCGCGAGCTTCGATGCCTGCCTCGCCGGCATCCAGGCCCAGGCGGCCCAGCAGGGCGTCTCGGCCCAGGCCTTCCGGGCGGCGACCGCGGGCATCAGCTTCGACGACAAGGTCATCGAGCTCTCCCAGGCCCAGCCCGAGTTCAAGACGCCGATCTGGGACTACATGGCCGCCCTCGTGGACGAGGAGCGGGTCGAGGACGGGCGCGCCGCCATGCGCCAGCACGCGGCGGCGCTCGCCCAGGCGGAGGCGCGCTACGGCGTCGACCGGCACACCATCGCGGCCGTCTGGGGCGTCGAATCGAATTTCGGCAAGAACCTCGGCAAGATGCCGCTGGTGCAGTCGCTCGCCACCCTCGCCTGCTCGGGCAACCGGCGCCGGGACTTCTTCCGCGGCGAATTGCTCGCCACCCTCAAGATCATCGCCCACGGCGACATCGCGCCCGAGCGCCTGACCGGCTCCTGGGCCGGCGCCTTCGGGCAGACCCAGTTCATGCCCACCACCTACCAGCGCCTCGCGGTCGACCTCGACGGCGACGGGCGCCGCGACGTGGTCGATTCGGTGGCCGACGCGGTGGGCTCCACGGCGAACTTCCTGCGCGCCGCCAAGTGGCACAACGGCACGCCCTGGGGCTACGAGGTGCGCCTGCCGCGCGGCTTCAACGTCGCGGCGGCCGGCCGCAAGAACAAGCACGCGGTCGGCCACTGGGCCTCGCTCGGCGTCACCCGGGTGGACGGCCGCCCGCTCACCGGCGAGGGGCCGGCCGGGATCATCGCGCCGGCCGGCATCGACGGCCCGGCCTTCTTGGTGACGAAGAACTTCGACGCGATCTACTCCTACAACGCGGCCGAATCCTACGGGCTCGCCATCGCGGTCCTCTCCGACCGGCTCCGCGGGCGCCCCGGCGTCCAGGCCGAGTGGCCGACCGACGACCCGCCGCTGTCCCGCGCCGAGCGCCGCGACCTGCAGGTTCGCCTGACCCGCCGCGGCTACGACGTCGGCGAGCCGGACGGCAAGGTCGGCCAGAAGACCCGCGACGCGATCAAGGCGGTCGAGCGCGAGCTCGGCATGCCCCAGACCGGCCGCCCGGGCGGCAAGGTGCTGGAGGCGCTGCGGCGGGGGTGAGAGGCCAGGGAAGCGGGCGCCGCGCCGCGTGGCGACCGCCGCGAATGACGATCTCGCCGTCGCCTACCCGATGGGTGATCGCGTAGGGATAGGGCGACACGACGATCCGGCGCGTGCCAGCTCGCTTGGTCGCCTGTCCCGCGAGCGGATGGTCCGGCAGGAGCTGAATCACGGCCTGGATGCGCTGCTGCACGCTGCGCGCGCCCTGTGGGTGATGTGGTCGAGGATCCGTTCGAGCTGACGGGCTGCCGGCCGCGAGAAGCGCAGCCTCACAAGCCGTGCTTCGCCCAGATGGCCCGGATCTCCGCGTCGGTCGCGAAATCGCCGCTCGCCTCGGCGGCCTCCGCTTCGTCGAGTTCCGCTTCCTCCTCGGGCGATGGTGTGTAGACCGGCCGATCCGCGCCGGCGTAGGCGAGCACGAGGCGCGCGATCTCGTCCTGCATCGTGGCGGGAAGTTCCTGGGCCCGCCCCATCGCTCGCGTAAGCAGCTTCGTCGTCCGTGCCTGCCGGGCATTCGCTTTCGCGGGGCTCGTACACGCGCCGCGGCCAAAGAAAAACCCGCCCCGGACGGACCGGCGCGGGCTTGCCTCGCGGGTGCCGCCCGGAGAGGGCGGCGTATCCCAACAAAATTACTCGGCGGCGGCCGGAGCGGCGGGGGCCGCCTTCGGGGCCTTGTTGCGCTCGACGCGCTCGACGATGCGGGCCGACTTACCGCGGCGGTCGCGCAGGTAGTACAGCTTGGCCCGGCGCACCTTGCCGCGGCGGGCCACCTTGATCGAGTCGATCATCGGGGAGTGCACCGGGAAGACGCGCTCGACGCCCTCGCCGTAGGAGATCTTGCGGACCGTGAAGCTCTCGTTGAGGCCGCCGCCCGAGCGGGCGATGCAGACGCCCTCGTAGGCCTGGACGCGGGTGCGCTCACCCTCCTTCACGCGGACGTTCACGATCAGGGTGTCGCCCGGCTCGAAGTCCGGAATGGTCTTGGCGAGGCGCGCGACTTCCTCGCGCTCCAGCTGCTCGATGATGTTCATGGCAATGCTCCAGCCGTTGCGTCCCGGATCCCCGGATGGGATCGGCACGCCAGGATTTCGGCGATCCTGTTGTGAGTTGGCGCTGCCGTTACAGGATCGGGGCCGGTTTGTCGAGGCGGCCGCCGCGGTTGAGAAAATCCTGGGTCCGGGCCACATGAGAGGCGGCGCACGCGGCGCCGTTCCCGGCCGGCCTTGAACCGGCGCAGCGGACGAGGATCTTTTCGCGATGTTCATCCAGACCGAAGCCACCCCGAACCCCGCCACCCTGAAGTTCCTGCCAGGCCGCGTGGTCCTGCCCGAGGGCACCTTCGAGGCCAAGGACGCGGACGGCGCCGCCCGCTCGCCGCTGGCCTCCCGCCTGTTCGGGGTGCCGGGAGTCGCCGGCGTCTATTTCGGGCACGATTTCATCTCGGTCACCAAGGCCGAGGGCGACGACAGCTGGCCGCAGGTGAAGCCCGCCGTGCTCGGCGCCATCATGGAGCACTTCCAGTCCGGCGCGCCGGTGCTGGAGGACGGGGTCGACGCCGCCGACGACACCTCCGAGGAGTTCTACGACGCGGCCGACCACGACACGGTCGTCACCATCAAGGACCTGCTGGAGACCCGGGTGCGCCCGGCTGTGGCGGGCGACGGCGGCGACATCACCTTCCGGGGCTACAAGGAGGGCGTGGTCTACCTGGAGATGAAGGGCGCCTGCTCGGGCTGCCCCTCCTCCACCGCGACGCTCCGCCAGGGCGTGCAGAACCTGTTCCGCCACTTCCTGCCGCAGATCCGCGAGGTCCAGGCGATCTGAGCCGTCGCCGCAGGCGAAGCCCGCGCGCAACACTCGCGCGCCAACCCTGTGCAAGCACGGCCGCTCCGCCTGACGGGGCGGCCGTTTTGCCTTAGGGTTCTTCCGTTTTCATCGACTGGGCCGGCGGGAGGGCGCCGGCGGACGGGAGTGAGCTTGCGTATCCTGGCCATCGACACGGCGCTCGACCTCTGCTCGGCCTGCGTCCTCGACGACGCCTCCGAGTCGCCCCTCGCGCAGGAGAGCATGGCGCTGGCCCGCGGCCATGCCGAGGCCCTGCTGCCCCTGGTCGAGCGGGTGATGGCCCGCGTCGAGGGCGGCTTCGAGAGCTTGGAGCGGATCGCCGTGACGGTCGGGCCCGGCAGCTACACGGGATTGCGGGTCGGGCTCTCGGCCGCCCGCGCCCTCGGGCTGGCGCTGGGCAAGCCGGTCGTCGGCGTCACCACGCTCTCCGCCCTGCTGACGCCGCTGCTCGCCGCCAACCACGAGGGCACGCTCGCCGCCGCGGTCGACGCCCGCCACGGCGCCGTCTACCTGCTGGCCTTGAGCGCGGGCGAGGGCATCGTGGTGCCGCCCGCCCACATCACCCTCGAGGACGCCGCCGAGCGGCTGGGCGCCGCGCCGGTGACGCTCGTCGGCTCGGGCGCGCCCGCGCTCGCCGCCATGCTCCAGGCCCGCGGCGCGACCGCGACGGTCGCCGACACCGCGGGGCCCGACATCGTCTCGGTCGCCTCCCTCGGCCAAGTGGCGGACCCCGCCCAGGCCCTGCCTCGCCCGATGTATCTGCGCGGGCCCGACGCGCAGCCGCAGGACCATGCCCGGCTCGCCCGCCGATGAGCCGACCCGTCTCCCCGTTCTGGCCCTACGAGTGGTGGCTCTCCTGGTGGGACGCGCTCCTGCCCCAGCCCTACGTCGCGCCGCTCACCGACGCCGCCCAGGCGGGGACGATGGCCCGGCTTCACGCCACCGCCTTCGCCCGGCCCTGGGACGCGCACGAGTTCGAGCGGATGCTGTGCGAGCGCTCGACCCACGCCCACGCTCTCTGGCGCGCCGGCACGCTCCAGGGCTTCATCCTCTCGCGGCAGGCCGCCGACGAGGCCGAGATCCTCACCGTCGTGCTGGCACCCTCCGCCCGCGGCGGGGGCCTGAGCCACCACCTTCTGCGCGAGCACCTCGCGTCGCTCGCCCGCGCCCGCGTCGCCGCGGTGCATCTGGAGGTCGACGAGGGCAACGCGCCCGCGCTGAAGCTCTACGCCCGGCACGGCTTCGTCCGGGTCGGGCAGCGCACCGGCTACTACCTGAAGGCGGACGGAAGCCGCGCCACCGCGCTCACGATGCGGGCGGACCTCGCGTGATCGTCCGGACGAGGCTCCCGCGGTGACGCGGCTCGGCATCGCCGCCCGCCTGCTGGTGATGGCCCTGGCCTTCTGCCTTCTCGTCGGTCCGCACTGGCTGAGCCTGCGCCTCGGGCGCCCCTCCGGCCGGGCGCCGGTGCTGTTCCACCGTCTGTTCCTCCGGCTCTTCGGCGTGCGGGTGACGCAGAGCGGCACCCCGCCCCGGCCCGGCGAGCCGGCCCTGGTGCTGGCCAACCACGTCTCCTGGCTCGACATCGTGGCGTTGGGCAGCCTGCGCCCGCTTTCCTTCGTGGCGAAATCCGAGATCGCCGGCTGGCCGGTGATCGGCTGGTTCGCGGTGCTGCAGCAGACCCTCTTCATTGACCGGGCGCGCCGCGGGGCGACCGCCGAGGTCAATCGGGCGCTGGGGCAGCGCCTCGCGGCGGGCGAACTGATCGTGCTCTTCGCCGAGGGCACGACCGGCGACGGCACCCGGCTGCTGCCGTTCCGCTCCTCGCTGGTCGGCGCCGCCCGCACGGCCATCGAGGCCGAGGAGGGCCGGCTGCCACATCTGCGCCTGCAGCCGCTGGCGCTCGCCTATCCGCGCCGCAACGGCCTGCCGGTGACGCGCGGCGAGCGGCCGGACGTGGCGTGGTACGGCGACATGGAGCTGGCGCCCCACCTTGCGACCTTCCTGCGCGAGGGCCCCATCGACGTGCACGTGGTATGGGGCGCGCCCATCGCCTTCGAGGCCGGCACCGACCGCAAGCGCGCGACCGCCCAGGCCGAGGCGGCCGTGCGGGGCGCCCTGCGGGAACTGCGGGCCGGGACGCCTCAGGCCGGCGCCGCGGTCGGGGCGCGCCCCTCCGACGAACCCGTGCCGACCGGCGATCTGGCGCCGGTCTGAGCCGCCGCGACGCGCGGTGAAATCTGTGCTAGAGCCCGCCTCCCGGCCGCACGGACAGTTTCGCGGCCGGTCGACGGACAAGCGGGACCGGACGCGTTGAAGAAAGCCTTCGTCAAATCCTACGGCTGCCAGATGAACGCCTACGACGCCGCCCGCATGGCGGACGTGCTGGGCGCCGAGGGCTACGCGCCGACCGACACCGTGGAGGATGCCGACGTCGTCGTCCTCAACACCTGCCACATCCGCGAGAAGGCCGCCGAGAAGGTCTATTCTGAGCTCGGGCGCCTGCGCGAGCTGAAGGGCGAGCGGAAGCGCGCCGGCCTCGACACCCGCATCGTGGTGGCGGGCTGCGTGGCGCAAGCCGAGGGCGCCGAGATCGTCAGCCGCCAGCCGGCCGTCGACGTGGTGGTGGGCCCCCAGAGCTATCACCGCCTGCCCGACCTCATCGCCCGCTCGCGCGAGCGCCGCATCGTCGACACCGAGTTCCCGGTCGAGGACAAGTTCGACCACCTGCCGGCGCGGCGCAACCGCGGCGTCACCGCCTTCCTCACCGTGCAGGAGGGCTGCGACAAGTTCTGCGCCTTCTGCGTGGTGCCCTACACCCGCGGCGCCGAGGTCTCGCGCTCCGTCGCGGCGGTCGTCGGCGAGACCGAGACGCTCGTGGCCGAGGGCGTGCGCGAGATCACCCTGATCGGCCAGAACGTGAACGCCTATCACGGCCTCGGCGCCGACGGCGCGGCCGCCACCCTGCCCGACCTGATGCGGGCGGTGGCCGCCATCCCGGGCGTGGCGCGCATCCGCTACACCACGAGCCACCCGAACGACATGGCGGACGATCTTGTCCGGGCGCATGCCGAGATCCCGGCCCTGATGCCCTACCTGCACCTGCCGGTGCAGTCGGGCTCGGACCGCATCCTCAAGGCGATGAACCGCAAGCACACGGGCGATCAGTACCGCCGCCTGATCGAGCGCGTGCGGGCGAGCCGGCCGGACATCGCCCTGTCGTCCGACTTCATCGTGGGTTTCCCCGGCGAGACCGACGCGGATTTCGCCGACACGATGCGGCTCGTGGAAGACGTCGGCTTCGAGAGCGCATTCTCGTTCAAGTACAGCCCGCGCCCCGGCACCCCCGCGGCCGAGCGGGCCGACGCCGTGCCGGAGGCCGTCAAGTCCGAGCGCCTCGCCGCGCTCCAGGCGCTGCTCGACCGGCAGCGCCACGCCTACCAGCGCGCCGCCGAGGGGCAGGTGGTGGACGTTCTGGTCGAGAAGGCCGGCCGCCATCCGGGCCAGGTCGCCGGCAAGACGCCGCACATGCTGGCCGTCCATTTCGAGGCGCCGGCCTCGACCATCGGCAGCGTCGTCGCGGTCCGCATCCGCGAGGCGGGGGCGAACAGCCTCTACGGCGAGCTGGTGCAGCGGGCCGCGGCCGCGTGAGGCGACACCGCGCCCCTCCCGTCGCGCGCGGGAGGACTTATCTACGTCCCGTCACCAGAGGACCTGCCTTTGACGCCATCTGACGGTTCGGCCGGGCGGGGCGCGCCGCGCCCCCGGAGCGCCGGCCCCCGCGGCCCCTACGAGACCGCCGAGATCTCGCTGACCTTCGACGACAACCGCCTCGCGAGCCTCGTCTTCGGCCAGTACGACCAGAACGTCGCCCATATCGAGCGCCGCCTGGAGGTGACCGCGACCGCGCTCGGCAACCACCTCGTGGTGAAGGGCCCGCCGGACGCCGCCGAGCTCGCCCGCCGCGTCTTCGAGAAGCTCTACGACCGCGCCCGCGCGGGCGGCCCGCTGACCCTCGGCGACGTCGACGGAGCGATTCAGGAAGCGACCGTGCAGGGCAGCCTGTTCCCGACCGCCGAGATCCCGGCCGATACCGGGAACGGCAACGGTTCCGGCGGCAACGGCCAGCATTTCGAGCAGATCGCCACGCGCCGCCGCGGCGCGGTCCGTGCCCGCAACGCCGCGCAGGACGCCTATATCCGGGCGCTGCGCACCAACGAGCTGGTCTTCGCCGAGGGGCCGGCCGGTACCGGCAAGACCTGGCTCGCGGTCGGGCACGCGGTCTCGCTCCTGGAGCAGGGCCATGCCGAGCGGCTGATCCTGTCGCGTCCGGCCGTCGAGGCGGGCGAGCGCCTGGGCTTCCTGCCGGGCGACATGCGCGAGAAGGTCGATCCGTATCTGCGCCCGATCTACGACGCCCTCTACGACTTCATGGAGGCGCGCCACGTCGACCGCGGTCTGCAGACCGGCATCATCGAGATCGCGCCGCTGGCCTTCATGCGCGGGCGGACCCTCACCAACGCCGTGGTGCTGCTCGACGAGGCGCAGAACACCACCTCGATGCAGATGAAGATGTTCCTCACCCGGCTCGGCGAGGGCTCGCGCATGATCGTGACGGGCGACCCGAGCCAGATCGACCTGCCGCCGGGCCAGAAGTCCGGCCTCGTGGAGGCGGTCTCGGTTCTCGACGGCGTCGAGGGGATCGGGCGGATCACCTTCAAGGACGTGGACGTGGTGCGCCACGACCTCGTCCGCCGCATCGTCACCGCCTACGAGCGCTCCGCGCACGGCGAATCGGAGGCCGACCGCAATCCGAACCCGCGCCGCCGCCCCCTCGCCTGACCATGCCGCAGACGGAGATTGAGAGCGGGACCGAGATTGATGTGGCGGTCGAGGACGCGCGCTGGGCGGAGGCTCTGCACGACCTCGATGCCCTGGTGATTCGCGCCGTCGAGGCGGGGATAGCCGCCGCTCCCGAGCGGCTCGCGGGCGCCCTGGAGGTGAGCGTGCTGCTCGCCGACGATGCCGCCGTGCAGGAGCTCAACCGCACGTGGCGCGGAAAGGACAAGCCCACGAACGTGCTCTCCTTTCCGGCGGCCCCCCAGCCGCGCCATGCGGGCGTCGCGACGCCCCTCGGCGACGTGGTTCTTGCGTATGACACGGTGCTGCGCGAGAGTGCGGAGCAGTCGAAGCCGTTCCGCGACCACCTCGCGCATCTCCTCGTTCATGGCACCCTGCACCTGCTCGGACAGGACCACGAGACCGGCGAGGCCGAGGCCGACGCCATGGAAGCGCTCGAGATCGCGGCTTTGGCCGGGCTCGGGATCCCGAACCCCTACGCCGAAGAACGCTCCGATGAGCCCCCCGACGCGCCTCCTTGAGCGCTCGGCGACCTCACCCCAGACCCGGACGACATGACCAACGATCGAAGTCGCGGCGCGGCCCAGGCCGCGCCCAGCACCCTCGAAGGCGACCAGGGCCAGGCGCGCGAGCCCTGGTACGACCGCCTTCTCCAGGCGCTTCACCTGAAGCCGCGCGACAGCCTCCGCGACGACATCGAGGACGCGCTCAGTGAGCCCGATTCGGCCGAGAACGGGTTCTCACCCTACGAGCGCGCGATGCTCAAGAACGTGCTCGGCCTGCACAAGGTGCGGGTCGACGACGTGATGATCCCCCGGGCCGACATCGTCGCGGTCTCGATCGAGACGAGCCTCGGCGACCTGCTGCGCCTGTTCCGCACCGCCGGCCATTCCCGTCTGCCGGTCTACGGCGAGACGCTGGACGACCCTCGGGGCATGGTCCACATCCGCGATTTCGTCGACCATATCGCGGCTCGGGCCGAGGCGGAGGCCCGGCGGGGCTCGCCCGTGCCGGGCGCGCAGGCGGCGGCGCTCGCGGGCACGGCCGATCCGGAGAGCCCGGATGCCCGCACCCGGCGCGGGGCCGCCCGCGCGCTGCGCATGCTCAACCTCGGCAACGTGGACCTCTCGGCGACGCTGGCCTCCACCGGGATCCAGCGCCCGGTCCTGTTCGTGCCGCCCTCGATGCCGGCCATCGACCTCCTGGTCCGCATGCAGGCCCAGCGCACCCACATGGCGCTCGTCATCGACGAGTACGGCGGCACCGACGGGCTGATCTCGATCGAGGACCTGATCGAGATGGTGGTCGGCGACATCGAGGACGAGCACGACGTGGCCGAGGGCCAACTCGTGCAGCGCCTCGACGGCGAGGCCGAGATCTTCGTGGCGGACGCCCGCGCCCCGCTCGCCGAGGTCTCGGAGGCGACCGGCGTCGATCTGGTGGCGGCCGTCGGCGAGATGGCCGAGGAGATCGACACCCTCGGCGGCATGGTGGTGACGCTGGCCGGCCGCGTGCCCGCCCGCGGCGAGACCATCAGCGGGCCGGGCGAGCTGGAATTCGAGGTGCTCGACGCCGACCCGCGCCGCCTCAAGCGCCTGCGCTTCAAGCGCGGCCCTGCCCGGATCGAGGCGGTGGTGCCGCTGGCACTCCCCCCGCCCGCCGCGGTCGCGGAGCCGCCGCGGGCGTAATCGAGGCGGCGTCACGCTTTCGGCGCCTTTTCCCGGCCAAGGGATCCGTCTACGGGTCCCGGACCGATGGCACTGACGCTTCCTCTCCACAGCCGCACCGCCGCACATCCCGCTGACGGGCCGCGCGGGAGAGCGGGGCTCCTGCGCCCGATCCTGCGCCTCACCGGATGGCGCCGGCTCGGCCTCGCCTGGCTCGCGGGTGCGCTCGCCGCGCTCGCCATGCCGCCCTTCGGCATCCTGCCCGCCCTCGCCCTCTCGCTGAGCCTTGCCGTCTGGCTCACGGACGCCGCCGCCGCGAACCGACCGGCGCTCCGGCGCCTCCTGCCCTGCGGCCTCGTCGGCTGGGCCTGGGGCTTCGGCTATCTCACTGCCGGGCTCTGGTGGCTCGGCGCGGCCTTCCTGGTCGAGGCCGAGGAGTTCGCCTGGGCGATGCCGCTCGGCGTCGTCGGCCTGCCCTTCGGGCTCGGCCTGTTCTACGGCGCGGGCTTCGCTGCGGCCGGCGCGCTCTGGGTCCGCGGCCCCGGCCGGATCGCGGCTCTCGCCTTCGGGATCGGCGCGGCCGAGTGGCTGCGCGGGCATATCCTGACGGGCTTTCCCTGGAACACGCTCGGCATGGCTCTCGGCCAGGACCTCCGGCTGATGCAGGCGGCGAGCGTCGTCGGGCTCTACGGGCTCACCGTCCTCGCCGTGCTGGTCTGCGCCGCGCCGGCGACGCTTGCCACCGGCTCGAACCCGCGCAGCCGCTTCGGGCCGAGCCTTGCCGCCGCCATCGTTCTGGCGGCGCTCGCCCTCTACGGGGCGTGGCGGGTCGATCCGGCGCCCGATCCGGTGGTGGCGAACGTGCGCCTGCGCCTCGTGCAGCCGAACCTGCCCCAGGACGCCAAGTTCCGGCCCGAGAACCGCGACGACATCGTCGAGCGCTACGTCGAGCTGACCCAGCGTCCGCCCGAGCCCGGCGAGCCGCGTCCGACGCACATCGTCTGGCCGGAATCGGCCTTCCCGTTCCTGATCCAGCGCGACCCGGACGCGCTCGCCAAGGTCGGCGCCGGGCTGGAACCCGGCCAGATCCTGCTCACCGGCGCGGCCCGGGCCGACGAGCCGCTGCCGGGCGAGCGCCTGCGCTACTACAACGCCATCCTGGCGATCGAGCCGGGCGGACGGATCACGGACAGCTACGACAAGGTCCACCTCGTGCCCTTCGGCGAGTATCTGCCGGCGCCCCTCGACTGGCTCCTGCGGGCGGTCGGCCTGCGCCAGTTCGTGGCGATCCCCGGCGGGTTCACGGCGGGCGAGCGGGCGGCCCAGCGCATCCTCACCGTGCCGGGCCTGCCGCCCGTCGCCCCCACGATCTGCTACGAGGCGATCTTCCCCGGCGCGGTGCTGCCCCCCGACGCCGCGCAGGCGGCCGGCGCGGGCCCGGGCCTGATCCTGAACGTCACAAACGACGCCTGGTTCGGCGACACGCCGGGCCCCCGCCAGCACCTCGCCCAGGCGCGCCTGCGCGCCGTCGAGGAGGGCCTGCCCCTGGTGCGCGATGCCAATACGGGCATCTCGGCGGTGATCGACCCGCACGGGCGCGTCACCGCGAGCCTGCCCCTCGACAAGGAGCGGGTCCTCGACGCCGATCTTCCCGCGCGCCTCGTCGGCGGCACCCTCTACGGCCGGCTCGGCGACCTGCCCTTCGGGCTGATGCTCGCCGCCTGCCTCCTGGGCGCCTTGCGGGCCCGAATGCGCGCAGGCATGCGCACCGGGATGCGCGCATGAATGCTGCAGTGAGGGCGCCGCACCCGCTGGTTCTCGGGTGCGGCCTGATGCTGGTTGCGTTCAATCTGCGCCCGGCACTGACCACGGTCGGGCCGCTGCTCGCCGCGATCCGCGGGGAGACGGGCCTCGGCGCCGCGGGCGCCTCCGTGCTCACCACCCTGCCGGTGCTGTTCCTCGGTCTCGCCTGTGTGCTCGCTCCCGCGATCGGGCGGCGCCTGGGGCCGGATCGCGGTATCCTGCTGGCCGCCGCGATCGTCGCGGCGGGGCTGGCGCTGCGGGCGCTCGGCGGCCTGGGGCCGCTGTTTGCCGGGGCCTGCATCGCAGCGTTGGGCATCGGGCTCGCGGGCGTGCTGATCCCGGGCCTCGTCAAGCGCGAGTTTCCGGGACGCGCCGGTCTGATGACCGGCCTCTACACGATGACGCTCTGCCTCGGCGCCGCCGCGGGCGCCGGCCTCACCGTGCCGCTTCAGGGCCTGTTCGGCGGGGACTGGTCGCTGGCGCTCGCCGCCTGGGCGGCACCGGCCCTGCTCGCCGCGCTCGCCTGGGCGCCGCTGGCCCGGCCGGCCACGCCCGTTCCTGCCGCGGCGCCCGGCCGGGCGATCTGGCGCGAGTCGCTCGCTTGGCAGGTCACAGGCTTCATGGGCCTGCAATCCTCCCTCGCCTACATCCTGTTCGGCTGGGTCCCGCTGGTGCTGCACGACCGGGGCCTCAGCACCGTCGATGCCGGGTTCGTCGCGGCTCTGATGAGCGTCGGTCAGGCGCCGGCCGCCCTGCTGCTGCCCACCCTCGCCGCGAAGCTCAAGGACCAGCGCGGGGCGGCGCTCGGCATCGTGGGGCTCACCGTCGCCTGCTACCTCGCGGTCGTGCACGGGCCCGTCGCGCTGCTGGTCCCGGCAACGCTCGCCCTCGGCTTCGGGATCGGCGGCTGCTTCGGGCTGGGGCTCACCATCATCGTGCTGCGCGCGCGCGACACGCAGGGCGCAGCCGCGCTCTCGGCCATGGCGCAGGGCGTCGGCTACACCAGCGCCTCGCTGGGGCCCCTCGGTTTCGGCCTCGCCCACGAGGCCTTCGGCGGCTGGGCCGCCTCCTCGCTGCTCTTCTGTGCTCTGGCCGCGGGTGCCGCCCTCTGCGCGCTCGGTGCCGGCCGCGCCCGGCAGATCGGCTTCGCGTGAGGGCCCTGCGGAAAACACTGGTTTCGTTCGCCGGGCGGGTTGCCTAAAAGGCAATCCATTCCACGCGTCGCATACACCCGAAGATCCAGCGTCCGCGCCGACGCCGGAGAGACCGACCCAGAGATCGCACCCTTGTCCCAGCCCCAGTTCGCCGAGCGTCCCACCCGCTCCGACAACCTGACCTGGCACACCCTGCAGCCCCGCGAGGAGCGCTGGCGGGCGCTGGGCCAGCGGCCGGCCATCGCGTGGTTCACGGGCCTGTCGGGGGCCGGCAAGTCGAGCATCGCCAACGCCGCCGACCGCGCGCTGACGGAGGCGGGCCGCCACACGATGGTGCTCGACGGGGACAACCTGCGCCACGGACTCAACCGCGATCTCGGCTTCAGTGCCGCCGACCGCGCCGAGAACATCCGCCGCGCCGCCGAGACCGCCCGGCTGATGGCCGAGGCCGGGCTCGTGGTCGTGGTCTCGCTGATCTCGCCCTTCCGCGAGGAGCGCGCCATGGCCCGCCGCATCGCGGGCGACGTCCCGTTCCTCGAGGTCTTCATCGACACGCCGCTCGCGGTCTGCGAGGCGCGCGACCCGAAGGGGCTCTACGACCGGGCGCGGGCCGGCAAGATCCCGGACTTCACCGGCATCTCGGCCCCCTACGAGGCGCCCGAGGCGCCGGACCTCGTGATCCGCACGCAGGGGCTCGCGGTCGAGGACTCGGCCGCCGCGCTGATCCCGCCGCTCCTGCGCCTCAGCGCGGCGGCCTGAGCCCGGCGATCCGTGCGGCCTCACATCCGCACGGGCACATCCGCACGGGATCATCGGTCCGCGGGCGCTCCGCGCCCTTCCGATCTCCGCGGCGCTCCGCTACGCCCGTCCCGGCTCCCGCGACGATGGGTGGATCATGACGAAGGCGGATCCCTTCCTGGCCGGCTTCACGCTGCAGGACATCGATGCGGGCGGCGTCCGAATCCGCGCCGCGACCGGCGGCTCGGGCCCGCCCCTCCTGCTGCTCCACGGCCACCCGCAGACCCACAGCACGTGGCACGCGGTGGCCCCTCACCTCGCCCGGCGCTTCAGCGTGGTGGCGATGGACCTGCGGGGCTACGGCGATTCCGAGAAGCCGGAGGGCGGCCCCGGCCACGCCAACTACGCCAAGCGCGCGATGGCGGCGGACGCGGTCGCCGTGATGCGCGCGCTCGGGCACACGCGGTTCGCGGTGGTGGGCCACGACCGGGGCGGGCGCGTCGCGCACCGCTTGGCGCGCGACCATCCCGACGTGGTGGCGCGGCTCGCCCTCTTCGACATCGCGCCGACCGCGACCATGTACGCGCGCACCGACAAGGCTTTCGCGACCGCCTATTTCTGGTGGTTCTTCCTGATCCAGCCCGCGCCGCTGCCGGAGCGCCTGATCGGCGCCGACCCGGAATTCTTCCTGCGCACCCATGTGGACGGGCAGTCGAAGACGCCCGGCAGCCCGTCTCCGGAACTCTTCGCCGAGTATCTCAGGGTCTACCGCGATCCGGCGACCCGCCACGCGATCTGCGAGGATTACCGGGCGGCGGCGACGATCGATCTGGAGCACGACGCCGCCGACGCCGACCGGCGCATCGCGGTGCCGCTGCTGGCGCTCTGGGGCGCGAAGGGGACGGTTGGCCGGACCTACGACGTGCTGGCGACGTGGCGCGAGAAGGCCGACGACGTGCGCGGCCACGCCCTTGATTGCGGCCACACCCTGCAGGAGGAGCGCCCCGACCTCGTGCTGGCCGCCCTGGAGGACTTCCTCGCGCCCCTTCTGGCCGGTTGAAGGGGCGGGCGCGACGGCGAGACGTGTGCTGCCCGGACGCTCAGGCGTCCGGGCACGGCTCTGTGCGATCCGCCCCGCCGCGGTTCACGCGGCGCGGATCGTCGAGAGGAAGCGCGCCACCTCGGTCGAGAGGTGCGCGGATTGCCGCGACAGCTCGGAGGCGGCGCCGAGGACCTGCGTCGCGGCCGCGCCCGTCTCCTCCGAGGCGCGCGCGACGCTGACGATGTTGCTGGTCACCTCGCTCGTCCCGGTCGAGGCCTGGGCGACGTTGCGCACGATCTCCTGCGTGGCGGCCCCTTGCTGCTCCACCGCCGCCGCGATGCTACCCGCGACCGCGTTGATCTCGCGGATGCGGTCGGCGATGCCCTCGATCGCGCCGACGGCCTGTTCGGTCACGCCCTGGATCTGCCCGATGCGCTGCCCGATCTCCTCGGTCGCGCGCCCGGTCTGGTTGGCGAGCTCCTTCACCTCTGCGGCGACCACCGCGAAGCCGCGTCCGGCCTCTCCGGCGCGCGCCGCCTCGATCGTGGCATTGAGGGCCAGCAGGTTGGTCTGATTCGCGATATTCGAGATCAGACCGATCATCGTGCCGATCTGGTCCGCCGACTGGCTGAGCTCGTTGACGAGACGCGTGGTCTGGTCCGCGGCGCTCGCCGCCTGCTGCGCCAGGGTCGAGGAGCCCGAGACCTGTCGGCCGATCTCCTGAACCGATACGCCCAGCTCCTCCGCCGCGGCCGCGACGGTGTGGACGTTGGCGGCCGCTTCCTCGGCCGCGCCCGCGACGGTCACCGTCTGCTCGGCGGTTTCGGTGGCCGTGCCGGACATGCTCTGCGCGGTCGCCTGCAATTCCGTCGCGGCCGAGGTCACGGAGCCGATGATCCCGCTCACCGCCGCCTCGAACCCGTCGGCCATCTGGCGCATGCCGGCCTTGCGCTGCTCCTCGGCGGAGGCGCGGGCGAGCGCCGTCTCCGCCTCGAGCTGGCGGGTGCGGATCAGGTTGTCCTTGAAGACCTGCACGGCCGCCGCCATCGCGCCGATCTCGTCCTGCCGCCCGTCGTAGGGGACGGCGCCGCTGACGTCGCCGGCCGCGAGGCTGCCCATGGTGCCCGTGATGCGGACGATGGGGCGGGAGATGCGGAGGAAGCCGAGCACGGCCGCGCCGATCGCCGAGAGGGTCGCCAGGATCATCGCGATGATGGCCGCGAGCGAGGCGGCCTCCGCGCTCGCGGCCGCCGCATCGGCATCCGCCTGCGCGCCGTCGCGGTTGAGCAGGAGGCTCTCCTCAAGGGTCGCCGTGGCCTCGTTGTAGAGCTTGAGAATGCTGGGACCGATGAATTCCGCCGTCGCCTCCTCGCGGTGACCGGCTTCAAGCCGGCCCAGCATGCTCCGGCTCGCGTCCTCGTAGCGCCCCCACAGTGCGGCGAACCTGTCGTACAGGGCGCGCTCCTTCTCCGAGGAGATCAGAGCCCGGTAGCCCCTGCGGGCGTCCGCCATCGTGTCCTGCGCCGTCTCGTAGAGCTTCCGGTTGGCCGCGATGCTGCTCTGATCCGCCCAGGTCGTGACGAGGCGGTACTGCCGCAGCCGGACTTTGTTCGCCGCGATGTTGATCTCGTTCAGAGCGGCGATGGAGGGCAGCCAGTTTCCGGCGATCTCCTTCACGT
Organism: Methylobacterium gregans; assembly: GCF_022179245.1. Lineage (GTDB taxonomy): Bacteria > Pseudomonadota > Alphaproteobacteria > Rhizobiales > Beijerinckiaceae > Methylobacterium > Methylobacterium gregans. The sequence goes on from NZ_BPQM01000093.1 coordinate 38,553, forward strand.
CCTGTCGGATCGCCGACAGCTTGAGGAGCGACACGGTTCCTTGACCGGCCGCGATCAGGGCGCTGCCCGCGAACAGGGCGAAGAGGGTGGTTTTGAGGGACAAGCGCATGGAAGGACCGCCGCGTATGACATCAATCCCGCTGCAGCGAACGGATCGGAAGAGCTGATTGACCATCAGAAGATCTGTCGTTGCGGGTTAACAAACGGTAAAATCGAAATTGTTCCATCGCCAGAGTTTCATGAAAACTGAATTCCGGATAGACGGCAGCAATAAGAATAAAAACAGAGTCTAGCCAAATAAGCACGGTCCGTGCGTCGTCCGTCGCGCTCCCCGGTCTGGGTGAGAGCAGGAGCACCTTCTGCGCGGGCCTGTACCGAGGGGGCGGCCGCTCCGGACACGCTGATCGCCGATATGCGGCTCGCGTTAGCCGCTGGCGGACGTCATGAACCTGCTACGAAAACGCGTGGGACTCGGCGCCGGGCAGGCCTCACCGCAGGCGTGTGCGGGCATGAGGAAAGCGCTGGATCGAGGCGGTGCGGACACGGCGATGCGCGGCGCGGCTCGTCATGGACGTTTCCGCTGGCCGGCGCGTTCCCCGCCATCCGCGGCCGGGGCAAGACGCCGGATGGAGGCTGCCGCGGCCGGCGTGATCGCTGCGCGGAGAGCGCGGAAGACGCCCGGTCGCGCGCCCTCGGCACGCCATGCGCCCTCGGCGCGGCGAACCTATTCCCCGACGCCGAACAGCTTCTCGAAGAAGTTGCGGTCGTCCTGGGGCTGGGCCTGCCGGCGGCGGGGTTGCGGCTGCGCCGGCTGCGGGTTGGTGCCGAAGATCTGGCCGAGGATCTCCTCCGGCCCGCCCGCCGTCGCCACGGAGGCCGTGGTCGCCGCTTCGGGGGCTTTGCGCCAGCGGTTCATGCCGGGCAGCGGCACCGGTGTCTGACCTTTGAGCGCCACGCTCATGTAGGTCTTCCAGATCTCGACCGGCAGGTTGCCGCCCGACGCCTTCTTGGTCGGCTCGCCGTCGTCGTTGCCGAGCCACACACCTGTGACGAGCGTGCCCGAGTAGCCGATGAACCACGCGTCGCGAAAATCCTGGCTGGTGCCGGTCTTTCCGGCGAGGTCCCAGCCCGCGATGTCCCCCTTGCGCGCCGTGCCCGAGACGAAGGTTTCGTGCATCATCGCGTTCATCATGCCCACCGCGTTCGGGTCGATGACCCGTCCGAGGCCGCCCTCGCCCCGCCGATACAGCACCTTGCCGTCCGCGCTCTTCACTGTGGCGATGACGTAGGGAATCACGCCCGTGCCGCCGTTGGCGAAGGCCCCGTAGGCGCCCACCATCTCGAGCGGCGTCACCTCGGAGGTGCCGAGCGCGATCGAGCCGTTCGCCTGGAGCGGCGACGAGATGCCGAGGCGCTGGGCCGTCTGCACCACCGCCTTCGGACCGACCTCCTGGCCGAGGCGCACCGCGACCGTGTTGAGCGATTGCGCCAGGGCGCTCCGGAGCGTCACCGGCCCCTCGTAGCGATGCGAGTAGTTCTCGGGCTGCCAGTTTCCGATCTTGATCGGGGCGTCCTCGCGCACACTGTCGGGCGTCGCGCCCCGCTCCACCGCTGCGAGGTAGACGAAGGGCTTGAACGAGGAGCCGGGCTGGCGCTTCGCGGTGGTGGCCCGGTTGAACTGGCTCTGGGCGTAGTCGCGCCCGCCGATCAGGGCGCGGATCGCGCCGTCCGGCTTCATCGAGACCAGCGCGCCCTGGTGGACGTTGTAGCGGGTGCCCTGCTTGTTGAGCTCGTCCGTGAGCGCCCGCTCGGCGGTGGCCTGCAGGCTGGTATCGACGGTCGTCTGCACCACGATGTCGCTCTCGAACTTGCCGACGAAATCGTCGAGCACGTCCATCACGAGGTCGGCGACGTAGTTGGCCGAGCCGCCGCCCCGGCTGCCCGCGGGCTTGGCCGGCTGGGCCAGCGCCACCTTGACGTCCTGGGCCGGCACGAAGCCGAGTTCCTGCATGGCCGCGAGCACCTGGGCGGCGCGCGCCTGGGCCGCGGGCAGATTGCGGTTCGGGGCGAGCCGGGACGGGGCCTGGACGAGGCCGCCGAGCATCGCCGCCTCGGCGAGGCTCACGCTCTTGGCGGGCTTGCCGAAATAGCGCTGCGCCGCCGCCTCGACGCCGTAGGCGCCGGCGCCGAAATAGACCCGGTTCAGGTAGAGTTCGAGGATCTCGTCCTTCGAGTACGTGTGCTCCAGCCACAGCGCCAGGATCGCTTCCTGGATTTTTCGCGATGCGGACCGCTCCGGGGTTAGGAACAGGTTCTTGGCGAGCTGCTGCGTCAACGTCGAGCCGCCCTGCGCGACCCCGCGCCGGGTCAGGTTCTGCGCCACGGCGCGAGCGATGCCGACCGGGTCGACGCCGAAATGGGAGTAGAAGCGCCGGTCCTCGATCGCCACGAAGGCGCGCGGCAGGTAGGTCGGCAGCTCCTTGATCGAGACCACGCGCCCGCCGGTCTCGCCGCGATTGGCCATGAGCGAGCCGTCGCTCGCCAGGATCGCGATGTTGGGCGGCCGCTTCGGCACGGCGAGCTGGTCGATCGGCGGCAGCTGCGAGGCGTGGTAGGCGACGAGGCCGGCGATCCCGATCACCGCCCAGAGGCCGAGGACGACGCAGCCGTAGACCAGCCGGCCGAGGAGCGAGCCGCGCCGCTTCTTCGGCTTCCGGACCGGGCTGCCGGCCGGACCGCGCTTGGGCGCGCCGCCGTTGCCCGAGCCGCGCTTGGCCCCGCCGTCTCGCCCCGATGCCGCCACGCCGCCTCCCGCCCGATCCTGGCGGGACAGGCGCAGGTCGAGGGTGCCGGGCGCCGCGACGCGGCCTTCCGGCACGTCGAAGTTCGGCTCGCCCCGGTCCCGTCCGCGTCCGTTCGCCATGCCCGTGTCTGGTCCTGCGGCTGTGCCGGCTCGCGTCCGGCGCCGGCCCGTGACCCTGCTACGGCACCGTAAATGCGGCGGGTTTAAGAGGTCTTTACCATCGGGGCGGCCGGGCGAGCGGTCGCCAGCCCCCGCGATCTGCTCCGCAAACGACCCTACAAGCGCCTTGCAGACAATGCGCACGGGACGAGGCGCCGATGCGTCGAATGCGAGCGAGTTTCGCAAGCCGCGGTTGAAGGATTGCGGCGTCGATAGGCCTCTTGCGGATCCCTGCCGGGATCAGGACGGGGGCTACGATGATCGATGCCGTACAGAGCGCGGCCGGCGGCATGGCTGCCGCCCAGGCGCGCTTCACCGAGGCCGCCGTGCAGGTCGCCCGCATGCGGGCCGGCCCCTCCGGCACCGGGCAGCCCACCGGGCCATCTCCCGGAACCGACCTGCCGACGGCGGCGCGGATCGAGCTGTCGCAGGCAGCCCAGGAGATCGCCGCGTCGCGGGCGGACTTCGCCGCCAACGCCGCCGTTGCCCGCGCCGCGGACGACACGACACGGCGTCTCCTCGACGTGAGAGCTTGATCCATGGGTGCCCTGAACCTCGTAGCCGACTGCGCGCCACGCCTTCCGGCGGAGCCCGCCGAACGTCGCGCCTCCCCCCGCACGCGCGTCGACGAGAGCGGGCTCATCGCCGTGGACGAGCACACCTCCCTGGCCTGCCTGATCTACGATCTCTCCGAGCACGGCGTGCGGCTGGTCTCGCTTGACCCGGCCTGTGTGCCGGAAGTCTTCGTGCTCGCGGCGCGGCCCTTCGCCGAGCCGCGGGTCTGCCGGGTGGTGTGGCGCGGCGCCGAGGAGATCGGCGCCCGCTTCGCGGCGCCCTGAGCGTTACGGGCCGCCAGCTCCGAGATGCGCCGGCTGCGAGGAGATCGGCGCGTCGGGCCGTCCGGCCGCGCCGGTTCCGGCGAGGTGGAGGGCGTGCGGGCGCCGGAAGAGGAAGGAGAGCCGCGTGCCGCGGACCAGCCGCTCGACGATGAGCGGCACCAGCGCCGCGCTCGCCGTGACGACAAGGGAGGCCACGCCGACATCCGTGATCAGGCCGGTCTCGACGATGAGCGCGCGCGTGACCGCCATCGGCAGGAAGAAGGCGAGATAGATCGCGATCGAGCGGTTGCCGCAGTCGCGCAGGGCCCGCGCGACCGGCCCTCCCGACGCGGTCAGCAGCACCGCGAGCGCCACCAGGGCCAGGGCTCCGGCGCCTCCGAGCAGGAGTCCCACGCCCGGCAGGCTCGCCAGCGCCGGCGAGCCCGGCCCCGCGCTCGGCGTCAGGGCGAGGCCTCCCTGGGCAAGCGCCCAGAGCGCGAGGGCGCCGAGGACCGAGCCGGGACGCGCCCGGACCGTTTCCGCGAGGGCGAAGATCCGCCCGGCGAAGAGGTAGCCCGCGACGAAGAACACGTAGCGGGCGCAGAACTCTTCCACGAGGTAGGAGGGCGTCTGGAGGGGGAAGACCTGCAGCAGCGCCGCCGCCCCGAGCAGAGCCGGGCCGGGCAGCCGCCGCAGCAGCTTCGTCACCACCGAGAACACGGCGAGGAGGTAGATGAACCACAGCGAGGCGTAGGGCTCGACGAGCGCCAGCGCGAGGTGGCGCAGGAACGCCGCCGGGCCTCCCTCCCCCGCGATCTCGCCGTACTTCACCACCGACTGGATCAGCAGCCAGAGTCCGTAGAAATAGGCGAAGTGCACCACCCGCTTGTCGGCGAATGGGCGCCAGCCCCGTCCGATCACCCGGCCGAGGAACAGGCCCGAGAGCAGGAAGAAGGCCGGGATCCGGAAGGGCTGCGCGAAGGCCACGAGCGGGTGCAGGAAGCCCTCGCCGCCCATCGCGACGCCCGTGCCGAGCGTCGCGTGCATCGTCACGACGAGCAGGATGCAGAGGCCCTTGGCCACGTCGACCCAGGCGAGCCGCAGGTTGTCTTCCGGTGTCGTTCCGGCTCCCGGACCCATCCGCGCCTCCTCACCCCCGATAAGCAACCGGCCGCCATGCGCATCGTGCCAGGATTCGCGGCCCGGGCGCAGCGTTGGGTGAAGACTTGGTTAAGGCGCTACCGGTCCCGCCGGGCGCCGCGGCGCTCCCGAGTCGTGCGCGTGGCGGTGTGGAAGTCGTCGGGCTTGGTGCGGACCCAGGCGAGGAAGCGGGCGATCTCGGGATCCGCCCGCAGGGCCGAGACGTCGGCGAGCCGCCGGGCGATCTCGGCCTCGCTGTAGCGGGCGTGGATCGCCGAGTGGCAGATCTGGTGCAGCCGCACCGTGCCCCTGTGCGTGCCGCCCTTCAGCTTCGGCGTGAGGTGATGCAGGCTGGAGCGCGCGCCCGGCGGGATCGGCCGGTCGCAGAGCGGGCAGATTACCGGCGCGGCTGCCAGCGGCCCGTGCGTCGCCGGATCGTCGTCGCGCCACCTGCGGTCCCGTCTGCCCAATCCGCGCCTCCCGACCGCACATATGGTGCGGGGCGCCCGGTTCAGCGGGCCTCGGCCGCCGCGGCATCGGGACACGTGCGCGGGCGCGCGAACAGGGCGGCGGCCTCCGCGTCGCGCGCGCCCAGGATGCTGACATGGTCGCCCGGGATCAGCGCGAACCGGGCCTCGCCGGCCTCCGCCAGCCGGCGGCCGAGCGCGGCCGGCACGACCGGGTCGTCCGTTCCGTGTACGATCAGGATCGGGCCGGGAAGCTCCGCGATGCGCTGGTCCGACCGGTAGGTGTCGCGCAGGAGCCAGCCCGGCACCCCCGGGAAATGGACGCGCGCGGCCGAGACCATCGAGTCGAACGGCGCCTCCAGGTAGAGGCCGGCCGGCGCGTCGGCCCGCTGCAGGCGCGCCGCGACCGCGACCGCCACCGCCGCTCCAAGCGAGTGGCCGTGCAGCAGGATCGGGCTGCCGGGCGCCCGCGCGCGCGCCTCGGCCACAGCCGCGAGCCCGTCGGCGATCAGCCCGTCCTCGGAGGGCGCGCCGGTCGAGCCGGGATAGCCGCGATAGGCCGGGGCCAGCACGCCCCAGCCTGCGGTGCGCCAGGGATCGGCGGCGAAGCGCTCCGCGTGGAACTCCGGCATCGAGGCGTTGCCGTGGAAGCTCACCACCACGCCGCAGCCCGGGCGCGGTGCCCGCCAAAGGGCGTAGAGCCGCTCCCCATCCGGGGTCTCGGCGCGGATGGCAGCGGTTCCCGGCGGTACCGTTCGCTCGCCCGGGGGGGCGGCGTCCGCATAGGCGCCGGGATAGATCAGCCGCCGCTGGACCAGGGCCAGGGCTCCAACCCCCACCGCGTAGAGGATGGCCGCGGCGGCGAACAGGAGGAGCAGGAGGCGCATCGGGACGCTCGGGCCGGGGGACGCACCTGTTATAGTCCCGCTCGCGCCGCGCACGAGACGCGGAGGGCGCGGCGAAGTGCGGATCCGGCACGATCGCGGATGCGCCCGGCGCTGGTGAGCGGCCACGGCCTGTCAGGCGCGGTCGCACCCGCGCCATTGACAAGGCCCCGTAAACCACGGAGGCTCGCGGCCGTTCCGAGGGGAGCCCCCGTGTGGGGGGCTGAGATTGGGCCCGGCGGCCCTGACCCTTGAACCTGATCCGGCTCATACCGGCGGAGGGACGGGAACCTGCGGCCTGCTTGGCGGGCCGGACTCTCATCGCCCCCTGTCCGGGATTCGGATCGCTCCAAAAAACCAGGGAGAGATCCACGATGAACGCACCCGTCCTGCCCAAAGACGTGAAGGGCGCGCCCGAGAGCGTCACCACCGGCCCGGTTCACGGCTCGCGCAAGGTCTACGCGCCGGTTGCCGGCCGCGACGACATCCGGGTGCCGTTCCGCGAGATCGCGCTGACCGACCCGAACGAGGCGCCGGTCCGCGTCTACGATCCCTCCGGGCCCTACACCGAGACGGATGCGCGGATCGACCTCGGCGCCGGCCTGCCCCAGGTCCGCGAGCCCTGGATCGCCGCCCGCGGCTACGCCACGGCCGAGCCCCGCGCGGTCAAGCCCGAGGACAACGGCTTCGCCTCCGCCGACAAGCTGGTCGCCGCCTGCCCGGCCGAGCGCACGCTGCGCAAGGCCGCGCCGGGCCAGATGGTGACCCAGTACGAGTTCGCCCGCGCCGGGATCGTCACCGAGGAGATGATCTACGTCGCCCATCGAGAGAACCTCTGTCGCGAAGAGATGCTGGAGCGGGCCGAGGCCGCGCTCGCGGACGGCGAGAATTTCGGCGCGGCGGTGCCGGCCTTCATCACCCCCGAATTCGTGCGCGACGAGATCGCCCGCGGCCGAGCCATCATTCCGGCCAACATCAACCACACCGAGCTGGAGCCGATGGCGATCGGCCGGAACTTCCTGGTCAAGATCAACGCCAATATCGGCAACTCGGCCGTCACCTCCTCGGCGGCTGATGAGGTCGAGAAGCTGGTCTGGTCGATCCGCTGGGGCGCCGACACGGTGATGGACCTCTCGACGGGGCGCAACATCCACAACATCCGCTCGTGGATCGTGCGGAACTCCCCCGTGCCGATCGGCACCGTGCCGATCTACCAGGCGCTGGAGAAGGTCGGCGGCGACCCGCTCAAACTCGACTGGGAGGTCTTCAAGGACACGCTGATCGAGCAGGCCGAGCAGGGCGTCGACTACTTCACGATCCACGCCGGCGTGCGCCTCGCCCACGTGCCGCTGACCGCGCGCCGCGTCACCGGCATCGTCTCGCGCGGCGGCTCGATCATGGCGCGCTGGTGCCTCGCCGGGCACCGCGAGTCGTTCCTCTACGAGCGCTTCGATGAGATCTGCGACATCATGCGGGCCTACGACGTGTCGTTCTCGCTGGGCGACGGCCTGCGCCCCGGCTCGATCGCCGACGCCAACGACGCCGCGCAGTTCGCCGAGCTCGAGACCTTGGGCGAGCTCACCAAGATCGCCTGGGACAAGGGCTGCCAGGTGATGATCGAGGGCCCCGGCCACGTGCCGATGCACAAGATCAAGGTGAACATGGAGAAGCAGCTGCGCGAGTGCGGCGAGGCGCCGTTCTACACGCTCGGCCCGCTGACCACCGACATCGCGCCGGGCTACGACCACATCACCTCCGGCATCGGCGCCGCGATGATCGGCTGGTTCGGCACCGCGATGCTCTGCTACGTCACGCCAAAGGAACATCTCGGCCTGCCGAACCGCGACGACGTGAAGACCGGCGTGATCACCTACAAGATCGCCGCCCACGCCGCCGATCTCGCCAAGGGCCACCCGGCCGCGCAGCTGCGCGACGACGCCCTGTCGCGGGCGCGGTTCGACTTCCGCTGGGAGGACCAGTTCAACCTCTCCCTCGATCCCGACACGGCGCGCAGCTACCACGACGAGACCCTGCCGAAGGACGCCCACAAGGTCGCCCATTTCTGCTCGATGTGCGGGCCGAAATTCTGCTCGATGAAGATCACGCAGGATCTGCGCGCCGAGGTGCTGGCCATGGAGGAGGCGGGCGCGGTGATCCACACGGCGCCCGTCATGTCCGAGGCCCAGCGCGAGGCCGGCATGAAGGCGAAGTCCGAGGAGTTCCTGGCCGAGGGCGGCAAACTCTACGTCGACGCCGCCGAGTAGGCGGGTCGAACAATTCCTGAGCGGGAGGGCGGCGGGTTCCGATAGGCGCCCGCCGCCTTTTTTGTGCTCGGTCCGAGCCCGTACAATTTCTCCGCTGCCGGTCACCGCGCGTTAACGGTTCTTCCGAAAGCCCCCGCCCGCGTTAAAGCCGCGGTCATCATCCGGGCGCCAGATGGAGCTCAGTAATCTATCGGAGGCCCATGGCCATGAGCGAGATCGGCAGCGTGCAACCGGCGGAACGGCCGGCGCCCGTCGTCGCGCCCGTCCCGGCTGCCCCGCCGGCGCGCGCGGTCGCGGCAGAGCCCGAGCGCACCCCGCTGGAGCCGGCGGTGAAGCTCGACCTGAGCGCGGACGCGGACACCCCCTCCCCGGCGCCGACGGAGGCGGATTACCGCGCGCAGTACGTGCGCGACGCCGAGGCGCGGCAGATGGTCTATCAGGTGGTCGATCCGGCCTCCGGCGACATCGTCGTCCAGCTGCCGAGCGTGACGGTGCTGAAGGCCCGCGCCTACGCGGAGCGCGAGGCCGCGCAGACGGCGCGTTCCGGCACCCAGCCGGCGCAGGTCGACCGGACGGCCTGACGGCGCCGGTCTTTCGGTCTGCAAACGAAGAGGGCCGGGG
>NZ_BPQM01000094.1 GCF_022179245.1 Methylobacterium gregans
GCGCTGGAGCGCCTGCGCGGACGGGGCTTGGCGTTTCTACACCTTCATCGGCGGCACCCAGTTCATGTTCGCCTGGGACGCCGACCCCGCCCGAATCGAGGCGCGGATCGGCGACCTGCGGGATGCGGCGGGTTGGCCCGGGTATCCCAACGGGATTCGGGCTCGAATCCCGCTGGAACCCGAGCCTGCTCAGGCGAGCCAGCCAGGCACCCGGTCGAGGCCGATCAGCTCCTCGTAGGTCTGGCGCGGGCGCACGATCGCTGCGTCCGCGTCCCGCACCAGCACCTCCGGTACGAGGCGGCGGCTGTTGTAGGTGCCCGCCTGGACCGCCCCGTAGGCCCCCGCCGTCATCACAGCGATCAGATCACCGGGGCGCACCTCAGGCATCTCGCGGTTGAGCGCCAGGTAGTCGCCGGTCTCGCAGACCGGGCCGACCACATCCGCGACGATGCGGGGCGCGTCCGGACCGGGTTCCACGACGGGGCGCAGCGCGTGATAGGCCTCGTAGAGGGTCGGGCGGATCAGATCGTTCATCGCGCCGTCCACGATGACGAAGGTCCGGCCTTCCGAATGCTTCACGTAGATCACGCGCGTGACCAAGATGCCGGCATTGCCGGCGATCATCCGCCCGATCTCGAAGACGGGCCTGAGCCCGAGCGGCCGGAAATGCGGCCGCAGCGTCGCGGCGAGCGCCGCCGGATCCGGAGGCGGCGCGTTGTCGTCCCGGTAGGGGATGCCGAGACCGCCGCCGAAATCGATGTGCTGCAGCGGGTATCCCGAAGCGATCAGCTCGCGGGCGAGCCCGCAGAGAAGCGCGGCCGCGCTCGCGAAGGGCGCCAGATCCGTGATCTGACTGCCGATATGCATGTCGACGCCGTGGACCGCGAGCCCCGGCATCGCGGCGGCCTCCGCGTAGACGGCGGGCGCCCGCGTGATCGGGATGCCGAACTTGTTCTCGTACTTGCCGGTCGAGATCTTGGCGTGTGTGCCGGCATCGACGTCCGGGTTGACGCGGATCGAGACGGGCGCCCTCGCCCCCAAGCTCTGCGCGACCTCCGAGAGAGCTGCGAGTTCCGGCTCGCTCTCGACGTTGAAGCAGAGGATTCCGGCCTTCAGCGCCGCTGCCATCTCGGCGCGGGTCTTGCCGACGCCCGAGAACACGATCCGTTCGCCCGGCACGCCTGCCGCGAGAGCCCGGCGCAGCTCGCCCTCCGAGACGATGTCCATGCCCGCCCCGAGGCGGGCAAGGGTGCGCAGCACCGCCTGGTTTGAATTCGCCTTCATGGCGAAGCAGACGAGGGCGTCGTCGCCCGCGAACGCGTCTGCGAAGACCCGGTAGTGCCGCTCCAGCGTGGCGCTGCTGTAGCAGTAGAACGGCGTGCCGATCTCCTCGGCGAGCGGCGTCAGGTCGACCGCCTCGGCGTGGAGGCGGCCGTCGCGATAGTGGAAATGATGCATCGGTGCGCCCGTCCGGGCCTTTTACAGGAGAGGGTCGAGGATGAAGGGGGCCTTCGGGACCCGGTAGCCGCGCTTGGCTCCGCGGCTGGTCTCGATCGGCGCCTCGCTGCCGCCGGGCGCCACGGCCGAGAGGCTGAGTTCGTCGCCGGCCCGGACCGCATCGGGATCGGGCGTCACCGAGCCGCCGCCGAGGCCGATGCTGTCCGGCAACTGCCGCGGGCTGGCAGTCGCGCTCGTGGAGGCGCTTGCGGTCCCGCCAGTGCCAGGTCCGGGCCTCGCCACCGGTGCTTCCAGCGCGCCGCGGCGGCCGCAGGCCGAGACCGTGAGCGCGAGGCCGATCGCGGCGAGGAGCATCAGGGCACGGTTCGGCAGCATCGCGCTTCGGGTCCGGGAGGTTCCGCCAGCCAGCGGCCGGGGCCGGCGAAGGCCGGAAAGTCGGCTTCTTCTAGCCCCTGCTGCCGTCGAAGGCGAGCGCGGCCCGGCCACACGCGCGCGGGCTCATCCCGGACTCATCGCGGGCTCACAGCGAATCGAGAAGTGGCGACACGGCGTCGAAATGCTCCGGCCAACCCGGCGAACGATAGCCGAGGAGGCGTTCGGCGAGGACCGCCCGAGCCGCCGAGCCCGGCTCCGCAAGGGTTGTGACGGCCCGCGCCCAGCCGGGCCCGTCGAGTGGGTCGAGGAAGTCGCAGAAGCTCGCGCCGATCTCGCGGTGGACCGGAATGTCCGAAGCCACCACCGGCAAGCCTGAAGCCGCCGCCTCGACGATCGGGATGCCGTAACCCTCGGTGAACGAGGGCATCAGCAAAGCCGTGGCACCACGCATCAGCGCGGCGAGCCCGTGGGTCGAGAGGCCCGAGACCTCGACCACGTGCGGACGGATCGCCTCGCAGCGGTCGAGCAGGTCGACGATGTTCTCTGCCTCCCATCCGCGCCGCCCGACGAGGACGAGGCGGGGCGTCTCCGGCCCTAGCCGCTCGGCCAGGGCTCGCCAAAGGTGCAGGAGCAGCAGGTGGTTCTTACGGGGCTCGATCGTGCCGCAGACCAGAAAGGTGGGGCGGTCGGGCGTGACGGAGGGGCCCGCCGGACCGAAGGCCGGCTCGACGCCGAGATGGCCGACCGCGACGGGCGGCGGGGCGAGGCCGGCCCGGCGCAGATGCGCGCGGGTGCGCTCGGCGGTATCGTGGGAGTTCGCCAGGATCGCGGCGGCGTGGCGGCCGATCGTGCGCAGTCGCTCGGCGTGCCGCCCGGCCTCGCCGGGCCG
>NZ_BPQM01000095.1 GCF_022179245.1 Methylobacterium gregans
CCCGGCCTTTTTCATGTCGGCAACGATGTCCGCCCCCGCGCGCGGCGGGGGCGTCCCGTCCGAGAGCCTTACGGCTTCGGCGCAGCGGGCGCGGCGGCAGCGCCCTTCTCGGTCTCGAGCTTCTTGCGCATCTCCTCGGAGCGCTTCTCCAACTCGGCCTGAAGCTTCTTCTGCTGCTCTTCCAGCACCTTCGGGTCCATGGCCGGGCCGTCGAAGGCCTTGCCGAAACCGGCCAGCGGCACCGCGAAGGTGACCTCGCGCTGGGTCTGGTTCTGCACCGAGACGTTGAGCGTGGTGCCCTTCTTCATCGCGCCGAGCAGGCCGGCCTCGACGGCGCCGGCCTCCGCGAAGCAGCCGTTCGGGAAGCAGACCGCGAACTTGCCCGGCGTCGCCTGCTGGCCGTCCACGTTGAAGCGGATGCCCGGCTGCAGGAGCAGGCCCAGCGGCAGCAGGAAGCGCACCACGCGCACCTCCTGCTTCGTCTGCGGGTTCTTCATCTCGTAGACGGCCGCCGCGAGCACCGGCTGACCCTGGTCGGAGACGAAGTCGCGGGTGGTGTAGCAGATGTCGGTGCCCGAGCCCTGATCCTTGCCGCAGACCTTGGTCCAGTCGGCTTGGCCCGGCTCCGACTTCACGTTGATGATCTGCGGGCCGTTGCCCTGCGTCTGCGCCGTCTGGTTGGTGGGCGCGGTCGGCGCCGGGGCAGCGGGGGCGGGCGCCGCGGGGGCCGCCGGCTTCTTCGGCTGGGCGAGCGCCGGCCCGGCGAGGCCCGCGATCGCGACGATGGCGGCGGCGCGCATCAGATGCGCAGGGCGGGTGGCGAACGGCATCGTCTTCTGACCCCTCTGGGTTTCGCTTGGCTTCTTGCGCGCCTCGCCGGATGACGAGGCCGTGTCGTGACGCGGGACCGTGGAACCTCGCGGCGCCGAGGCCGTCGCCGGCCCGGCTCCCGTCCGCGCCCCGGCGGGGGAACCGTCCGGCCGAACCTCGGCCGGCGCCATGCGTGTCGCGCCCGACCCGGCGGGCTCGCCGCTCGCCCGGGGCGACCGGGCGGCCTGCTTTCCCGCCGATTGAGGCGAAGGCATGACACCGGCGCCGCGGCACCGGAGATCCAGGGAAGGTCCAGGAAGGTCCGGGGACGCGTCGGCGCGTTAGCGCGCCGTTAACCATGCCGGGGCATCGATGGCAACTCGCGACGGGTCCGTCGCGTCGCCGAGGGAGACGACAGGTGCAGGCGCAGGCCACGGCGTTCCGGCGCGAGACGTCCCTGCCCGATCAGGCGGCCGGGCGAGGGCCGACGCCCGCCATCTCTCTGCCTCCGCCCAGCTCCGGCCTCGCGGGGCTGCTGCGCGCCACCGCTGCCGCCCATCCGGCCCGGGCCGCCTTCACCGATCTCGGCGACAAGCCCGGCTGGAGCGGCCGGCCCGGCATGACCTGGACCTACGGCGCGGCCGCCGAGATCGTCGCCCGGCTCGCCCGCGGCATCCGCTCCTGGCGCCTCGCGCCGGGCAGCCGGATCGGCCTCTGGTTCGCGGGCAGCAGCGAAGCCCTCGTCGCCCACCTCGCCGTGGAGGCCGCCGGACACGTCGCCTGCCCGATGCCCGCCGCCTGGGAGGAGGCGCAGGTGCTGGCCGCCGTCGAGGCCGCGGGGATCCCGGCGGTGCTGACCCAGACGCGCCTCGGCGCCCGCCGCCCGGCCGAGATCCTGTGCCGGGTCGCCCTGCAGCACTTCGCCCTGCGCTTTCTCGCCGCCTTCGGCCCGGACGTGCCCGATGGGGTTATCAACCTCGACGCCCTGGCGCTGGAGCGCGGGACCGGCCCGGCAGAGGCGCCGCCCCCCGCCCGCGGTCTCGTGAGCTTTGCCGGGCGCGATCCCGCCCGCCCGGTCTACCGTCCGGGCGAGGCGCTGCTCGCAGCGGTGGCCGTGCACCTCGCCGCCGCCCGAATCGGTCCGGGCGAGCGCCTGCTCACCCTGCTGCCGCCCGACGACCTGCGCGGCCTCGCCACCGGGCTCGGCGCTGCCCTGGTCTCGGGCGCGACCCTCGCCTGCATGCCAGTGCTCGACGCCGCCGCCCTGCGGACGGCGCTCGGCTCAGCGGCCCCCCACGGGGCCCGCGACTTTCACGGGCTCCACCTGACCGCACCCGCCTTCCTGGAGACCGCCCTGCGCGAGCTGCCGCTGGACGGCCTGCGCTCGCTGACGCTCGCCCACCGGGCCCCGGCCCGGCTGACCGCGCGCCAGCTCCGGTCCGGCCGCCTCAACGGGCCCCGCATCGTCGACGCGCTCGCCCTCGACGAGGAGGCGCTGCTCAGCCGCGCCCGCGGGGCCGACGACATCGCCCTGGCGCTCGCCGACCCAGCCGGCACGGCGCTGCCGGCCGGGCTGATGGAGCTGCGCTGCAGCGCGGACGGCGACCTGACCCTGCGCGGCACCGCCTGCCGGGCCGGCCCGATCCGCGACGGCGCACCGGCCCTGCCCGAGGCGGAGGATTGGCGTCCGGTCCCCTACCGCGCCACCCTGCTAGCCGGGACGGCGACCGGTCTCGTGCCGGCCTAACGACCGGTGCCGGCCTAACGACCGGTGCCGGCCCAGCGATTCGGGCCAGCTCGGGAGGGGACCGACGCTCCGGCAGGTGCCGACTTTTTCGGATGCATCCGCACGGGCCGGCCGTGCGGGCGCGGCGGATCGAGAAAGGATCGAGAGCGGTCTCGGTCGATCAGCCGGCATCGATGCCGGACACGGGTTTCCGCGAAGCGGGGCAGGCGGTTGCGCCCGGATCCTCGCGCACCACGGATCTATCGGAGGCTCGGCCTGGCACGGCGTTCGGCGCGGTTCATGGACCGCTCAGGTGGACCGCCCTATCTTCGCAGTGCAAACTTGCCGGCGAACCAATTCGCGCCGCCGCAAGTTATCGCCGCGGGCCTCTTCCCATGAGGCACACGATAGGATACCGCTTAAGCTTATGGGTGCGCTGCAACAAGTGCTGGTGGTCGATGACGGCGTCCGCGCCGTCGACCACTCACTCGCGGGCGAACTGGCCGAGCTCGGTTACGCCAGCGTCACGGCCTCGCTCGAGGCGGCCGACGACGTCCTCGCGGTCATCGCGCGGCCGGCCGCGGTCCTGCTCCAAGCCTCCTCCAGCCGCGACGCCGAGTATCGGCGCCGCGCCGAGCGTCTGCGGCACCAGCTGCGCGACCGGGGCATCCCGATCATCGACATCGACGCGAGCCGCACCCGCCGCTCCGGCGGTCCGGTCGACCTCCAGAGTCGCATCGGCGCCTACGTGCTGCAGGAGCCGGAGCGCTAGGGGCGCCCGATTCGGTCGTCATCCGCCTTCTAGACGCGGATGATGGCATCCGCGCGACAGCGCTTCGACACGGTGGGTCTAGACGTCGCCGCATCCCTGCGCCGTGCCGTCGCGCACAGGCCCGCGCGGTCGCGCGGCGGGGAAGCTCGCCTCAGCCGAGCACCCGCACCGGCGCACCGCCGAGCCAGGCCTCGATGTCCTCGACCGCCTCCGCGAAGTAGGTCCGGTAGTTGGCCTCGCTCACGTAGCCGAGATGGGGCAGCGCCAGCACGTTCGGCAGGGTGCGGAACGGGCTGTCGGTGGGCAGCGGCTCGGTCTCGAAGACGTCGAGCCCCGCGCCCGCGATGCGGTTCTCCGCGAGCGCCCGGACGAGGGCCGCCTGATCGACGAGGCCGGCACGGGCGGTGTTCACCAGGAAGGAAGAAGGCTTCATCCGGGCGAGATCCTCGGCCCCGATGATGCCGCGCGTCGCCTCCGACAGGACGAGGTGAAGCGTGACGACGTCGCTTTCCGCCAGCAGGGCTTCCTTGGAAGGGGCCCGCCGCACCCCCGCCGCCGCCGCCCGCGCGTCCGTGAGGTTCGGGCTCCAGGCCGCGACCTCCATGTCGAAGGCCCGGGCCACCCGCGCGATCCGGGTGCCGATCTTGCCCAGGCCCACGATGCCGAGCCGGGCGCCCGCCAGATCCGTGCCGACGCTGGACTGCCAGGGGCCGCCGGCCCGCAAGGCCGCGCTCTCCGGGACGACCCGGCGGGCGAGGGCGAGAATCAGCGCCCAGGTCAGCTCGGCCGGGGGCGCCGGATGGCTCGCCGTGCCGCAGACCGTGACGCCCTGCCGTTCCGCCGCGGCGAGGTCGATCGCGGCGTTGCGCATCCCGCTGGTGACGAGGAGTTCGAGCCGCGGCAGCCGCGCCAGCAGGGCGGCCGGAAAGGGCGTGCGCTCCCGCATGATCACCAGGATCTCGGCCGCACCGATCCGGGCCACGAGCGCGTCCGGGTCGGTGATCGTCTCGCGCAGCGCGGTCACGGCGACGCGGTCGCGGAGTCGGTCCCAGTCGGCGAAGTGCCGGGCCGCGTCCTGGTAGTCGTCGAGGATCAGGCAGGTCTTCATGCGGGTCTCCTCAGAGGGGATGCGGGGGTATGCAGGGAGATACCATTGCGCCCGGCGCGGCGTCCGTTATCTCGGGCGCGGGGGAAACTGATCCGAGGACGACACGATGCCCAAGGCGATCCGGGTTCACGAGTACGGCGGTCCCGAGGTGATGGCCTACGAGGATGTCGAGCGGCGCGAGCCCGGCCCCGGCCAGATCCGGGTGAAGCTCACGGCGATCGGCGTGAACTTCATCGACATCTATTTCCGCTCGGGCGCCTACAAGGCGGCCCAGCTGCCCTTCACGCCCGGCAAGGAGGGCGCGGGCCTCGTCGACGCGGTCGGCGAGGGCGTCACCGGGTTCAAGGTCGGCGACCGGGTCGCGACGGCCTCGGCGGAAGGCAGCTACGCCGAGGAGATGATCGTGCCGGCCGCCGGCTGCGTGCTGATCCCGGAGGGCGTGGACGACGCCACCGCCGCCGCGATGATGCTGAAGGGCCTCACCGCCGAGTACCTGCTCCACCGCACCTACAAGGTGAAGGCCGGGGACACGATCCTGTTCCACGCGGCCGCGGGCGGCGTCGGCCTCATCGCCTGCCAGTGGGCCAAGCACCTCGGCGCCACCGTGATCGGCACCGCTGGCTCGGCCGAGAAGGCGGAGCTGGCGCGTCAGCACGGCTGCGACCACGTCATCCTCTACCGCGAGGAGGACGTGGCCAAGCGCGTCCGTGAATTGACGGACGGCAAGGGCGTGCCGGTGGTCTACGACGGTGTCGGCCAGGCGACCCTGATGGGCTCCCTCGACAGCCTCGCGCCGCTGGGCCTGCTCGCGAGCTTCGGCTCGGCCTCGGGCGCGATCTCGGGCCTCGACCTGGGGCTCCTCGCCCCGCGCGGCTCGCTCTACGTCACGCGGCCGACGCTCTTCACCTTCGCGAGCCAGCGTCCGGTGCTGGAGGAGATGGCCAGGAACCTGTTCGGCGTCGTCGCGAGCGGGGCCGTGAAGATCCCGGTCCACGCGCAGCGCAAGCTCTCCGAGGCGCAAGCCGTGCACCGCGATCTCGCCGGCCGCGAGACCACCGGCTCCACCGTGATGCTGCCCTGATCCTGCGAGCCCGGGATCCTTGGATCCCGGGTCGGACCACCGGGCAAGGATGCCGGGCTCCGCCCGGACCCGCCCAAGGGCCTTGGCCCTTGGGAATCCCAGGACTTTGGGGGCAGTCCCATGCTGAGCGTGCGCGAGACCGACGTCCTGCTCGTCGTGGACGTGCAGGTGGACTTCCTGCCCGGCGGCGCCCTGGCCGTCCCCGAGGGCGACGCCGTCGTCGGACCTTGCAACGCGCTGCTGGCGCGCTTTCCCCACGCGGTGCTGACCCAGGACTGGCACCCGGCCGGGCACGCCTCCTTCCACACCAGCCACCCGGACGCGGAGCCCTTCGGCACGGTCGCGATGCCCTACGGCACCCAGGTGCTCTGGCCGGAGCACTGCGTGCAGGGCACGCCCGGCGTCGCCTTCGCGCCGGGCCTCGACGTCGCCCGGGCGGAACTGGTGATCCGCAAGGGCTACACCCACGCCGTCGACAGCTACTCGGCCTTCCTGGAGGCCGACCGCACCACCCGCACCGGCCTCGCCGGCTACCTGCGCGAGCGCGGCTTCACCCGGGTCGTGCTCTGCGGCCTCGCCACCGATTTCTGCGTCGCCTGGAGCGCGCTCGACGCCCGCGCGGCCGGCTTCGAGGCCGTGGTGGTCGAGGACGCCGTGCGCGGCATCGACCGGGACGGCTCGGTCGCCGCCGCCTGGGCCCGCATGGAGGCGGCCGGCATCGGGCGGGTACGGCTCGCCGACATCGCCTGAAGCGATCGGGGCGAACGGCCGCAGCGCCGTGACCGGCCCGCGCGGCCCGCGTTGACCTCCGACAACCGGACAGGAGGCTCCATGTCGACGAAGCACGCCAAGACCGAGACGCCGAGCGACGCCGACCTCAAGGGCAATCCCGGCATCGGCACCTCGAAGGGCATGACGGGCGGCGACCCGAAGGACCTGGAGGCGGATTCGACCTTCGAGGGCGATGTCGAGAACGAGACCACCCCCGAGGGCGGCGTCGACCCGAACCACCGCCCGCGCAAGAACGCCTGAGGCGGGCCGTGCGTCAGACCACGCTGCCGCGCAGGTCGTAGGCGTCGGCGTCCTCGATCTTCACCGTGACGATGTCGCCCGGGCGCACCGGGCGGCGGAAGCTCGCGTGGACACTGCCGTCGATCTCGGGCGCGTCGTACTTGGTGCGCCCGACCGCCACGTTGCCGCCGACCGAGTCGATGATCACCGGCAGACGCCGACCCACCTTCTGCTTCTGCAGCCGCAGGGCCACGCCCTGCTGCGCCTCCATGAAGCGGCGCTTGCGCTCCTGCTGAACCTCGGGCGGCACCGCCGCGGCGAGGTCGTTGGCGGGCGCGCCCTTCACGGGCTCGTAGGTGAAGCAGCCGACCCGCTCGAGCTTCGCCTCGCGGATCCAGGCCAGAAGCTCCTCGAACTCGGCCTCGGTCTCTCCGGGGAAGCCGACGATGAAGGTCGAGCGGATGGCCAGATCCGGACAGGTCTCGCGCCAGCGCCGGATGCGCTCCAGTTGGCGTTCCTGGTTGCCCGGCCGGCGCATGCGCTTGAGCACCGAGGGGCTCGCGTGCTGCAGCGGCATGTCGAGGTAGGGGAGCACCTTGCCCTCGGCCATCAGCGGGATGACCTCGTCCACGTGCGGGTAGGGGTAGACGTAGTGCAGGCGCACCCAGGCGCCGAGCTCGCCGAGCGCCGCAGCGAGGTCGTAGAAGCGGGCCCGCACCTCCCGGTCGCGCCAGGGGCTCGCGGCGTAGCGGGTGTCGATGCCGTAGGCGCTGGTGTCCTGCGAGACGACGAGCAGCTCCTTGACGCCGGCTTTGACCAGCTTCTCGGCCTCGCGCAGCACGTCGCCGGCCGGGCGGCTGACGAGGTCGCCGCGCAAGGACGGGATGATGCAGAAGGTGCAGCGGTTGTTGCAGCCCTCCGAGATCTTCAGATAGGCGTAGTGCCGCGGCGTGAGCTTGACGCCCTGCGGCGGGATCAGGTCGAGGAACGGGTCGTGGGCCGGCGGCACCGCCTCGTGCACCGCGGCGACCACCGACTCGTAGGCCTGCGGGCCGGTCACCGCGAGCAGGTTCGGGTACTTCTCGCGGATCTCCTCGGGCTGCGCGCCCATGCAGCCGGTGACGATGACCCGGCCGTTCTCCGCCATGGCGTCGCCGATCGCCTGCAGCGACTCGGCCTTGGCCGAATCAAGGAAGCCGCAGGTGTTGACGATGACGACGTCCGCCCCGTCGTGCTTGCGCGCGAGCTCGTAGCCCTCCGCCCGCAGGTGGGTGAGGATCCGCTCGGAATCGACCAGCGCCTTCGGGCAGCCGAGGGAGACGAAGGAGATCCGCGGCGCGCCGGCCTTCGAGGGGGCAGGGGACTCGAGGGTAGGCGACTTGGTGGGGGCAGGGGAGGCGGTCATGGCGGGTCCAAACGGCGGCGCGGGCCCGCGTGGCTCCCGAGGGCCCGCGCCGCGCTTCTGAATCGCGTGAAATCTGGAATCGTTCGCCCCTATACAGGCATCGCGCGCCGGTTGCGAGCCCGGAGGCGGGAGGGCTCCCATGCGGGCGGCAAGCCCCTCCGATGGGGCGGGCGCGGAACCCGCGCGGTGGAGGCCGGCGCCCGCACCCGGCAGGGCAGGGTGACGCCGTTCCCGCTTCCCCCGCGGCACCGCCTGTGCGAGGCGTGTCCCGGCGGAGACCGGACGCGAGAGGCCGGCCCATTCGGAGACGAGACGCGACGCGCATGTGGACCCGTGAGATCCCGTTCTGCGATCCCGCCGCGGCGGCGGCGCGGCTGCGGCACCTGCCGGGGCTCGCCTTCCTCGACAGCGCGATGCCGCACGCGACGCTCGGCCGGCACTCGATCGTCGCCGCCGACCCGTTCGGGCGCTTCCGCTTCCGCGAGGGCCGCGCCACCCTCGATGGCCGCCCGGTGCCGGGCGGCCCGATCGAGGCCCTGCGCGCCGCCCTCGCGCCCTGGCGGATCGACCGCCCAGCGGACGGGATCTTCCCGGGCGGGGCGATCGGCTACTTCGCCTACGATCTGGGGCAGGCGCTGGAGCGCGTGGCACGACCTCCCCGCCGGGCCGGGCTGACCGACGACATCGCCTTCAACCTCTACGACACGGCGCTGGTGATCGACCACGCGTCCGGCACCTGCCGGCTCGTCGCCACGGGCTTCCCGGAGACGGGGGAGGGCGCCCGCGCGGCCCGCGCCGAGGCGCGCCTGGCGCACTTCGCCGCGTTGCTGGGGCAGGGGGTCCCGGACGAGGTCCCCGCCCCCGTCCCGGCGCTCGACTGGCGCTCGAACTTCACCCGCGCGGGCTACGAGGCGGCGGTGGAGCGGGTGCGCGACTACATCCGGGCCGGCGACATCTACCAGGCCAACATCGCCCAGCGCTTCAGCGCGGACCTGCCGGCGGGGTTCGACGGCTTCGCGCTCTACCGCGCGTTGCGGGCGGCCAACCCCGCCACCTTCGGCGCTTATCTGGCTTTCGAGGGGCTCACCGTCGCCTCCAGCTCGCCCGAGCGCTTCCTGAAGCTCGCGAATCGCGCGGTCGAGACCCGGCCGATCAAGGGCACGGCCCGGCGCCTGCCCGACCCCGCGGCCGACGCGGCCGTGGCGGAGGCGCTCCGGCAGAACCCGAAGGAGCGGGCCGAGAACATCATGATCGTGGACCTCCTGCGCAACGACCTGTCGCGGGTCTGCGAGGCCCACAGCGTGCGGGTCCCGACCTTGTGCGGTCTGGAAACCTACGCGGGCGTTCACCATCTGGTCTCGGTGGTCACCGGGACGCTCCGGGACGGCCTCGACGCCCTCGACCTCGTGGCCGCCACCTTCCCGGGCGGCTCGATCACCGGGGCCCCGAAGATCCGCGCCATGGACATCATCACCGAGATCGAGGGCGACGCGCGCGAGCTCTACTGCGGCGCGATCGGCCGGATCGGCTTCGACGGGGCGCTCGACACCTCGATCGCCATCCGCACCGTCTTCATGGACGACCGCACGGCGGTGCTCCAGGCGGGCGGCGGCATCACGCTGCTCTCGGAGCCCGGCCCGGAATACGACGAGACCCTGGCCAAGGCCTCGCGGGTGTTCGAGGCCTTCGGGGGGAGGGCGCCCGCGTGAGGGCGACGGTCACGGATTCCAAAGGTCGAGACCTTTGGCGGGTGCAGGGCAGAGCCCTGCTGTCGGCTCCCTCGCCCTGGCAAAGCCAGGGCGAGGGAGCCGAAACCCGGGGCTCGCGCCCCGGGACCCCGCCCAAGGGCCTTGGCCCTTGGGGATCCCATGACCCACGGAGGTCGCGGCCATGATCCTCGTGCTCGACAACTACGACTCCTTCGTCTTCAACGTCGTCCGCTACATCGAGGAGCTCGGCGAGACGGTCCGCGTCGTGCGCAACGACGCCCTCGACGTGGCGGGCCTGCGCGCGCTCGAACCCGACGCCCTCGTCGTCTCGCCCGGCCCCTGCACCCCGGCCGAGGCCGGGATCTCGCTGCCGGCGATCCGCGAGCTCTCCGGCCACCTGCCGATCCTCGGCGTCTGCCTCGGCCACCAGGCGATCGGCGCGGCCTTCGGCGGCACGGTCGAGCGGGCGATCCGCCCGCTACACGGGCAGGCCACCCCGGTCGACCACGCGGGCGAGCGCCTGTTCCGCGGCCTGCCGGCCCCCATGCAGGTCGGGCGCTACCACTCCCTGGTGGTCCGGCCCGAGCCCGGCATGGAGCGCCACCTCGCGGTCGACGCCCGCTCCACGGAAGGGGAGGTGATGGCTCTCTCCCACCGGGAGCACCCGACCTACGGCATCCAGTTCCACCCGGAATCGGTGCTCACGGAAGACGGCCACGCCCTGTTCGCGAACTTCCTCGACCTCGCCCGCACTTGGGCGAAGGACCGGCGGACCACCGATGCTGTGGCTTGACGGAAAGCTGCAAGCGGAGACGGTCGCACCCTTCGACCTCACCGACCGGGGCCTCGGCCTCGGCGACGCGGTATTCGACACCGCGCTCGCCCGCGACGGACGGGTCGCCTTCGAGGACGCCCATATTGACCGCCTCGTCGCGGGCGCCGACACGCTGGGCTTCTCCGTCGATCCCGACCGGGCGCGGGCCGCCATGCGGGCGCTCGCCGGGACGGGCCCGCGGCTCGCGATCCGCACCACCGCGACGCGGGGCACCGGCCCGCGCGGGTTGAAGCCGCCGGCCGAGCCGCACCCCCTCCTCTACGCCACCGCGGCGCCGAGCGCGGCCGCGCTGGCCTTCGCGCCCCTGAGCCTCTGGGTCACCGGGATCGCCCGCAACGAGACCTCGCCGGTCTCGCGCCTGAAGACGCCCGCCTATCTCGACGCCGTGCTGGCCGCTCGTGACGCCGCGGCGGCCGGCTGCGACGAGGCCCTGTTCCTGAACACGCGCGGGCGGGTCGCCTGCGCCGGCACCGGCAACCTGTTCGGGATCCTCGGAGACCGCCTCGTCACGCCGCCCCTCGCGGACGGCGTGCTCCCCGGCATCGTGCGGGCGGAGGTTCTGGCGCTGGCGGGAAGCGCGGGCCTGCACCCGGAGGAGCGCTCCCTGGCGCTGCCCGAGTTGCTCTCGGCCGACGCCGTGTTCCTGACGAACTCGCTGCGGCTGATCGCGCCCGTTCGGGCGATCGGCGAGACGCCGTTCGGGAGCCCCGAACATCCGGGCCTCGCGCGCCTCGTCGCGGCCCTGGCCGAGCGGGTGACCGCATCCTGCGCCGGGCCGGACGGGCGCGCGGCGTGAGGCCGGCCGGGCAGGGGCGGGCGGTGGCGGACGGGCGCGCCTGGCTGCGGACCGCCCTCGCCGGCCTCTATGCCGGCATCGGCGCCGTGCATCTCGCCCGGCCGGACCTCCTGATGCCGATCATGCCGGACTGGGTGCCCGAGCCCCGGTTCGTGATCCTGGCGACGGGCCTTTGTGAGATCGCGGGCGCGGCGGCCCTCCTCGGCCGCCGCTTCCGCCGGGCCGCCGCGATCGGGCTCGCCCTCTACGCGGTCTGCGTCTACCCGGCGAATCTCAAACACGCTCTCGACCACATCGCGGTCCCAGGGATCCCGGATTCCTGGTGGTACCACGGACCGCGGCTCGCCTTTCAGCCGGTCCTGGTCTGGGCCGCGCTCTGGGCCGGCGGCCTGGTCGACTGGCCGGTCCGGGGATCCCGAAGGGTGTGAACCCTTCGGCAGGGTCCCCGGGGCGGCGCCCTGGGTTGGAACCTCCGATCCGGCAAAGCCGGAGCGGGGGTTCCAAATGCAGGGTTCCATCCTGCACCCCGCCAAAGGTCTCGACCTTTGGAATCCATGACCTCTCAGGAACCGCGCTCGGCCTGCTTCACCGCCAACCAGGCCGCCTCCATAGCCGCAAGATCGCTCTCGGCGAGCGATGAACCTGAGGTCCTTAGCTGCTCGGCCATTGCGGTGAAGCGGCGCTCGAACTTGGCGTTGCCCGCGCGCAGGGCTGCCTCCGGATCCACCCCGGCATGGCGGGCAAGGTTGGCCACCGAGAACAGCAGGTCGCCGATCTCCTCAGCGAGCGCGTCCCGGTCGCCCTTGCTCAGGGCCTCCGCCACCTCGTCGGTCTCCTCGCGGACCTTGTCGATCACCTGCGCGGCCTCCGCCCAGTCGAAGCCGTAGGCGGCGGCCTTGCGGGAGATCTTCTCCGCGCGGGTCAGGGCGGGGAGCGCCAGCGCCACGCCGGCCAGGGGAGGGGGCTCCACCGGCGCCTGGACGCCCGATCGGGCGGCTTTCTCGGCGCGTTCCTGCGCCTTGATCGCGTTCCAGAGCAGCGTCACCGCCTCCGGGTCACGGGTGGGCGCAGTCTCCGGCAGCAGGCGCCCTGCCCCGTCGAAGACGTGCGGGTGCCGCCGGATCAGCTTGGCGACGATCGCGCACGCCACGTCGTCGAAGCCGAAGGCGCCGGCCTCCTCGGCCATGCGGGCCTGGAACACGACCTGCAGCAGCAGGTCGCCGAGCTCGTCGCGCAGGTCGTCCATGTCGCCCCGCTCGATCGCGTCGGCGACCTCGTAGGCCTCCTCCAGCGTGTAGGGCGCGATGCTCGCGGGTGTCTGGGCGACGTCCCAGGGGCAGCCGCGGATGGGATCGCGCAGCTCGGCCATCAGCCGCAGCAGGGTCCGCATCGGCGTCTCGGTCATCGGCAGGGGCTCCGGATCGCGGTGGGAAAGAGGGGGCAGGTTGGGGACAAGCCCGTCCTATTCCCTGAATTCCATTGGGAAGAGGACGGGATCGAGGGCGTTCTCCAGAGCGAACGGAGGGACGGACCCCTTAGGAGAAGTATCAGGAAGGATTCTCAGAGAGTCAGTTCTGTAGGTTATAGGGGGTGGCGGATTTTGCTTGTGGCAGAGGGGGTTGAGACCGGTTCGCGCATCCGACTCTGCGCGGATGCGTATGCGACTCTGCGGGCCTTCGTATCGGATTCTGCGCGGTCCTGCCGGGGTGGCGTATCGGAGTCTGCGCCCGAGCGCATGCGATTCGGCGTGGAATGCCCTCTCGGGCGGTGCAGAACGGGGACAAACCGGCGACGCGGGGGCGTATCGAACTCTGCGCAGCACGCGCGCCCAGCCGGACCCCGTATCGAACTCTGCGCAGGCCGGGCCCGGCGGCCGGGGAGGGGGCTGCCGCAGTGCGGGTAGCGGATCGCGTGGATTGCCGGGACAACCCGCCCCGCCCCGCGATTCGTGCGAGACTCGCGGGGGCCGACTCGTGCGATGCAGGTTCGTTACGGCAGGGTTCCCCTGCCCGCTGACGACCCCTGGTGACGACCCCCTGGCGACGCGCAGACCTCCGACGTGACGGGCATCGAGCAGAAGCTGGCACTGATCCGCGACGCCGACCTCCTGGCAGAGGTCGAGGCGGCGCGCGGCGGCTTCCTGTTCGCGCAGATCGTCGAGCACATCCTGCACCGCCAGCGCGAGCGGGACGCCGCCCGGGCCGTGGAGGACGCTCGCGAGCAGGCCCGTGCCCGGATGGGCCGCGACCAGCGCCGCCGCGACGCGGTGCGCCTCGTCATCGAGAACGAGCCCACGGCGCCCGAGAACCTCCAGCACATCCACTCGGTGCTGGCGCTCTGCGGCCTGCCCTACCGGGATCCCGGCGCGGAGCGCGAGTTCACCCGCACCTACGGCCGCAACTCCCTGAGCCTGGTGGCCGGGCGCCTCAAGGACCCGGTCACGGGCGCCTGGGAGCCGCAGGGGCTGCCCTACGGCCCAAAGGCGCGTCTCGTGCTCCTGCACCTCTGCACCGAGGCCGTGCGCCAGCGCAGCCCCACCGTGGCGGTGGCGGACTCGCTCTCGGGCTTCATGCGCGAGATGGGCTTCGCCGTCACCGGCGGCGAGCGCGGCACCATCCGGCAGTTCAAGGAGCAGGTCCACCGGCTGGCCGCCTGCTCGATGCAGATCGGCCTCTGGGACGGGCAGGGGCAGGCGAGCACGCTCAACGTGCCGCCCTTCCGCAGCCTCGACCTCTGGCGCGCTCAAGGCGGCGGGGAGGGGCCGACATGGTCCCGCACCGTGCAGTTCCACCAGGAATTCTACGACACGCTGGTGCGCCACGCGCTCCCCGTCGACGTGCGGGCGGCGCGCGCCTTCTCGGGCTCGGCGCGCAAGCTCGACCTGCTGTTCTGGCTCGGCTACCGCCTGCGCGCCCTGCCCCGGCCCCTGCGGCTGACCTGGGCGAACCTGCACGGCCAGTTCGGGGCCGAGAACGCCAGCATCCGCAGCTTCCGGCAGGCGTTCAAGGCCGACCTCGCCCATCTCTGCGAGGTCTTCCCGAAGCTGCCGGCGAGCCTCGACGACACCGGCCTGCTGCTCCAGCCGGCCGATCCGGGCGCCCTGCTGGTGCCGCCGCGCCAGGGAATGCCGAAGGGAACGGCAAAGGGAATGAAAGCCCGGGGCTGACAGCCGCCTATTCCGACCAAATGCGGAATATTTCAGGCGTCCGACCCGCCCATTCCCTCAGCCGCCGCCCGGCCGGTCCGGCCCCGCAAACCGTCGATTGCCCGGCGCCGAACCCGTCGAATCCCGCGGGGTGTTCCGTCAGACCCGTTTCGATGCCCGTTCGGACGGAATGGAATCCATGGAAGAGCGACTGTCTTTCCTTAGAAAGTCCGGCATGTTAGGGAAAAGGAATATAGCGTTCCGTCAGGCGGCAGAGCATGGTTCCGTCAGAGGCTGAGATCGAGGCGCGTCTCGCCGAGCTGCGCCGCCGCCGCGAGGCGATCGACCGCGAGATCGCCGACCACCTGCTCTACCTCGAGCTCGGCCGCCGCCTGCGGGCCGGTGCCGGGGAGGCGGGCGGATATCCGCTCTCGGCAGCCGGGGCGGCGGGGGCCTACGCCGATCCGGGCACGCCCGGTCCGTCCGGGCCGGCCTACCCGGACCGCGCTGAGGCGGGGGCGACGGGGCCGGAGGGCGGTGCCCCGGCGCGGCGATGGACGGCGCGGGCGCCGGACTCCGGACCGGCCGTGTCGCCGGCCCCGTTCCCGGCCGGTTCGTCGGGCAAGGCCAGGGATGAGGCCAAGGGCGAGGCGCGGAGCGCGTCAGGGAGCTGGGCCGCGCCCGCGGCCCGTCCGTCCCCTCTCGCCCCGTCCCCCGTCGCGCCGTCCCCCGTCGCGCCGTCGCCCGGTCCCGCGATGCCCGTCCCGCCGACCGGCTCTTCGTCGCACGGGCTGCCCCCTGATCGGTCCTTCACCCCGTCCCCCGGGCCCGAGGGACCGCCGCCGCCGGTCTCCTTCGAGGAGGATCCGGCCGGCGCCCGGCGCTACGGCCGGGCCCTGGTCGAGGCGGCCGTCGCAGTGCTGGCCGAGGCGGGCCGGCCGATGCATGCGGGCGAGATCCTGGAACATCTGGCGGCGCGCGGCTTCGGCGTGCCGGGCCAGGATCCGGTCGCCGCCCTCAACACCCGCCTGTGGAAGCGCTCGGGCCCCGGCGGTCCCCTGCGCCGCCTCGGCGACGCCGTCTACGACCGGGC
>NZ_BPQM01000096.1 GCF_022179245.1 Methylobacterium gregans
CGCGGCGGCCTGCCGCCCGGCCGCCCGCCGGCGCCGCCGCCCGGCCTGCCGCCCGCGCCGCCCGGACGCCCACCGCCGGGCTTGCCGCCGGCCTTGAAGCCGCTGGGCCGTGCGCCCCCCTCGCCGCGGCCGCCGAACCCGCCGGGCTTGGCCCCGGGGTTGCCGCTTGGCCTGCCGCCGGGCCTGCCGCCAGCCTTGAAGCCGCCGGACTTCTCGCCGCCGAACCTTTCGCCGCCGAACTTGGCTCCCGGCTTTCCGCCGAACTTGCCAGCGGGCCGTCCCGCCGCGCCGCGCTCCTCGAAGCTGCGGCCCTGCGGGCGATCACCCGTCGCGGGCCGGCCTTCCCGGCGCGGCGCTCGCGCCCCGTCCGCACCATCCCAGGGCGCACGCTCGGCGCGGGCCGGACGATCGGTCCGTGCTGCCCGGTCCGGGCGCGGAGCGCGGTCGGGCCGCGGCGCCCGCTCGCTGCGGGCCTCGTCGCGCGGGTAGCGCTGCGGACGCGCCTCGCCGCGGGGCGCACCCCCATCGTCCGCCTTGGCGTAGCGGCCGCGCCGCTTCGGGGGCTCCGCGGCCGGCTCCTGCGGGCTCGGCCCGAGGCGCTCGACCAGCACGCGCCGCTCGCCGCTCTTGATCGCGCCGACGCGTTCCCGTCCGCGCTCCGCGGCGGCCGCGCGCTCGATCTTCGGATCCGCGCCGCGGCGGGGCGGCCGGCCGGGCCGCTGGGTCTCGCCCTCGTCGGCCCGCCAGACAGAGCGGCGGGGACCTGGGCCCATGCCGCCGGTCGGCACCCGCTCGGGCGCTGCCGGACGCGCCGAACGCTCGCCGCCGTTGCGGGAGGGCCGCTCGCCGCGCTCGCCCCTCTCGGCGCGCTCGGTCCGGCCCTCCGGGCGGCCCGGTTCCTGTCGGGCCGTCTCCTTCTGCTTCGGCGACCCGAAGGGCGCGATCGGCTCGCGCACCGGGCTCTCGAAATCGACGCCGGCCTGTTCGGCCAGCGTCTTGCCGAGCTGCTCTTTCAGAACCTTGGTGCGGATCTCCTCGGTGAGCCCCACCTCGAGGTCGCCGAGCTGGAAGGGGCCGAAGGAGAGCCGGATCAGCCGGTTCACCTGGAGACCCAGATGCTCGAGGATGCGCTTGACCTCGCGGTTTTTGCCCTCGCGCAGGCCCATGGTGATCCAGAGGTTGTCGCCCTGGACCCGATCGAGCGTCGCCTCGATGGGGCCGTACTCCATGCCGTCGATGGTCACGCCCTTGCGCAGGCGGTCGAGTTGGGCCTGATCGGTGTCGCCGTGGGCGCGCACGCGGTAACGGCGCAGCCAGCCCGTATCCGGGTGTGCGATCACCTTGGCGAGGCCGCCGTCGTTCGTCAGCAGCAGCAGACCCTCGGTGTTGATGTCGAGCCGGCCCACCGCGACGACGCGGGGCATGTCCTCGGGCAGCGCCTCGAACACGGTCGTGCGCCCCTCAGGGTCGCGCGCCGTGGTGACGAGGCCGCGCGGCTTGTGGAAGATCCACAGCCGGGTGCGCTCCCGCTCCGGCAGCGGCTCGCCGTCGACGAGGATGCGGTCGGCCTCCGTGACGTTGACGGCCGGCGAGTCGAGGACCTGCCCGTTGAGGCTGACCCGACCCGCGGCGATCATCGCTTCGGCGTCCCGGCGCGATGCGATGCCGGCGCGTGCCATTGCCTTGGCGATGCGCTCGCCCTCGAAGGCGCTTTCCTCGGCGGCCTCGCTCGGCGCCGACGGCTTCGCGGCGCCCTCGGGCGCGCGGCGGCGCAGCGGAGCGTCGCCGCCCGCACGCTCGGCCCGTTGATCTCGGGCCTTGGGCCGCCGCTCGGGATCGGGCTTCTCGGTGTTGGCGTCGGTCGCGGGTGTCCAGACCTGCGCTGACGGGTCGTCGGCCCGCTCGTCGCGGCCGCTCTCGGATGAATTGTCGCTCATGCGCCAAGCCCATAACAGAGGCCGGCCGGTCGCGCGAGACGTCAGATCAGCTCCGCGCGGCCGCTACCGGCGCAGGCGCGCCAGCCAGGCGCCGAGCCCCGCGGGCGGTGGGTGCGCGGGCGCCGGCTCCGGAGGCGGGAGCGGCCCCTCGGCGAGGCGCCAGCCCGCCGACCAGAAAAGCTGGCCTCGCGGCGCCCGCGCGACGAGGCCGATCCGGATGCCGTCGCGATCTTCCCGGATTCGCGCCGAGACCCAGACACGCTGCCAGCATTCCCGCCGGGCCGTGTCGGCCTCGGCCCAGGCGAGGCGCTCGTAGTCGAGCGCGGCGAAGACCTGCGTGCCGGCGAAGTCCGCGGGCAGCCAGATCCAGGCCGAGACGGTGTGGATCGGCCCGCGGGCAAGGCCGCGCGCGTCGAGAGCCTGCCGGAACGACGAGATCCCGTCCGGCCCCCGCGTCGCGTGGAGCCGCGGCTTCGGGCCCCGCACCGTGCGGACCGGCCGTGCGGGCGGCAGGCCGGGGTCATGGGGTAGGCCGCGGTGCAGCCGCTCCGCACTGTCGCAGAGGAGGAGCCAGGGTTCGAGATCCACGTCCCAGGCGACCTCCTGGGGGGCGAAGCGTCGGACGTGGCCCTCCATCACCCCGTCCGCGACCCATCGCGCCGGCTCGGGCCTCCAGTCCGGACCGGCGGCGGCAACGCGCAGCAGCGTCGAGGGACCGTGGCGTCGGATCGCCCGGACGAGCCGGTCGAGGTCGGCCGCGTCCTCCTCGGGGCCGACCTTGCGCACAAGGATCTTCGCGCCCTGGCGAAGCTCCGCAAGCATCCGCCGCTTGAGATGGGCGATGCGGCCGTATTCCCGCTCCAGCAGAGCCGCCGGATCGACTTGCCCGACGGCCTGCGCGGTGTTCGACCAGATTCCGTAGCGGCGGCTCGCGCAGTAGTAGGTGCCGCTCTCGGCCTCGGCGAGGTGCAGGTCGTCCGGTGCGCCGAAGGCCGTGAAATCGCTGTCGAGGGCGTGGATGAGGTCGGCGAGCGGCGTGTAGGAGAAGCGCAGCAGCCCCGAGGGCTCGGCGCCGCCGTAGCGCTGCACGAATCCGAACTCGCAATTGCCGCCGAGGCTGCGGAAGGCGTGCAGCCGGGACGCGATGTCGGCGTCGGGCAGCGCGGGGGCGGTCTCCGCAGGCGCGCCGGGCGGGGGTTCGGCCAGGGCGCGGGCGCGGCTCACCGGTGACCGCCGAGAAGCGCCGCACCGAAGCCGAGGAAGATCGCCCCTGTGGCCCGGTCGAACAGGCGCCGTGCGCCGGGGCGGACCAGCAGCCTGGCGATCCGGCGACCGCCAATGCCGTAGACCGCGTACCAGAACGCTTCCGCCGCCGCGAAGGTGAGGATCAGAACGAGGAATTGCGGCGACTGGGCGTGGGCCGGATCGATGAATTGCGGCAGGAAAGCCGCCACGAACATCAGGAGCTTCGGGTTGCTCACCCCGATCAGGAAGCCGCCGCGGAACAGACCGACGGCTGAGGGCGCGCGCACGAGACCTGTGGCTGGATCGGCGGCCGTGCCCCCGCCCTGCCAAGCCCGGATCCCGGCCCAGGCAAGATAGGCCACGCCCGCGTAACGCAGGATCTCGAAGAGCAGCGGCGAAGCGGCGAGCACGGCGCCGAGACCGGCGGCGGCCGCGATCAGCACCAGCACGAGGCCGGACAGGCAGCCCGCCATCGCGAAGACGCTCGGCCCCAGACCGTAGCGAGCGCTGCGGGTCATCACGTGCAGCATGTTCGGGCCGGGCGTCCCCGAGAGCAGGAAGACCGCGCCGAGGAAGAGCCACCACGTCTGGAGCGTCATGCCGGCGTGATAGCGCGGAGCGGGCTCGACGTCCAAACGGTTCTGGAAACGCGAAGAGGCGGCCCGGGCGGGCCGCCTCTTCATAACGTTCGTTCAGGTTCGATCGGGTTCAGAGCCTCGGCGCGCGGCCGCGGATCACGCCGAACACGGCCGAGATGAGGAACAGGGCGATCGCGACGAAGAACACGATCTTGGCCGCCTCCATGGCGGTGCCGGCAATGCCGCCAAAGCCGAGGAGCGCCGCGACGAGGGCGATGACGAGGAATGTTACGGCCCAACCGATCATGGTAATCTCCGGTGCGTTTTCGTTCTGCGTTATGTCGTGACTGCGCGCGGCGGCGATCTCAGAGCTTGCCGCCCACGGCGTCCTTCACGGTGTCCTTGGCCTCGCCGACGCCGCGCTGGGTCGTGCCCTTCAACTCCTGCGCCTTGCCCTCCGCCTTCAGCCGGTCATTGTCGGTGAGGTTGCCGATGCCCTGCTTGGCATTGCCGACGGCCTCGTTGACGGCACCCTTGATCTTGTCGGTGGTGCTGCTCATGGCATTGTCCTCGCGAATATCTCTGCTGCGGCTTGGCCGCTTCGGGGACAGAACGGTGAGCTTCGGCGAAGTGTTCCACGGATCAGCCCGGCCCGCCGCACCAGCGGCGCACCCTGTGCACAGCTAGGAGCGGCGGGGTGGCGGCACCGATCCCGGTCCTCGGGCGGATCGATCCGCTCGATCTCGCCTTCGCTGCGGCGCGGCGGGCCGCGGAGGCCGGCGAGGTCCCGGTCGGAGCGGTCGTGATGCGCGACGGCGCGGTGCTGGCGGTCGCCCACAACCAGCCGCGGGCACTTCGCGACCCGACGGCACACGCGGAGATCCTTGCGATCCGTGCCGCCTGCGCCGCGGTGGGCAACGAGCGGCTGACCGGTTGCGATCTCTACGTGACCCTGGAGCCGTGCCCGATGTGTGCCGGGGCGATCAGCTTCGCGCGGATCCGGCGCCTGTATTTCGGGGCTGCCGACGCGAAGGGGGGCGGCGTCGAGAACGGGCCGCGCGTGTTCGACCAGCCGACCTGCCACCATGCCCCGGATGTCTATGGCGGCTTCCGGGAACGCGAGGCCGCGCAACTGCTGCGGGATTTCTTCGCGGGGCGGCGGGGCTGACCCGGGCCGGTCAGAGCCCGTCGTCTGTGAGGCGGGTGCGCTGGCTGATGCGCGCGGCGGCCTTGACGAGGTTCAGGATCTCGCGGCGCATATCCTCGTCCGAGATCGTCTCGTAGGCCTGCAGGAGCGAGAGCGCGCCGCTCTCCTGCAGCATGTCGAGACCGCTGACGGGCGCCTCGGAGCCGGGATCCTCCGCGAAGAAGACGGAGACCGGCACGCCGAGCCGATCCGCTATGGCGCGCAGGCGGCCGGCGCCGATCCGATTCTTCCCGGCCTCGTACTTTTGCACCTGCTGGAAGCTGATGCCGAGCGCGTCGGCCAGCATGGTCTGGCTGATGCCGCTCGCCGAGCGCAGGAGAGCGATGCGGTTGCCGATGCTGTGATCGGTCTCCGTGGTCTGTTTCGGCTTCGCCGAAGGCGTAGCGGTTTTAGGCATGATGGCTCGACGACCTTGAGTTGAGCGAAGTACGGAAGGCCACTCTCGATCCGGGCTGCCGTATGTCTGGCGAGGCACTCAGGTACCTCGCCACGACGGCGTTGATCTATATCAACCTCGTTGCTCCTGTGTGAACAAAAAATGTTCAGGGCTGCGCCTGCGCGAGTGAGGCTCGTCAGCCGAAATCCCGGGGTAGTCCCGGTGTTGCAGTCGCGCTTGCCGTAGACGTCTCGTGCTATCAGCGCCGGCCGAACAGGCGCTCGATGTCGTGGAGTGCCAGGGCGACGGAGGTCGGCCGGCCGTGATTGCACTGGCCTGCATTCTCTGTCGCCTCCATCTCGCGCAGGAGCGCGTTCATCTCCTGCGGGCGTAGGCGGCGCCCGGCCCGGATCGAGCCGTGGCAGCTCATGCGCGAGAGGATCGCGTCGAGGCGGCGTCCGAGCGGGCCGGTCTCGGCGGCGGCGGCACCCCCCTCCTCGTCGCCGCCCGCTGCCAGGGCGTCGAGGATGTCCGCGACGAGCGCCCGCAGGGCAGCGCCCTGCAGGATCGCCGGCATCTCCCTCACCAGGATCGCGCCGGGACCGAACGCCTCGATCGACAGGCCGAGCCGCTCCAGGTCCCCCGCCGCGGCGACGATGCGCGCAGCCTCGTCGGGCCCGAGCTCGACCACCTCGGGGATCAGCAGGCCCTGGCGCGCGATGCCGCCGGCCGCGCGTTCGCGCTTCAGACGCTCGTAGACCAGCCGCTCGTGCGCCGCGTGCTGGTCGACGATGACCATACCGGTGCGGGTCTGGGCGATGATGTAGGTCTCGTGCAACTGTGCCCGGGCGGCGCCGAGCGGGAAATCGAGGGCGCCTTCGCCCTCCGGATCCGGTAGGAAGGCAGCGGCCTCTGGCGGCAACTCGGATGCGATCGGGCGCGCGAAGTCCGGATCGGGCGCTCCGGTCGGGCCGGCCGGATGCGCCGGGCGCGGCTCCGGCTCCAGCAGGGCCTGGGCCGCCTCGCCGAAGCCGCCCGGCGGGGGTGGCCTGTTCAGGCCCGCGAAGCCCGGTGGGGCGGCGAAGGAAGGTGCCCGCACGGGACCGGCCGCGCGCGTCGTTTGAAACAGGCTCGGCGCGCTCTCCCCGCTGTAGCGACTCAGAGCGGGTCCTGGCTGCACCGGTACCGTCCGCAGGGCTTCCAGTGCGCGGGTAGCGCCCGTCGTCGCCGTCCGGGCACCGGCGCGACGAAGCGCCTCGTGGATCGCGCTGATCACGAGCGCCCGGACGAGGCCGGGATCGCGGAAGCGCACCTCGGTCTTGGCTGGGTGCACGTTGACGTCGACGAGCGCCGGATCGCAGGCGATGACGAGGCCGAGCACCGGGTGCCGGTCGGAACTCATCGTGTCGGCGTAGGCGCCTCGGATGGCGCCGAGGAGCAGCCGGTCGCGCACGGGCCGGCCGTTGACCACGAGGTGGATGTGGTTGGCCGCACCCCGGTGGAAGGTCGGCAGCCCGACATGCCCGCTGATGGCGAAACCCTCGCGGGCGAGGTCGACGGGCAGCGCATTCGGGGCAAACTCGGCCCCGAGCACGCCCGCGAGCCGGCGCAGGGACGCTGCCGGGCCGTCCCCCTCCTCGGCCGGCAGGACCAGGGGCGTGCCGCTCTCGCTGCGCAGGGTGAAGCGGATTCGCGGCTTGGCTACCGCGAGGCGCCGCACGATCTCGGAGACGGCCGCCGTCTCGGCCCGGTCGGATTTGAGGAACTTGAGCCGGGCCGGGGTCGCGGCGAACAGCTCGCTGACCTCGATCCGGGTGCCGCGCTGGGCGGGGGCGGGCCTCACCTCGCCCTTTCGGCCGGCATCGACCGTCAGGGTCGCGCCCTGCTCGGCCTGCGCCGTACGGGAGGTGAGCGTAAGCCGCGAGACCGCTCCGATCGAGGGCAGCGCCTCGCCGCGGAAGCCAAGGGTGTCGATGCGGAAGAGGTCGCCGTCCGGCAGCTTGGAGGTGGCGTGGCGCTCGACCGCCAGCGCCAGATCCTCCGGCCCCATGCCGATCCCGTCATCGACCACCCGGATCAGACGGCGCCCGCCGCCCTCGATCGTCACCTCGATCGCCCGGGCACCCGCATCGATCGCGTTCTCGACCAGTTCCTTCACGGCCGAGGCCGGCCGCTCCACCACCTCGCCCGCCGCGATACGATCGACGAGGATGGGGTCGAGGCGACGGACCGGGCGGGCGGAGATGGACATTGGGACGGACTATAGCGCCGCCCGGCGCGCGGAGCCACGGCTGCTACCGCAACCGTGCGGGCGCTCCCTCACGGTACGGGCAGGAGCGCCCGGGTGAGGGCCAGGCCCGCCACCAGTCCGGCGAGGCCGAGCCCGACCGAGGCCGCCACGTAGAAGGCGGCCGCCCCGGTCTCGCCGCGCTGCCAAAGGGTGATCGCGTCGAGGGAGAAGGTCGAGAAGGTGGTGAAGCCGCCCAGGATCCCGGTCGTCAGGAACAGGCGCAGGGATTGGGGGGCCTCGCCACGCAGCGCGAAGGCCGCTGCCAGTACGCCCATCAGGAACGAGCCCGCGACGTTGATCAGCAGGGTGGCGAGGGGAAAGCCCAGCGCCGGCGCGAGGCGCGCGACCGCGAGGTTGATGCCGTGGCGGACGCCGCCGCCCAGACCGGCACCGAAGATGACGATGAGGGCATTCATGGCTCTTGTCCGCGCGGCGGCCCGGCCGGTTTCGGTTGGATCGGGGGCCGGCCCGCCTTACGGAATCGTCCGCACGGCTGTCAAAGCGCGGGCGACCGGATGAGGGCGCCTCAGGCCCGGCGCGTGGCTGGACCGCCGAGGCTGATCCGCGCCGCGCCGCGCAGACCGTGGCTCGGCGGGGCGTAGGGCCGGCGCGAGAGATCGTGCAGCATGTTGCCGACGAGGCCCGCCGCGCGCCGCAGCGTGGTGCCTTCGCAGGTGGCGGCGATGCGGATGCCGAGCTCGTGGGTGTGGCTGCGGCCGTAGAGATAGACCGCGAGGCGCGCACGCACGGCTTCCGGAATCCCCTCCACGATCTCGTCGAGGGACTCGGGTTCGGCACGCGCGATCCGGCCGAGGGTTTCAGGGGGGACGGGGCAGTCCCGGACGGGATCGTCGACGCTGAGCGCGGGGGCTCGTTTCATGGCGGCACCTGGGAATGAATAATTGTCGCCAGGGTGCCGCGGATTGGTTAACGAAGCGTAACGACCCGAGATCTCGCAAAGACAGTTGCACGAACGCTACAGAATAGCTTGGCCGCTGCGAGATCAATTTTGGAGCTGCACAAGCCCTATGCGGCTCTGCTGCGCGCGAAGGCAGTGTAGGCGCGGGTCATGACCTGCCTGAAACGGCGCGCAGCGCCACGGATCCGCGGCATGCCGGGACCGTTGGGAAGCTGTGCGTCCTTCAAACGCGGCACGGCGAAGCTTGTTCCGGCGCCCTGGGCGGACCGAGCTGGCGAGAAATTTCGGCGCCGGGGCGTGGCCTCGCCGTCGCTGATGCGCAGGCTTGGGACGCTTCGTGCGGACCAGCGTAACGCGAACGACCGGCTCCCGCCGCCCACTGTCTTGAACGGGCGTCAGCGCCCGATCGTCGCGTGGCGTTCGTCGATCGCCCGGCGTGCCTCTCGCGTCGCGGCCGTGTTCGGTGGCGGGGCGCTTCGTCCGCGCGTCGGCGCTCAGGCTTGGGCCGGCCTCACAGCGGCCGGCCGAGTCTGCGGGCCAGGAGCCCGAGGATGCCCTCGCGGAACAGGAGCACGCAGAGCACGAAGACGGCCCCCTGGATCACCGTGACCCAGGCGCCGAACTGGGCCAGATAGGTCTCCATCGTGACGATCACGAGGGCGCCGACGATCGGCCCGAACACCGTGCCCATGCCGCCCACCAGCGTCATCAGCACCACCTCGCCGGACATCGACCAGTGCACGTCGGTCAGCGAGGCGAGCTGGAACACGATCGCCTTGGTGGCGCCGGCCAACCCTGCCAGCGTCGCCGAGAGCACGAAGACCGCGAGCTTGTAGCGGTTGACCCGGTAGCCCAGCGAGATCGCGCGGGGCTCGTTGTCGCGGATCGCCTTCAGCACCTGCCCGAAGGGCGAGTGGATGATGCGGTAGATGAGCAGCATGCCGCCGAAGAAGATCAGCGCCACCACGGCGTAGAGCACCCGGTCGTCCGCGAGGCCGACCAGCCCGAACAGGTTGCCCCGCGGAACCGCCTGGATGCCGTCCTCGCCGCCAGTGAACGGCGCCTGCAGCGAGAAGAAGAACGCCATCTGCGCGAGCGCGAGCGTGATCATCGAGAAGTAGATGCCCTGCCGCCGGATCGCGAGCGCGCCGAAGACGAGGCCGAGCAGACCCGCCACCAGCGTTCCGGCGAGGATCGCGAGTTCGGGCGTCAGGCCCCAGGTCTTGGCAGCGTAGGCCGAGACGTAGCTCGCCATGCCGAAATAGGCGGCGTGGCCGAAGGACAGCAGCCCGCCGTACCCGAGCAGCAGGTTGAAGGCGAGCGCGAACAGCGCGAAGCACAGCACCTTCATCAGGAAGACGGGATAGAGCACCAGCGGCGCCAGCGCGAGCGCGAGGGCGATGCCGAGGAAGACGCGGCGGTGCAGGGCCCGGTCGTCACGGCTCTCGGGCCGGGCGGCCGCGATCGGGGCGGGGTCGAGGGCGGCGGTATCGGCCATGGGGATACTCCTTCGACCGCTCTCAGGCCGTGCGGCCGAACAGGCCGGCGGGTTTGACCAGCAGCACCAGCACCATGATGACGAAGATCACCGTCGCGGAGGCTTCCGGGTAGAACACCTTGGTCAGGCCCTCGACCAACCCGAGGCCGAAGCCGGTGATCACCGAGCCCAGGATCGAGCCCATTCCGCCGATCACCACCACGGCGAAGACCACGATGATGATGTCGGCTCCCATATTCGGGTTGACCGAGTAGATCGGCGCCGCGAGCACGCCCGCGAATCCGGCGAGCGCCACGCCGAAGCCGTAGGTCAGCGTCAGGAAGAGCGGCACGTTCACGCCGAAGGCCTGGACGAGGGTGGGGTTCTCGGTCGCGGCACGAAGATAGGCGCCGAGCTTCGTCTTCTCGATGACGAGCCAGGTGGCCAGGCACACGGTGAGCGAGGCGACCACCACCCAGGCCCGGTAATTGGGCAGGAACATGAAGGGCAGCCGCTGACCGCCCGACAGCTCCGCGGGGATCGCGTAGGGCAGCCCCGAGACACCGTACTGGTTGCGGAACAGGCCCTGGATGATCAGCGCCAGCCCGAAGGTCAGCAGTAGCCCGTAGAGGTGATCGAGCTTGTACAGCCGCGCGATCAGCAGCCGCTCCAGCAGGATGCCGAACACGCCCACCACCAGCGGCGCCAACCCCAGCGCCCACCAGTAGCCGAGACCCAGATAGGTGAGCAGCATCCAGGCCACGAAGGCGCCCATCATGTAGAGGGCGCCGTGCGCGAAGTTGATGATGTTCAGAAGCCCGAAGATGATCGCGAGCCCGAGCGAGAGGATCGCGTAGAACGAGCCGTTGATCAGCCCCAGCAGGAGCTGGCCGAACAGGGCCTGGGTCGGCACGCCGAAGATCGTCGTCATGATGGCTCACGCATCCGTGCGACGCCCCGCCCGGTGGCGGGCGGGGCGGAAGAAGATCAGCCCTTCACCAGCGGGCAGCCGCCCTCGCCCAGCGGCCGGAAGACCTCGTTGCCGGGGATGGTAGCCAGCGTCTTGTAGAGGTCCCACGCGTCCTTCGACTCGGCGGGCTTCTTCACCTCGAACAGGTACATGTCGTGGATCTTGCGCCCGTCCGCGCGGATCGTGCCCTTGCCGAAGAGCGGATCGTCGGTGGGGATCTCCTTCATCTTGGCGACCGCCTTGGCACCGTCCTTGGCCTCGTTCTTCAGGGCCGCCACCGCCTTCAGGTAATGGATCGTGCCGGCATAGACGCCGGCATGGTTGGCGGTGGGCTTCCTGCCGTTCATCTGCTTCGAGAAGCGCTCCGAGAAGGCGCGGGTACCGTCGTTGAGGTCCCAGTAGAACGGCTCGGTGAGGACCAGCCCCTGCGCCACCTTGGTGCCGAGCGCGTGCACCTCCGAGGAGAAGACGAGGAGGCCCGCGAGCGCCTGGCCGCCGCCGGTGATGCCGAACTCGCCCGCCTGCTTGATCGCGTTGATGGTGTCGCCGCCCGCATTGGCCAGCCCGATCACCTTGGCGCCGGATCCTTGAGCCTGGAGCAGGAAGGAGGAGAAGTCGGCGGTCGGGAACGGCGTCTTGACCGAGCCCACCACCTTGCCGCCGTTCTTTGTGACGACCGCCGCCGTGTCGCGCTGCAGCGTCTGGCCGAAGACGTAGTCGGCGGTGAGGAAGAACCACGTGTCGCCGCCGCGCTTCACCATGGCGCTGCCGGTGCCGTTGGCGAGCGCCACCGTGTCGTAGACCCAGTGCACGGTGTTGGGCGTGCATTGCGGGCCGGTGAGGTCGGCGGTGCCGGCGCCCGAATCGATCAGGACCTTGTTCTTCTCGCGCGTGACCTGATTGATCGCGAGCGCCACCGAGGAGGTGACGCCGTCCATGATCGCGTCGACGCCGTCGCGGTCGTACCATTGGCGGGCGATGGCCGCGCCGATATCGGGCTTGTTCTGGTGGTCGGCGGAGACGACCTCGACCTTCACGCTCGGATCGATCTTGGCGAAATCCTCCACCGCGAGGCGGGCGGCCACCACCGAGCCCTCGCCGCTGATGTCGGAGTAGACGCCGGAGCGGTCGCCGAGCACGCCGATCTTGACGGCGGTCTGCGCGAGCGCCCCGCCCATCGTCAGGGCGCCGAGCGCGCTCGCGAGCAGAACGGATCTCAGCATCTGTCCTCGTCCTTCGTATCGGCTTCGGCTGTCCCGCGCCCAAGGCGGTCGGCCGGCCAGTGTCGTGTTGATCGGGCGGGGCGCTCAGACGCCCAGATAGGTGTGGAGCTTGTCGATATTGGCGTCGAGATCGGCATTCGGGATCATGTCGACGACACGGCCCTGCTCGACCACGTAGTGGCGATCGGCCAGCGTCTGGGCGAAGCGGAAATTCTGCTCCACGAGCACGATGGTGTAGCCGTCCGCCTTCAGCTTCAGGATCGTACGGCCGATCTGCTGCACGATGACGGGGGCGAGGCCCTCGGTCGGCTCATCGAGCAGGATCAGCTTGGCGCCGGTCCTCAGGATGCGCCCGATGGCGAGCATCTGCTGCTCGCCGCCCGAGAGCTTGGTGCCCTGGCTTCCCGCCCGCTCCTTGAGGTTCGGGAAGAGCGCGTGGATCTCCGCCACCGACATGCCGCCGGGCTTCACCTTCGGCGGCAGCATCAGGTTCTCCTGCACGGTCAGGCTCGCGAAGATGCCGCGCTCCTCCGGCACGTAGCCGAGCCCCAGACGGGCGATCGAGCGCGAGGGCATCCCGATCGTCTCGACGCCGTCATAGGTGATCGAGCCCGAGCGCTTGGCGAGGATGCCGATAATGGCCCTGAGCGTCGTGGTCTTGCCCGCGCCGTTGCGCCCGAGCAGTGTCACCACCTCGCCCCGGCGCACGTCGAGGTCGATGCCGTGCAGCACGTGGCTCTCGCCGTACCAGCCCTGCAGGCCGCGCAGCGCCAGGAGCGGGGCGGTGGGTGGATTCATCGCGCGCGCCGCCTCAGGCATGACCCGACCCGATATACGCCTCGACCACGCGGGGGTCCTTCGACACGCTGGCGTAGTCGCCCTCGGCGAGCACCTGTCCGCGCGCCAGCACGGTGATGCGGTCGGAGAGCGAGGCCACCACTGACAGATTGTGCTCCACCATCAGTATCGTGCGGTCCCTTGCGATCCGTCGGATCAGCCCCGCGGTCCGGTCCACGTCCTCGTGACCCATGCCGGCCATCGGCTCGTCGAGGAGCAGCATCTCGGGATCGAGCGCCAGCGTGGTGGCGATCTCGAGCGCCCGCTTGCGGCCGTACGAGAGCTCCGCCGCCTGATGTTCCGCGAAGGTCGACAGCCCGACCGCCTCGACGAGCTCGAGCGCCTCGCCGTCGAGCGCCCGCAGCACCCGCTCGGGCCGCCAGAAATCGAAAGAATCGCCGCGCCGCCTGCGCTGGAGGGCGATGCGCACGTTCTCCAGCACGCTCATGTGCGGAAACACGGCGGAGATCTGGAAGGAGCGCACCAGCCCGAGCCGGGCGACGTCGGCCGGCTTCATGCCTGTTATGTCCCGGTCCTTGTAGCGGATCGAGCCGGCACTCGGCTGGAGGAACTTGGTGAGCAGGTTGAAGCAGGTGGTCTTACCGGCGCCGTTCGGGCCGATCAGCGCGTGGATCGTGCCGCGCACGACCTCAAGATTCACGCCGCTGACGGCGCGAAATCCCTTGAACTCCTTTGTCAGGCCGGTCGTCGCCAGGATGACGTCCTGTGTCAAACGCATCCCTCCCATGTGATTTCCGGGCAGGTTTAGCGTTC
Source organism: Methylobacterium gregans (assembly GCF_022179245.1). GTDB lineage: Bacteria > Pseudomonadota > Alphaproteobacteria > Rhizobiales > Beijerinckiaceae > Methylobacterium > Methylobacterium gregans. The sequence continues at coordinate 13,834 of NZ_BPQM01000096.1, forward strand.
GGCGGCGGCCGGCGTCCACCGCATTTCGAATTCAGTCGGGGACAAAGCACAGCCGCTGATACCGCTTCCGGTTGCGTTGTCGCACGCTCCGCGAGCGTCGTGGGGAACATGAAAAAGGGCGGGGCTCGCGCCCCGCCCCTGTCAGGTCCGGTCTGTCAGGTCCGGTCCGTCCGGCTCAGTAGGCCGGACCGCCCGAGGTCTGGCCGTACTGCTGCACCGGGAAGTTCTGCTGGTTCGCGTTGCCGGCCTTGGCCGAGCTGACCGCGCCCCATCCGTCGCGCTGCTGTGGGCGAGCGATCCCGATCGAGCCCGTGGTGATGTCGTCGTAGGCGCTCACCGCTGCGCGCTCCGAGTGCGGCCAGTTGCCGGCCTGTGCGAACGCGGCCGGAGCGGCGAGGCTCAGGACAATCGCGACGGTGGCGGTGGCGAAACGGGTGGTCATCGAAAGTATCCGGTCTCTGTTCTGCGACCTCAAGGCGGTACGGATGCTGTGTCCGCGCGATGTAGGAGGCCTTTGTTCTTGCACGCACCGGATATGGGTGCGGCCCGAAGTACCCGACGTGTGGGCGAGCACATGCACGATCGATCCGCCTGCCGGGCTGGCGCCGTGGTGGACGAGGGCGTATCCGGGGCGGACCTTCGGCGGAGACGGATATGGCGGACGCGACCGGGCTCGAGGCACTCGACACGCCCTGCCTGCTCCTCGACGAGGCTCGGCTCCGGGAGAATGTCGAGCGGATGCGCGCGCGCCTTGCTGGGCTCGGAGTGGCGTTCCGCCCCCATCTCAAGACGGCAAAGTCGCGCGATGTCGCCCGGTTGGCCATGGCGGCGCCGGAGGGGCCCGCCATCGTCTCGACCCTGCGGGAGGCGGAGTACTTCTGCGAGGCCGGCCTGCGCGACGTGATCTACGGGGTGGGCATCGCGCCGGACAAGCTCGCTCGCGTCGCGGCCGTGCGGGCGCGCGGCGCCGATCTCGCGGTGATCCTCGACTCTCTCGAACAGGCCGAGGCGGTCGCTGCGCACGCGGCCCGCACCGGCGATCCCCTCCCCGTCCTGATCGAAGTCGATGCGGACGGACACCGCTCCGGCGTCGCGCCGGACGACGCGGAGACGCTCGTCGCGATCGGGCGCCGGCTCGTCGCCGGTGCGGCGAGCCTGCGCGGCGTGCTGCTCCACGCGGGTCACAGCTACGCGCTGAGCGATCCCGAGGCACTCGCCGACGCGGCCGAGGCCGAACGCGTCGCCGCGGTCAGCGCGGCCGGGATCCTGCGCGCGGCCGGCCTGCCCTGCCCCGTGGTCAGCGTCGGCTCGACACCGACCGCCCGCTTCGCCCGGGATCTCACCGGCATCACCGAGGTGAGGGCCGGGGTCTTCATGTTCGGCGACCTGTTCCAGGCCGGCGTCGGCGCGGTCGAGCCGGAGGACATCGCGCTGAGCGTGCTCGCGACGGTGATCGGGCACCAGCGGAAGAAGGGCTGGATCATCACGGATGCCGGCTGGATGGCGCTGTCCCGCGACCGCGGTACGGCGCGCCAAGCGGTCGACCAGGGTTACGGCGCGGTCTGCGACCTCGCGGGGCGGCCCTACCCGGACCTGATCGTGGCCGACGCGAACCAGGAGCACGGCATCGTGGCGCTCCGACGCGGTTCGGGGGCTGAACTGCCCGATCTGCCGATCGGCGCGCGCCTGCGCATCCTGCCGAACCACGCCTGCGCCACCGGCGCGCAGCACGACCGCTACCACGTTCTCGACGATGCCGGCCGCGTCGCGAAGATCTGGCCCCGCATCAACGGCTGGTAGGGAATCCCAGGACCATGACCGATCCGATCGAGCGCGTCGCCACCGCCGCCGTGCCGACGCCCGCCGGGCACTATGCGCAGGGCACGGCGTGGCGCGACCTCGTCTTCGTCTCGGGACAGTTGGGCCCGCGCCCCGACGGCACGCACACCGCCGACGAGCCCTTCGAGACGCAGGTGCGGCAGGCGCTCGCCAACCTGCTCGCCATCCTGAAGCAGGCGGGCTGCGGGCCGGAGCGGGTGCTGCGGGTCACCGCTTACCTCGTCGGCGTCGAGAACTGGCCGCACTTCAACCGGATCTACGCCGAGGTCTTCGGAGACGCGAAGCCCGCCCGCACCGTGGTGCCGGTGCCCGCGCTCAACCACGGCTACCTCGTGGAGATCGAGGCGATCGCGGCCCGGCCGGAATGACCGGGCGGGTGCTTTGATCCGGCGCATTGACGCTCGCGGGGCGGGATGGGAAAGCCTGAGGCCATGACCCGGCCCGAAATGCCCCATCCCCTCCCCTCCGAGGCCGACCTCGCCGCCCTGAAGGCCGAGGCCGGCGCGTGGTTCACGACACTCCGCGACCGGATCACCGGCGCGCTGGAGGCGATCGAGGCGGAGGCGGCGGGCCCCTTCCACGCCGACGCGCCGGTTGAGCCGCAGGCCTTCGTGAAGACGCCTTGGGAGCGCACCGACCATACGGGGGCCCATGGCGGCGGCGGCACCATGGCGATCCTGAAAGGCCGGGTGTTCGAGAAGGCGGGCGTCCACGTCTCGACCGTGCACGGCGAGTTCGCCCCCGAGTTCCGGGCGCAGATGCCGGGCGCGGCGGAGGACCCGCGCTTCTTCGCCACCGGCATCTCGCTGATCGTCCATCCCTGGAACCCGCACGTGCCGACCGTGCACATGAATACCCGCTTCGTCGTGACGACGAAGGCGTGGTTCGGCGGGGGCGCCGACCTCACCCCCGTGCTCGAGCGGCGGCGCACGCAAGATGATCCGGATAGCCAGCTCTTCCACGCTCGCCTGCGGCAGGCCTGCGAGGCGCACGCGCCCGCCGCCGACTACGCCCGCTACAAGGCGTGGTGCGACGAGTATTTCTGGCTGAAGCACCGCAACGAGCCGCGCGGCATCGGCGGCATCTTCTACGACTATCACTGGACCAGCGATCCCCAGGCCGACCTCGCCTACACGCGGGACGTGGGCCTCGCCTTCCTCGACGCCTATCCGGAGATCGTCCGGCGGAACCTCGGCACCCCCTGGACCGAGGCGGACCGCCACGAGCAGCAGGTGCGGCGTGGGCGCTACGTGGAGTTCAACCTGCTCTACGACCGGGGGACGATCTTCGGCCTGAAGACCGGCGGCAACGTCGCCTCGATCCTGTCCTCCCTGCCCCCCACCGTGCGCTGGCCGTGACGGATTCGGTCCCGACCCGGTTCGCGCCGCAGCAGGAGGCGGCGCTGAAGGCCATCTCCGCCTGGCGCAAGGGCGGGGGCGATCAGGTCTTCCGCCTGTTCGGCTACGCGGGCACCGGCAAGACCACGCTCGCCCGCCGCATCGCCGAGGACGTCGAGGGCTCGGTCGTCTTCGGCGCCTTCACCGGCAAGGCGGCGTCCGTGATGCGGGCCAAGGGCTGCCACGATGCCGGCACGATCCACAGCCTGATCTACCGTACCAAGGAAGCGGAGGAAGGCGGGCCGACCTTCACGCTGAACCGCTCGGGACCCGCCGCCAAGGCCGACCTCATCGTCATCGACGAGTGCTCGATGGTCGATTCGGACCTCGGCAACGACCTCCTCTCGCTCGACAAGCCAGTCCTGGTGCTGGGCGACCCGGCCCAGCTGCCGCCGGTGCGCGGCGGCGGCTTCTTCACCGAGGCCGAGCCCGACGTGATGCTCACCGACGTGCACCGGCAGGCCGAGGACGACCCGATCATCCGCATGGCGATGACGGTGCGGGAGGGCGGACGCCTGGCGATCGGCTCCTACGGGGCGAGCCAGGTGATCTCCCGGCGCGACATCGATTCGGAGCAGGTGCTCGACTGCGATCAGGTGCTCGTCGGGATGAACAAGACCCGGCGGCTCTACAACAACCGCCTGCGCGAGCTCGCCGGCCACACCGATCCGATGCCGGCGGTGGGCGAGAAGCTGGTCTGCCTGAGGAACGACCGCACCAAGGGCTTGCTCAACGGCTCGACCTGGACCGTGAAGGCCCTGCGCGCCCCGCCGCGCCCCGACATGGTCCGGCTCGACGTGGTGCCGGAGGACGACCCGGCGCTCAGGCGGCGCGCCACCGACATCAAGGTGCTGCGCCAGATCATCTCGGGAAGCGAGGAGGAGGTCCCGCTCTACCTCCGCCGCGAGACCGACGAGTTCACCTACGGCTACGCGCTGACCGTGCACAAGGCGCAAGGGTCGCAGTGGGACAAGGTGGTGCTGTTCGACGAATCCTTCGCCTTCCGCGAGCACCGGGCGCGCTGGCTCTACACCGGACTGACGCGGGCCGCCGAGGCCGTGACGGTGGTGGTGTAGGTGCGCGCAATCTCCCTCCCCCGCAGAGGGGGAGGGTTCGGTTCGGGCCGGCTTCAGCCCAGCCGCGCCTCGACGGCGGCGAGCAGCGTGCAGAGCGCCACGGCCTCGGCGGCCTTGCGCACATCCGCGAGGCTCGGGAAGGTCGGAGCGATGCGCAGCGTCCGGTCGTTCGGGTCCTTCCCGTAGGGGTGCGTCGCCCCGGCGGGCGTCAGCGCGATGCCGGCCTCCTTGGCGAGCGCCACGACGCGGCTCGCGGTGCCGTCCTGCACGTCGAGGGTGATGAAGTAGCCGCCCTTCGGCGCGCTCCACTGCGCCACGCCCTGGCCGCCGAGCCGGGCCGCGAAGGCCTCCTCGACAGCGGTGAATTTCGGCGCGATCAGCTCCCGGTGCTTCTCCATGTGCGCGGCGATGCCGGCATCGTCGCGCAGGAAGCGGACGTGGCGGAGCTGATTCAGCTTGTCCGGGCCGATCGAGCGGCGACCGGCCTGGGCGAGGTACCAGCGCACGTTCTCGGGCGAGGAGGCCCAGAGCGCGAGGCCGGCGCCGGCCAGCGTCACCTTCGAGGTCGAGGCGAAGATGAAGGCCCGGTTCGGGTTGCCGGCCTCCGCGCAGGCGTCGAGGATGTTGGCGAGCTCCGGGCGCTCGGCGCTGAGGTGGTGCACCGCGTAGGCGTTGTCCCAGAAGATCCGGAAGTCGGGGGCGCCCGTCTTCATGGAGGCCAGGCGCCGCACAGTCTCGGCGCTGTAGGTTTCGCCGCTCGGGTTGGCGTATTTCGGCACGCACCAGATGCCCTTGACGCTCGGATCGGCCACGGCCTTCTCGACCGCGTCCATGTCCGGGCCCGCGCCCGTCATCGGGATCGCGATCATGCGGATGCCGTAGCCCTCGCAGAGCGCGAAGTGGCGGTCGTAGCCGGGCACCGGGCACAGGAAGGTGATCGGCTCCTCCTTCGACCACGGGCCCTTGCCGCCCGGCACGCCCTTGAGCAGCGCGTACACGATCGTGTCGTGCATGAGCGCGAGGCTCGAATTGTTGGCGACGACGATCTGGTCGGCGGGCGCGCCCATCAGGGTCGAGAACAGGGCGCGGGTCTCCGCGAGGCCCTGCAGGTTGCCGTAGTTGCGCGCGTCGGTGCCGTCCTCGGCGGTGGTGTCGCGGTTGCCCGGCAGCGCCAGCATCTCGGCCGAGAGGTCGAGCTGGGCCGAGGCCGGCTTGCCGCGGGTCATGTCGAGCTTGAGGCCCTGAGCCTTCAGGGCCTCGTACTCTTGCACTAGGCCGGCGCGCAGATCGGTAAGGGCATCGGACGACAGTTCGGACAGCGGCGGCATCGGCCGGGGCTCCTGTGCGGGTGTGAGCTGTTGCGCGCCCTTCCGACCCAAATCGCCGCCGCCGTCAAGCGCCGCGTTGGCATTCGGGCGCGTCAGCGCTTACGTGCGGCGCGGGACGCAACTCCCGGACCGGACGGAGACAGCCTTGGCCGAGCACGACGCCCTTCCCACGATGCACGCGACGACGATCCTGATGGTGCGCAAGGGGGGGCGCGTCGTCATCGGCGGCGACGGTCAGGTCAGCCTCGGCCAGACCATCGTGAAGGGCAATGCCCGCAAGGTCCGCCGCCTCGCCAAGGGCGCGGTGATCGGCGGCTTCGCGGGCGCGACCGCCGACGCCTTCACGCTGTTCGAGCGGCTGGAGGCGAAGCTGGAGCAGTATCCCGGCCAGCTCACCCGCGCCTGCGTCGAGCTCACCAAGGATTGGCGCACCGACCGCTACCTGCGCCGCCTTGAGGCGATGATGCTGGTGGCCGACAAGGAGGTCAGCCTGCTCCTCTCGGGGGCCGGCGACGTGCTGGAGCCCGAGACCGGCGTGATGGCGATCGGCTCGGGCGGCAATTTCGCGCTCGCCGCCGCGCGGGCGCTGGAGGACAGCGAGCACGATGCGGAGACTATAGTCCGCAAGGCGATGAAGATCGCCGCCGACATCTGCGTTTATACCAACGGCTCCCTCGTCCTAGAAAGCCTGGACGGAGCATCTGCAACATAGATCCTGCTGTTAATCGGAGTTTGATATATTATGCCCATGGTGCCGCCCCGGGGGACGGGTTCGGCACACCATGAAGATCGGAACCAAACTTCTCGGGCTCGTCGGGGGCTGCAGTGCCGTCACCCTTGTGGTGGCGGCGGTGAGCATCGGTTCGCTGCACACCCTCAACGAGGCCATCGGCGAGACGCGGTTCGCGGCCACGCGCGCGCTCAACGGCGCGAATCTCAACCGTCTCGCCTCCGAGGTCACGATGGACTCGCGCGGCGTCTACGCCTCGGCCGACCGCGCCGAGGCGAGGAAGTACGCGGACGGCATCACCCGGGGCCTCGCCGCGATGGACGCGCTGTTGAAGGCGTGGGCGCCGATCGTCGAGGCGAAGGACCGCGCCCTGTTCGAGGCCGTGTCCCACGATGCCGCGGCCTTCGCGCGCATGCGCGTCGAGATCGCCCGCGCCGGTACCGAGGACTCGCCGAAGGCTGCCGCGGCGCTTGGCTTCAACGAGGCCAACCAGGCCAACCGCCGCGCCTTCCAGGCCGGCATCACAGAGCTGGTCAAGCGCGGACGCGACGAGGTCGAGGCGATCGATGCGGCCACCGACGCGCTCTACAGCCAGCGCATGGCCCTGCTGCTCGCGCTGGCGCTCGGCGGCACGCTCGGCTGCCTCATCGTCGGAGGGCTGATCGGCCGCCGCCAGATCGCCCGGCCGCTCGCCGCGGTCTCGGACGCGATCCGGGCGCTCGCGGGCGGACGGCACGAGCTGCCGCCGGTCCGGCCGAGCCGCGACGAGATCGGCGCGATCTGGGCGAGCATGCAGGTCTTCGCGGACGCCATGCGCACCGCCGAATCCCTCCGGGCCGATCAGGCGCGGGCGGGCGCGGCGGCGCGCACCGCCCGGCAGGCCGAGATGGCGGCGCTGGCCGACCGGTTCGAGGGCAGCGTCGGCGAGCTGGTCCAACACTTGGCCGCCGCCGCGACCGAGATGGAGGCGACCGCCCGCAGCCTGACCACCACCGCCGAGGCGACGAGCCGACGCTCGGAGGCCGCCGCTTACCGCTCCGGCGAGACCGCGGGCAGCGTCGAGGCGGTCGCGGCGGCGACGCAGCAACTCGCCGCCAGCGCCAACGAGATCGGCGCCCAGGTGGCGCGCACGGCCGAGGCAGCCGCGGGCGCCGTCGCGGGCACGCGGCGCAGCCGCGAGCAGGTGGAGATCCTGGCCCGCAGCGCCGGCGGGATCGGCGAGGTGGTCGGCCTCATTGCCAGCATCGCGGGCCAGACGAACCTGCTGGCCTTGAACGCCACCATCGAGGCGGCGCGCGCGGGCGAGGCGGGGCGCGGCTTCGCGGTGGTGGCCAGCGAGGTCAAGGAACTCGCCGCCCAGACGGCGCGGGCCACCGACCAGATCACCGCCCAGATCGCCACGATCCAGGACGCGACCCGCGAGACCGTCTCGGCCATGGGGGAGATCGACGCGACCATCGGCGGTGTGCACCAGATCGCGCTCGGCGTCGCCGCCGCGGTGGAGGAGCAGCAGGCGGCCACCCGGGAGATCGCCCGCAGTGTCGCGGGCGCCGCCGAGAACACGCGCGCCGTCACCGGCAGCATGGCGGAGATGCGCGGCGACGCCCAGGCGGCGGGCGCCGGTGCCGCCCAGGTTCTGTCCGCGGCCGGCGAGCTGGCCCGCCGGGCGGGCGACCTCGGCGTCCAGGTCGACGGATTCGTCGCGGAGGTCCGGGCCGCCTGAGCCGCAAGGTCCCGGTTTCGAAAGGCCTGAGGCCTTTCTCGGGTCCAGGGCGAAGCTCTGCAATGGAGCCTCCGGCCCGGCGTAGCCGGGCCGGAGGCTCCAACCCTGGGCTGCGCGTCCCGCGACCTGCGCCGAGGGCCCGAGGCCCTTCGGGATCCCGTGTTGCCCTTGCGTCGGAGGCGCCGAGTCCCCATTCCGAGCTCTGCCGCACACGAGGACGAGCGCCGAGGCAGCCCAGGGCGATGACCACGTTTTCCCCCCGCGAGATCGTTTCCGAACTCGACCGCTTCATCGTCGGCCAGCACGAGGCGAAGCGCGCCGTCGCGATCGCCCTCCGCAACCGCTGGCGCCGTCAGCAGCTCACCGGGCCGCTGCGCGAGGAGGTGGCGCCCAAGAACATCCTGATGATCGGCCCAACCGGCTGCGGCAAGACCGAGATCGCCCGCCGCCTCGCCCGGCTCGCCAACGCGCCCTTCCTGAAGGTCGAGGCCACCAAGTTCACCGAAGTCGGTTATGTCGGCCGCGACGTGGAGCAGATCGTGCGCGACCTCGTCGAGGTAGCCATCGGCCTGACCCGCGAGGAGAAGCGCAAGTCCGTCCGCGCCAAGGCCGAGGCCGCCGCGGAGGCGCGCATCCTCGACGCTCTCGTCGGTCCCACCGCGAGCCCTGCCACCCGCGACAGCTTCCGGAAGAAGCTCCGCGACGGCCAGCTCGACGACAAGGAGGTCGAGCTGGAACTGACCTCCGGCGGCCCGGCCGGCGTGCCGATGTTCGAGATCCCGGGCATGCCCGGCGCCTCGATGGGGGCGATCAATATCGGCGACATGCTCGGCAAGGCGCTTGGCGGTCAGCGCGGCAAGCCGCGCCGCATCACCGTACGGGACGCCCATGCGCCGCTTCTCGCCGAGGAGAGCGACAAGCTCGTGGACGACGAGGCGCTGGTGCGCGAGGCGATCCGCGAGGTGGAGGACAACGGCATCGTCTTCCTCGACGAGATCGACAAGATCTGCGCCCGCGAGGGCCGCTCCTCGGCCGACGTCTCCCGCGAGGGTGTGCAGCGGGACCTCCTGCCCTTGATCGAGGGCACCACGGTCGCGACGAAGCACGGACCGGTGAAGACCGACCACGTCCTGTTCATCGCGTCCGGCGCCTTTCACGTTTCCAAGCCCGCCGACCTGCTGCCGGAACTTCAGGGCCGGCTGCCGATCCGCGTCGAGCTGCAGCCGCTCACCGTCGAGGACTTCAAGCAGATCCTTACCGCCACCGAGGCGAGCCTCCTCAAGCAGACGGTCGCCCTAATGGAGACCGAGGGCGTGACGCTGACCTTCTCGGAGGACGCGGTCGACGCGCTCGCCCGCGTCGCCGTCGAGGTGAACGGCTCGGTCGAGAACATCGGCGCCCGCCGTCTGCAGACGGTGCTGGAGCGGGTGATCGACGAGATCTCGTTCACGGCGACCGACCGCTCCGGCGAGACGGTCCCGATCGACGCGGCCTACGTGCGGGCGCGGGTGGAGAGCCTCGCGGCGAACGCGGATCTGAGCCGGTTCATCCTGTAGCGCGCCGACGCGCCCTCTCGCTACCGGCAGGCTATTGGATGACGGCATGCGCTGTCCGGTTCGCACTGGATCCGCGGCGCGCTCCCTCTCCCATAGGGAAAGGTCTGCTTTCGCAGAAAGCGGGGTGAGGGGTATGACCTCACAGACCTGAGCACGGCATCGACGCGCGTTTCGCGCTGCGTATTTTTGCGGCAGCCGCATACCCTCCACCTTGTCCCTCGCCCTATGGGAGAGGGGATCCGCCCATTCCGGCAGGTCGGCGCAAGCTGTTTGCCTCCGAGAGTACGCGTCCCCGTGACGACCGATTTCCGCCCTGCCGGCAGCCCGCTCCTGCCCGTGGCCGCGCTCGTCGCCGGCATGGTCTCGCTTCAGAGTGGGGCCGCGCTTGCCAAGACCCTGTTCCCCGTGGTGGGCGCTTCCGGCGTCTCGGCGCTGCGCGTCGGCTTCTCGGCCCTGATCCTGCTCGCCGTCTGGCGGCCCTGGCGGCGCAGCCTGCCCATGCGCGATGCCGGCTGGATCCTGCTTTACGGGGTCGCGCTCGGCCTGATGAACCTGCTCTTCTACCGCGCCCTGCTCACCATCCCGCTGGGGCCTGCGGTCGCGATCGAGTTCGCGGGACCGCTCACGGTCGCGCTCTCCGCCTCGCGGCGCCTCTTCGACGTCGCTTGGATCGGTCTTGCGGTGCTTGGGCTCGGCCTGCTGCTTCCGCTGGGCGGTGCGGGCGCGCTCGATCCGGTCGGCGTCGCCTACGCGCTCGGGGCGGCCCTCGCCTGGGCCCTCTACATCCTGTTCGGTCAGCGCGCGGGCCGCGCCCATGGCGGGCAGGCGGTCTCGCTCGGCATGCTGACGGCGGCTCTGGTGATTGCCCCCTTCGGTCTCGCGGAGGCGGGCACCGCCCTGTTCGAACCCGCGACTCTGGCGAGCGGGCTCGTCGTCGCGGTGATGTCGAGCGCGCTCCCCTATTCGCTGGAGATGGTGGCGCTGCGCCGGCTCGACCGGCAGGTCTTCGGGGTCATGATGAGCGTCGAGCCGGCGATCGCGTCGCTGGCCGCGATGGCGATCCTCGGTGAGCGCCTCGGACCGGTCCAGTGGTTCGCGATCGCCTGCGTGATCGTCGCTTCGGTCGGCATCACGGCGCGGAGTCGACCCCGGCCCGCGCCGGGCGCGCCCTGAGGGCGTCGCCCAGGCGCCGTCCCCGATCAGGCCGCAACCGCGGCGAGGAAACGGCCGATCTCAGCTTCGAGACCTGCCGCGACGGTCTCGACGGAGCTCGCCGCCTGCTCCACCGCGGCCGCCGCCTCGGCGGTCTGCCGGGCCGCGTCCGAGACCGTGTCGAGCTCGCGGGCGATCGCCGCGCTGGTGCCTGCGGTCTCGCCGACGCTGCGGGCGATCTCGCCGGTGGCCGCGCCCTGCGCCAGGATCGCACCGGCGATGTCGGCGGTCGCGACGCCGATCGCCCCCATCCGGGTCGTCATCCGGCCGATCGCCTCGACGGCGCTGCCGGTCGCACCCTGGACGCGGCCCACCTGGGCGGCGATCTCTTCGGTGGCCCGCGCCGTCTGGTTGGCGAGTTCCTTGACCTCGGCCGCCACCACCGCGAAGCCCCGCCCCGCCTCGCCGGCGCGGGCCGCCTCGATCGTGGCGTTGAGCGCCAGCAGGTTCGTCTGGCCCGCGATCTGCGAGATCAGCGCCACCACGTCGCCGATGCGGGCGGCGGAATTGGCGAGCTCGCCCACTTGTGCCTCGGTGGCGGCGGCCTCCTGGATTGTGCCCGAAACCTCGGTCTCGGCACGGTCGAGCCGGTCGCGGATCTCGGTCACGGAGGCCGACAGCTCCTCGGCAGCGCTCGCCACGCCCTGGATCGTGCCGGCGGTCTCGCGCGAGCCCGCGAGCGCTCCCTCAACCGCGCCGCGCGCCTCGCCTGAGGACGCGCTCATCGCGGCGGCGCGCTGGCGCAGTTCGGAGGTCCGGGCATCGACAGCGCGCAGCGCCTCGGCGACGGCGCTGCGGAAGCGCTCGACCTCGGCGTCGACCCGCAGGCGCCGGGCGCGCTCGCCCGCCCCGCTCGCGCTCTGCTCCGCCTCCAGCGCGCGGGCGCGCTGGCTAACGTCACGCAGGGTCGCCAGCGCCCGGGCGACGGCGCCGATCTCGTCCCGGCGCTCCCGGCTCGGGATCTCCCCATCGAGATCACCCGCCGCCAAGGCCTCCGTACGGTTCGCGATGGCCTGGAGGGGGCGGAACATCCGCAGGCCCACCGGCACCATGATCAGGAGGGCGACGAGCGTGACCAGGCTGGCGGCGACGGCCGTGGTGCTCAGGGTCGCCGCGTAGCGCGCGAGGTAGCGCTCGATCGGGATGCCGACGTAGAGCAGCCCATTGACTTTGCCGGCGGCGTCGAAGGTCGGGTGGTAGACCGTGTAGTACGGCTGGCCGAACAGCGTCACGGTGCCGGCAAAGGGCCGACCGGCCCGGACGCTCGCCTGCGCGGCATGGTCGGATGCCAGTGCCGTCCCCACGGCGCGGGCGCCTGCCTCGGTGCGCACGTTGGTGATCCGCCGCACGAAGCGATCGGTCGCGTGTTCGTAGGCGAAGACCGTGGCGGTGCCGCCGACATAGGCCGTCACATCGTCCACCACCGACAGGTCGGCGAGAGCGCCGAGATCCGGCGCGGTCACGCGGTCGAGCCTCGACCCGTCGAGCGCCGCGACGGTGCCCGGCACGCGGCCGGCGAGCACCAGGGCGAGCGTGCGGATATGCGTGCCGCCCTCCTCTTCCTGCGCCGCCTCGACCTGCCGCCACAGGCTGTGGCTCGTGGCTGTGAGCAGCGCCCCGATGGTGAGCAGTATCGCCGCACCGGCGAGCAGGATGACCTTCGCGGTAAGGCTGCGCAGCCGTTGGGACGACGATGTCATGAGAAACCTGTTTCTCGGCAGGCGGCGGCGCCCGCCTAGAGCGCCGCGTGGAACGGAACAGTGCCGGCCGAAGGAATAGGTCCGCGCCGTTAAAATTCGGTGGTGTATCGAATGATATGCAACCTGTAGTATAATTCCGCACGATTCTCAGGTGGGCATCCAGACCTGTCCGGGCCGCAGGGCGAGGAAGCGGTCGCGCGGGAGACCGGCCGCGTCGAGGGCCGCGTCCAGCGCCTCGGCGGGGCGCTCGACGCCCTCGTCGGTGAGCCGGAAGGTGCCCCAATGGTGGCCGAGGGCCTGGGCCGCACCGAGGAGCCCGAGAGCCGTGACTGCGTCCTCCGGGTTCATGTGCTGGGGCTTCATGAACCAGCGCGGCTCGTAGGCACCGATCGGCAGGGTGGCCAGGTTGGGTGGGCCGAAGCGCTCGGCGACCGCCCGGAAGATCGCGCCGTCGCCGAGGCCGGTATCACCGACATGATAGTGCACGCCCTCAACCGAAGTGAGCACGAAGGCACACCAGAGGGCCATGCGCCGGTCGTTGACGCCGCGCGCCGACCAGTGATTGGCCGGCGTGAGATGGACGGCGAGGTCTCCGCCGAGATCCACCGTCTCGCCCCAGTTGCGGGTCTCGACCATCATTGAATCGTCGTAGCCGCGCAGGATCACGTCGTTGCCGAGCGGTGCGACGATCGTCGGCTGGTGGTCCTGCCAGAGCCGAGCGACGGTCGGTCCCTCAAGATGGTCGTAGTGGTTGTGGGTGATCAACACCGCGTCGATCGGCGGCAGGTCGGCGTAGGCGATGCCTGGCGGGTTCACCCGCTTCGGCCCCGCAAAGCGCAGCGGGCTCGCACGTTTGCCGAAGACCGGGTCGATCAGGATGTTCCGACCGGCCACCTGCACGAGGTAGCTGGCATGCCCGATCAGCACGACCCGCAGGGCGTCCACGCGCTCCGGCGGCTTGTCCGCCGGGAAGGGGCTGGGGACATGGGTCGGCCAGCGCTCGCCCTTGCGGGTGAGCTGCCAGCGGATCACTTCGGAGAGGTCCTTGTCGGCGCCCTGCTCGGGGCTGTGGAAGCGCAGGCCGTCGAAATTCTCGCTCTTCGGCCCGTCGTAGTAGGGATTTCTGGAGCGCCGGTGCGCGGCGTAGCCAACGCCCCCGAGGGTCATCACCGTGGCCGCGCTGGCGACCGTGAGCAGGCTGCGCCGTTTCATGCACCCGGAGATGGCCGGGCGCGTCGCACCGTCAAGCGTTCGGGTCGCGCGTGCCGCAGGGCGGCCGGCTCGAAGGGCTGCGCTACTCCGCGGCCTCGACTGCGAGCGACAGCCGTGCCCGGTAGACCACGGCGCCGCCGATGTCGCGCACGCAGGCGACGAAGTCCTGGCGCTCGACATCCGGCAGCATGTCGCGCACGATCGCCGACATGATGCGGGTAACCTTGCCGCGGGCGGCATCGAGGTCCGGCAGATCGAAGCCGACCTCGTCGCGCACCGGCTGGGCCCCGTCGTGCAGGTCGATGAAGTAGCGGGGCATCGGGGCTCGCGGGGCTCGGGGTCGTTCGGCCACAGCTAACCGTTTTATGGTTAACGAACCCTTGCCGGCGCCCTCACGAACGCCAGCGGAGCACCCGCCGCTCCAGCGGGTTGACGAAGGCGCGGCCAGCGCGGGCCGCCTCCAGAGCCTCGCGCTTCAGGCGGAAGTACCATTGCGAAGGCAGATCCCCGTCGCCGAGCAGCACCATGGTGGGCTTGCGGTCGAGCCCCGCTTGCGCGTGCTGGAGCACCTGCTGGTCCTGCGTCAGAAACTGGCGCATCAGCGGCCGGGCGATCGGCTTCAGGAGGTTCAGCGCCGGCATGCTCCAGTAGAGCGCGTTGGTGAGCATGGTCCTGTTCTCGGAGAGCGGTGTCGCGAAGGTGTAGTTCGCCACGCGCTTCAGGCCTGCCCTGATGCGCTCCAGGCGGACTCCCGGCAGCCGGAACTCGATCTCCACCTCCGGGACGCCGCCGAGAAGGCGGTAGACGGGTGAGCTCTTCGTGGTGGCGTGGCTCGTCATGACGAAGCCGTGCTCGACCGGCTGGAAGGTCTTCACCTTCTCGCGCAGCTCCTTCGAGGGCCGGAACCACCAGGAATCGTGCACGAAGGCGACGTGGCCCGGATCGACGAGGCTCAAGGTCGTGAGGTCGAACGAGGCCTCGACCTCCAGTTCCACCACGAGCGAGCCCGCGGGCTCGAAATCCAGCTCCGGCAGGGCGGGCGCCGCCCCGCTTGCCTGCGGGGTCGGGTTGACCCAGACGAAGCCCGCGCTCTCCCGCACGGGGAAACGCTGAACGGCGATGCGCGAGAAGTCGGCGGCGTCGTGCGTCGAGAGCGTCGGAACCTCTCGGCAATGCCCGTCCGTGCCGAAGCGCCAGCCGTGGAAGGGGCACATCAGGGTCTGCCCGTCGAAGCGCCCCTTCGACAGGGCCATGCCCCGGTGCGGGCAGCGGTCGCGCAGCGCGAAAGGTGCGCCGTTCGGTCCGCGGCCGATCACGATCTGCTCGCCGTTGAGCGAGACCGCCCGCATGGCCTTCCCGCCACCGCCGCGGAGCGCAGCGGATTGCCCGACACAGTACCACGCATCCGGCAGGGGCTGGCGCATGGCGGCCGGGTCGAGGGCGTCGTCGGAACGCCCGTGGGGCAGCGGGGAGACGGACAAGGGGGATACGGGGCTGACGTGGCGGCGGAAGGGCCCTGATACGCCGCCGCGCCGGGGCACGGAAGCCCGACCGCGCTGTCTGCTGCATTGCGGCGAGAGGGCGCAGCCGGCGGTCTTCACAAGCCGGTTCGGCACACCTACCTTGGGTCCACCCGCAACCAACGAAAGGAGGTGATCCAGTGTCTCATTGTCATCAGCCGCGCACTTCGGCTTCCCGGACCTGGACCGTCGCCTCCGGCGCCTGCCTCTAAAGGCGTCTGAGCTCCGACATCGGACCAGTTTCGGCCGAACCGCGGTTCGGCAATGGAAGGGCCGCCCTCTGGGCGGCCCTTCGACTTTTTGGGTGCCGGGATCGGCTCAGCGCCGAGACTGGAACAGCGGTTGGGCCAGGGCCTCGGCTCGCGCCCGCCACAGTTCACCTTCCGCGCGCGCGGTGTCGCGTTCGGCTTCGAACCGTGCAATCTCGGCCTGGGCGGCGTCGCGCTCGGCCGTGGCCCGATCCCGCTCGCGCCGCAGTGCGTCGCGCTCGGCTTCGTGGCGCCCCTGCTCCGCCCGCAGGCCGTCGCACTCGGCGAGGATCCGGTCGCGCTCGGCCCGGAAGCTCTCCAGCAGTCCGACCTCTTCCTGCACATGGCTGCGCAGGGCCCGGATCTCCTCCGCAAGCTTTGCCTTCAGCGCATCCTGCCGGTCGGTTTCGAGGTCGAGCTTGGCCTTCAGCATCAGGTTCTCGGCCATCAGCTCGGCGAGGTCCGGATCCTCCGCTCGGGGGGCGCGTGCCTCGACGATGCGGGGGCTCCAGCTCGGCTCCGCGCGAGCGGCCTCGGTACGGGCTGTCTGGCGAGCTGGCTCGGCCGGGCTCTCGGTGACCGAAGCAGAGGCGGGAGCGTGCGCCTTCATGGCCGCGAGCCAGTCGCGCAAGGGGCCGGAGGCGGGCCGAGAGCCGGTGTCGGTCGACGGGTATTGGCGGGCGGGTTCCGACATCGGCTGGGTCATCCTGTTCGGGATGGCCTCATCCAAGCCCGAACATGCTTAACAAGCCGTAAAGCTTAACGACTCCTCGGCGTCCTGCCCCGGTACCCGTCCCGTCGCGGGCTCTCCGGCTTGACTTCCCGGGGCCGCCCGGTTACCGCCCCGGACCCGTCCGACGAATGTCGTCGACACCGAAGCCGACCGGCCCGCGAGGCCGGAGGCCAACGCCCGACAGCGCGTGTGCGCCCTCGGGCGCCCTTGGTGCTGGCGACAGGTATCGGGCCATCCGAGAGTTGTTCGTGCCATGCCGACCGAGCGCCTGAACATCGAGGACGCGATCAACGAGATCTGCCCGTGGTCGGGCAAGCCGATCTCGGCGGACGCGCTCACCCTCTACAACGGCGCCGTGGTCGGCTTCTGCAATCCTGAGTGCCGGGACAAGTTCGCCCGCGCGATCCAGGCCTTCGAGGCCGACCTCCAGGCCCGCCGCGTCGAGCGGGCCGGGCTGCACCAGTAAGCGGGACGCGTAGAGCCGCATGTTCGAAGGTCTCTCCGACCGCCTCTCCGGCATCCTCTCGGGCCTCACCCGCCGGGGCGCCCTGACTGAGGCCGACGTCACCGCCGCCATGCGCGAGGTGCGCCGGGCCCTGCTGGAGGCCGACGTCGCGCTGGAAGTGGTGCGCGGCTTCACGGACCGGGTCCGCGAGAAGGCGGTCGGCGCCGTCGTGCTCAAGTCCGTGACGCCCGGCCAGATGGTCGTGAAGATCGTCAACGACGAGCTCGTGGCGATGCTCGGCACCGACGCCGAGACGGTCGACCTCAACGCCCCCGCCCCCGTGCCGATCCTGATGGTCGGCCTGCAGGGCTCGGGCAAGACCACGACCACCGCCAAGATCGCCCGGCGCCTCACCGAGCGCGAGCGGCGCAAGGTGCTCCTCGCCTCTCTCGACACGCGCCGCCCGGCCGCGATGGAGCAGCTCGCGGTGCTGGCCAAGCAGGTCGGCGTCGAGTCGCTGCCGATCGTGGCCGGCCAGTCGGCGGTGCAGATCGCCAAGCGCGCCATGGACGCGGCGCGGCTCGGCGGCTTCGACGTGGTGATGCTCGACACCGCCGGCCGCACCACGGTGGACGAGGCCCTGATGGCCGAGGCCGCCGAGGTGAAGGCCGCGACCCGGCCGCACGAGGTGCTGCTGGTGGCCGACGCGCTCACCGGCCAGGACGCGGTCAACACCGCCCGCGCCTTCGATGAGCGGCTCGGCGTCACCGGTATCGTGCTCACCCGGATGGACGGCGATTCGCGCGGCGGCGCGGCGCTCTCGATGCGCGCCGTCACCGGCAAGCCGATCAAGCTCGTCGGCGTCGGCGAGAAGGTCGATGCGCTGGAGGAGTTCCATCCGGCGCGCGTGGCCAACCGCATCCTCGGCATGGGCGACATCGTCTCCCTCGTCGAGAAGGCGGCGGAGACGATCGACGCCGAGCAGGCGATGCGCACCGCCGAGAAGATGCGCAAGGGCAAGTTCGACCTCGAGGACCTGTCCCAGCAACTCGCCCAGATGGAGAAGATGGGCGGCATCGGCGGCCTGATGGGCATGCTGCCCGGCATGGGTCAGATCAAGAAGCAGGTCGAGGGCGCCAACCTCGACGAGAAGATGTTCAAGCGCCAGCGCGCGATCATTTCCTCGATGACGCCCCAGGAGCGAAAGAATCCCGACCTCCTGAAGAACTCCCGCAAGAAACGCATCGCGGCGGGGTCCGGCGTGAAGGTCGAGGAGATCAACAAGCTCCTCAAGATGCACCGCACCATGGCCGACATGATGAAGGCGATGGGCTCGGGCAAGCGCGGCATCGGCCAGGCGATCGGCAACATGTTCGGTCTTGGCGGCGGCATGCCCGGCGGCATGCCGGGCCTGCCCCCGGGCATGCCGGAGCCCACGCCCGAGCAGATCGCGGCGCTGGAGAAGCAGTTCGGCGGCAAGCTGCCGCCCATGCCGCCGGGACTCGGCGGTGGAAAGATGCCGGGCCTTCCGGGGCTCGGCGGGCCGAAGATGCCGGGGCTTCCCGGTCTCGGTGGATTCCCGTTCGGGAAAAAGAAGTAGGCGAATAGGGAGTAGCGAATAGCTAATAGGGGCTCCTTTATTCGCTACTCACTACTCGCTATTCGCTCAGATCATCAGGAGAAAACCATGTCCCTCAAGATCCGTCTCACCCGTGGCGGCGCCAAGAAGCGCCCGTATTACCGCATCGTCGTCGCCGACGCCCGCGCCCCGCGCGACGGCCGCTTCATCGAGAAGGTCGGCGCCTACGACCCGATGAAGGCCAAGGACGATCCGGCCCGCATCGTGCTCGACACCGAGAAGGTCCAGGCCTGGCTCGCCAAGGGCGCCCAGCCGACCGACCGCGTCCTGCGCTTCCTCGACGCCGCCGGCCTCGCCAAGCGCCCGGCCCGCAACAACCCGCAGAAGGCCGAGCCCGGCGACAAGGCCAAGGAGCGCGCTGCCAAGCGCGCCGAGAAGGCCGCCGCTCCGGCCGAGGACGCCGCAGCCTAAGACGCTGGCCTAAGGGCTTGCGCCTCAGCCCCTCCCCGTTATGGGGAGGGGACGGAGCGAGGGCGGTACCGGAGGGTGCGCAGCGCGCGCCGGGTCACCGCCCTCCTCTCGCGCCGCGTACCGGCGCCCGTATCGAAGGACAGAGCCCCGCATGGCCCGTCGTCCCGGATCTCATACGCACGGCGACGGCGCGCGACGCTCGGGCCGTCTCGATCCGGCCGCGGTGACCTCCGCCCGCAGGGCGCCTGCCCCGAAGCCCGCCTCGCACGATCCCGACCTCGTCCTGCTCGGCGAGTTCGGCCGCCCGCACGGTCTGAACGGCGAGATCCGGCTGAAATCCTATACCGGCGACCCCCTCGCCATCGCGGGCTACGGCCCCTTGCGCACTTCGGACGGCCGCAACCTCGAACTCCTCGACGCGCGCCCCGCCCCCGGTGCCGCCTCCGACATTCTGCTCTGCCGCGTGAAGGGCGTGGCCGACCGCACCGGCGCCGAAGCGCTGAACCGGGTCACCCTCGCCGTCGCGCGTGAAAAACTCGGCGCGCCGGAGGAGGACGAGTTCTTCCTCGCTGACCTGATCGGGCTCGCCGTGGTGGACTCGGACGGCGCCCGGCTCGGCAGCATCGTGGCGGTGCCGAACTACGGCGGCGGCGATCTCTTGGAGATCCGCTCCGAGCAGGGCGGCCCGACTGCCCTCCTGCCCTTCACCAAGGCCTTCGTGCCGACCCTCGACATCGCGAACGGCCGCGTCGTCGCGGCGCTGCCCGAGGACTTTTTCGCGCCGCCCGGCGAGAAGCCCGCCGACGAGCCGGCCTGAAGCCGCTCAGCGGCCCTCGCGCGTCGCCGTGTCGGCGCAGGGCCGGATGCTGGCGGGATCCGGCCGCCGCTCCGGCGCGGGCGCCTCGAAGGTCGCCAGATAGGTGCCGTCCTTCAGCCAGGCGAAGCCGGTCTCACGGTAGCCCGCGGCCGCGAGCTCGCAGCGCAGCAGCGCCGGCGGCGTGCCGTGGCGGGCCGGCACCGCGTCGGCGTCGAGGATGCCGACCCGGCCGCCGGGCTTCATCGCGGCGGCGAGGTTGTGCAGCAGCCCGAAGGGCTGGACGATCTCGTGGTACATATGGACGAGGATCGCCGCATCGACCGAGGCCGGCGGCAGGCGCGGGTCGTGCGGCTCGCCCCGCACCACCGTGACGTTCGGGAGATCGCGGACCCGCTTCTCCAGGGCGGCGAGGTAGCTCGGCGTCACGTCCTCGGCCAAGACCCGGCCCCCCGGACCGACCAGCGGGCTCAGCCGCACCACGTAGTAGCCGCTGCCTGCGCCGATATCGGCCACCGTCTCGCCGGGCGCCACCCGGAGCAGGCGCGCCACCTCGGCGAACTCGCCGTTCCGGTCCCGCTGGCTCTCGGGGGTCCATTGCGGCGCCACGATCTCGGCGACCGGCCGGTCCGGTTTCGGGAAGGCGGAGGCCGGCGCGCCCGGGGGCGCGAGCGGTTCGGCGGCCTGGGCCGCGGCGGTGAGGGCGAGAAGGAGGAGAGCGGCGCGGATCATCGGGCGGGCAACGCCGGCCCCCACGGACCCGTTGCGACCCGCGCCCGATTGACCCCGCCCCGAGGCCCCGCCATCACCTCCGGCATGTCGATGTCGTCCCGGCCCTGGCGGGCCACGATCCTCACCCTCTACTCGGAGATGTTCCCGGGCCCGCTCGGGATCTCGCTCTCGGGCGATGCGCTGGCCCGCGGCGACTGGACCTGCGAGGTCCGCAACATCCGCGCCCACGGGATCGGACGCCACCGGAACGTGGACGACACCCCGGCCGGCGGGGGGGCCGGCATGGTCCTGCGCTGCGACGTGCTGGCGGCGGCGATCGACGCCGCGGCGGAGCCGGACGATCCGCGCCCGCGCCTGCTGATGTCGCCCCGCGGCCGCCCGCTGACGCAGGCGCGCGTGCGGGCGCTGGCGGAGGGGCCGGGCGCGCTCGTCGTCTGCGGCCGTTTCGAGGGCGTGGACGAGCGGGTCATCGCGGGCCGCGGCCTGGAGGAGGTCTCGATCGGCGACTACGTGCTGTCGGGGGGCGAGATCGCCGCGCTGACGCTCCTCGACGCCTGCGTGCGCCTGCTGCCGGGCGTGATGGGCAAGGCGGCCTCCGGCGAGGAGGAGAGCTTCGAGGGCGGCTTGCTCGAATACCCGCACTACACCCGTCCGCGGGACTGGGAGGGACGAACGATCCCGGACGTGCTGAACAGCGGCAACCACGGCGCCGTCGCCCGCTGGCGCCGGGAGCAGGCCGAGCGGCTCACCGCGGAGCGACGGCCGGATCTGCTGGCGGAGCGCGTGCCGCGGCAGGCACGCTGACGACGGGCATATCCCTGTTGCGGGCAACCCCCTTGCACGCGACCGCGACTCGGCGCACAGGCACCGGCTCGATTCGCCCCCAAGCGTCGCGGCGAATCCGACTGCCAGGATGATGCCGATGTCCGACCGTCCCGCCGCCCGTCCGCGCGTGCCGAACTTCTCGTCCGGCCCCTGCGCCAAGCGCCCCGGCTGGCAGCTCCAGGCTCTCTCGGACGCCGCGCTCGGCCGCTCGCACCGCTCGGCCCTCGGCAAGGCGAAGCTGAAGGAGGCGATCGACCGCACCCGCGCGGTGCTGCGGGTGCCGGCGGATTACCGCATCGGCATCGTGCCGGCCTCCGACACCGGCGCGGTCGAGATGGCCATGTGGACCATGCTGGGCGAGCGGACCGTCGAGGTCGCGGCCTGGGAAGCGTTCGGCCTCGAATGGGTCACCGACGCCCTCTCCGAGCTGAAGATCAGCCCGCGCATCCACAAGGCCCCCTACGGCACCCTGCCTGATCTCTCGGCCATCGACACGAAGCACAACGACGTCGTCTTCACCTGGAACGGCACCGCCGCCGGCGTGAAGGTGCCGAACGGCGACTGGATCGCGGCCGACCGCGAGGGCATCACGATCTGCGACGCCACCTCGGCGGCCTTCGCTCAAGCCCTCGCCTGGGACAAGATCGACGTGCTCACCTTCTCCTGGCAGAAGGTGATGGGCGGCGAGGCCGCGCACGGCATGCTGATCCTCTCCCCCCGCGCCGTGGCGCGCCTGGAGAGCCACACCCCCGCCTGGCCGGTGCCGAAGGTGTTCCGCCTCACCAAGGGCGGCAAGCTGATCGAGGGCATCTTCCGGGGCGACACCATCAACACGCCCTCGATGCTCGCGGTCGAGGACTACATCGACACCCTGCGCTGGGCCGAATCGATCGGCGGTCTGGACGCGCTCCACGCCCGGGCCGACGCCAACGCCGCCGCGGTCCATGCCTGGGTGGCGCGCACGCCCTGGATCGGTCACCTCGCGGTCGATCCGTCCACCTACTCGAACACCGGCGTCTGCCTCGTGATCGCCGATCCGGACGTGCTGGCCAAGGGCGACGCGGCGGTGGCGGCCGTGGCCTCGGGCATCGTCGAGCGGCTGGAAGCCGAGGGCGTGGCCCTCGACATCGGCGCCTACCGCGACGCGCCCGCGGGCCTGCGTCTCTGGTGCGGCGCCACCGTCGAGACCGCCGATCTCGAAGCGCTCTTCCCCTGGCTCGACTGGGCCTTCGCCCAGGAGAAGGCGAAGCTCGCCCGCGCGGCGTGACGCGCCCGCAGGGCTCTGCCCTGCACCCGCCAATGGTCCCGGACCTTCGGGATCCGGGACCATCCGGCCATGGAAAAGGGGC